>JANMKB010000385.1:0-20658 GCA_031371805.1 Blastocatellia bacterium | reverse complement strand
CTCCAATTCCGCCGTGCCGCGAATCCCGCCGATAAAATCAATGCGCTTGTCGGTGCGCGGGTCGGCAATTCCTAATAATGGCGCGAGTACACGATCCTGCAGGACGCTGACATCCAGCCGATCAATTAATGTCAAAGGCTGAGTAGACTCCGGCTTGAGCTTTAATCCATACCATTTTCCCGCCAGATACATGGCGTAATTGCCACGCGTGTCAGGCGCTGGCGCAGCGCTTTCCGTAACCTGAAAACTAAATTCCAGCGCGGCTAATAATTCCTGCGGCGCATGACCATTGAGGTCTTTGACGGCGCGGTTATAGGACAAAATGCTAAGTTGATCGTCCGGGAAAATCACACATTGAAAAAAATTATATTCTTCTGTGCCGGAGTGATCCGGGGTTTGTGCCTGGAGAGTTTCTCGTGCGCGGCTGGCGCTTTTGGCGCTATGATGTCCGTCGGCGATATAAAGAAAAGGGACTTCACCAAAGGCTTCGGCAATTTGCGCATTGAGTTCATGCGGCAACAACCAGATTGTATGAACGATTTCATCCGGCGCAACAAAAGCAAATAAAGGCGCGGCGTGTGTCAGAGGCTCCAGCAATGAACTGATTCGTTTTTCAGCGCGATACGTCAAAAACACCGGGCCGGTTTGTGCTCGTAAGGTCAGCATGTGACGCGTCCGATCATTTTCTTTGTCGGGTCTGGTGCGCTCGTGCTTGCGGATAATGTCGTTGTCGTATTCATCTATTGAGCAACAAGCGACGATGCCGGTCTGTTCGCGCTCGCCCATTTTCAAACGGTAAAGATAAAAATTCGGCTGCGCTTCGGTGATCAATGGCGCGGCAGCAATCAACGCCTCAAAGTTTTCTTTCGCTTTGGCGTACACATCATCAGAGTAAATGTCCGTGCCTTCCGGCAAGTCAATTTCAGGCCGTGAAGCGTGCAAAAAGCTCAGCGGATTTCCTGCTGCCAGGTTTCTCGCTTCTTCAGTATTGACGACATCGTAAGGTACAGCCGCGACCAACGAAGCATTGTCGGGATTCGGACGGAGGGCGCGAAATGGTTTTAGTATTGCCAAGTTAGTATCTCCTGAAAAAAATATTGGTAACTGATCCGGGCTTAGAGCTTTGGCTTTTGGGCATTGCATCCCTGCCTCAATAATTTGCCTCCGAGAGCAATAACGCAGGAGCAAAGACGCCGGGCAAAGGGAATATTTTCAAGCACTCGCCAAAGACCGAAGACCAAAAGCCAAAGTCCTAAGCTGTTATAAATATTGTCTACTTTAACAGCTTGAATAATTCAAAATGAAAGCGCAGCATTCCGCCATATTGTGCGGCCTGGCCGGGGCCGTTGTATTGTTCGGCGAAGGCGACAAAATCCTGGTTTTGCAGGGCGATGACTTTGCGCGAAACAGTTTCCGGCCCCTGGATAAAATCAAATAATCCGATGATCTGACGGCGCTCATCGAGGCTGAACGAATTGAACATTTCGGCGGCGGATTCATAGCCGATCAATTTATAATTCGCGCCCATAATTTGCGGCAGTCCCATACTGATTGCACTTTTCGCGGCTTCATCATGCAGGCTTTTCGCTTTATTAAAGGCCGCCCATTCACTGTCCTGATTGCCATGAAAGTTTTGCCAGGGCTGCGTCGGATCAGGCCGAAACTGATGATTCGTCCACGGTTGATTTTCAGGGAAGGAGAAATATTTCTGAAATTTATCGGGGTTATCTTTGCCCCACAACCGCCAAAAATAATGATTCTCAAAACGAATGATCAGGCGTCCATTGAGCAAGCCGTTGCCACTGGATTCGACTGCGACCACTGCGGCAGCCGCTCCGACTTCGATCATCAGCAGGTCAGATAATCGTTGCAGGCTCCCACCAAATTTATTCCAGATTTTGACCAATTGTTTCGTTTTGGCATCAGCATCAGAGGGAGTGCCAAAGAGTCGGGTTGGCGCAAGTGGAATATTTTTGAGGCTCGCCTGCTGGATAAAAAATCCGCTGCCAATTTTTTGTGAAGGTAAAACGACAAAATCTTTCAGGATAAAACCGCTTTGATTATTGACTGAAACTTTCAACCAGCCATTCGCTTCCGCCAGAATATTGACCGAAGTCCGATTCGGCAACATCGTAATGGCTTTGAAATTTGTTCCCGGCCCGACGCGTAAATTTACACTGCTGGTGGTAGTTCCGACTTGGTTGACTGGCATTGCTTCTCCGAAAAAAACAACCCGTCGCTACCGCTCAGGGTACAGTACCGCGAGCCGTAGCGAGCTGGGTTTCGACACGTCTATTTCATCTTCAATAAGCGCTCGGCAGCGGCTTGCAAAGTTTCATCTTTTTTACAGAAACAAAATCTGACTTGTTGTGCGCCTGATGCTGGATCACGATAGAAGCTGCTGCCGGGAACGACTGCGACTCCAACTTCTCGAATCATATATTTGGTGAACTCAATATCGTTCGCAAAGCCAAATTCGCGGATGTCGCACATGATGTAATAAGCGCCATCGGGCTTGTAACATTTGAATCCGGCTTCCTCCAAAACTCCGAGCAGGAAATTTCGGCGCGCTAAATATTTCGCTTGCAGGTCTTCGTAATAAGACAGTGGGAAATTGAGCGCAGTCACGCCGGCTTCCTGCAAAGGCGTTGCTGCGCCAACGGTCAGAAAATCATGCACTTTGCGAATTGAATCTGTAATTTCCGGTGAGGCAATTGCGTAGCCAACTCTCCAACCTGTTACAGAATATGTTTTGGACAAAGAGTTAATCGTGACGGTGCGATTGCGCATCCCTTCCAGCGTTGCCATCGCAGTGTGTTTTGCGCCCGGATACAAAATGTGTTCGTAAATTTCATCGGTAAAAACCAGGGCATTTTTTTCGCGGCAGAGATCAGCAATAAATTGCAATTCTTCGTGGGTAAAAACTTTGCCGGTGGGATTGTGCGGCGTCGTAATAATCACGGCTCTGGTTTTGTCTGTGAAGGCTGCTCGCAATTCTTCGGGATCGAAATTCCAATCGGGAGGATGCAGCGTGACATAACGAATTGTCGCTTCGGTCAGGATCGAATCCGGGCCGTAATTTTCATAATAAGGTTCAAACACAATCACTTCATCACCGGGATTTATGATCCCCAGCATCGTGGCGATCATTGCTTCCGTCGAACCACAGGTCACGACAATTTCGCGTTCAGGGTCAATCTCCAGTCCCAGATGTCGCTGGGTCTTTTCGGCTATCGCCTGACGCAATCTTTTTGTCCCCCAGGTGATGGGATATTGATTGTGGTCAGCTTCAATCGCAGCGCAGGCAGCGCGTTTTAATTCTTCAGGAGCAGCAAAATCGGGGAATCCCTGGGAAAGGTTAATCGCGCCATATTGCATTGCCTGACGCGACATTTCCCGAATCACGGATTCGGTAAAATGCGAGACTTTATTGGAGACGTAATGATTTGTCATTGCTCTGCTTTGGGCGCTGCTATGGGGTTGATGATGCGAGCAGTAATTTTATTACCCGCTCCACGTTTGACCGTGCGCTTGATAAATTGTTCCAGATCAGCCCGAAATATTTTCTGCCTGCCATCAAGTTCGATGACGCGCAGGGTGCCATTTTTAATTGCCAGGTTAAGCGTTACCGCTGGGACATCATATTCACGCGCCGCGCCCTTAATTTCCAGCCAATCCTGAGTGTCAAATTTGCTCATTCAATCGTTCCTTATTTTTGTCCAGAGTCGAGCAGTGATGATAGAGACGGAGTCGCAATGTGTCAAAGCGCTGCATTAAAAAAGGCCAAAGCTGGTTAAGCAATGGCCTTTTCAGGAGTCAGAAGTTGGGAATTAGGAGTTAAGGAAGGTAACGGACGTAACAACAAAACCTGTATCCCAAATCCTAACTCCTGTTACTGGCAGGTGAAATTAGGCGGTGTGATGGAAATTAAAAACGAAGCCCGATCCATCATTGCCAGGTGACGTAAATTATGTCCACCATTCTGATTCGTCTTCGCATTTAAATTCAATGCTGCCCCAACCACAGAATTGCCATCCGCCGAAATAAACCGCAGCCAGCCCGTGTGACCCGAGGCAATTATTTTAGTAAATGCCGGGAGGGAACGAGGGTACCCATCTCTTAAAATATTGCGCTGCTGGCTTGTCCCACCAGCCAGTAAGACATTAACCGGCTTCTCTACATCATTGAATAAGACAGCCGACATATTACCGATGATGCCAATTGGTGCAGTTTTGGTCAGGTCTCCGCCAAAACGATTGACGACGAGCATCGTTTGGTTACCGTCCAGTGAGCTTGGGATATTATCAACGGACAAGACACGCGGTGAAAAATCATAGGAGATGCCATCGAAATACATTGTCGCACTATAATCCAGCGGGTCGCACACAACCGGTGTTTGCGCAACCGCCGCAAAGGAGATGGCATTGAGCGCTGCCTGATGACCTGATTTGAATTTCACGACTTCCCCGCCAATCAGGCGATTAAAATTAATCGGACACCCGGTATTATCAACGGCAACCGCAATGGCATAGCCTTTGATACCAGGGTCATAATCAGCAGCATATAAATTAATATGTCTGGTGGGGAGAATGCAGAAAAATGAATCTGTCACATTGCCAGTTTCGCCATCAACAAAAAACACACGGACAGTCACGGCCTTGTTTTCATCCGTATTCGTAATGGAAATCAAGGTATTTTCAAGCTGCGGTGCGGCACTGTCAGAGGTGTAAAGATTATAAAAAAGCACTGATCCGGCTTTGTCATCGGTAGGAAAAGTAGGAACAGAAACCGGCACCGTAGCCGTTGACCCGCAGCCGGCAATGACAGATTTTATCGCGGCTGCTGTGCCGCTTCCATCCGGCGCCGTTTCAATATAAAACCCGGCAGTCGTATTGGCATAATCCTGCATGATCGGCTTGATAAGCGCGGTATCAGTAGCAAAAGTAGGGACGTAAATAGCAGAAATCTTGATCCCGTTCGCGGCGGCTTGAACGGCGACATCGTGAGCATGTTTGTCGTCAACGCCGACGTTATATTTATCATCAAAGCCGCCCGGCACGGCATCAGTAATTAAAATAATCAGCTTGAAGGTGCGGGGTCGAAAATTTGGCGTAAAGTCAATATTCTGATTTCTCCCGTTCGCAGATAAGGCATTAACAACCGTATTCAGTGCCTCATCCGAAGCTTCGGGAATAGCCCCACCACCATCGGCAGTCAAATCTAATATTTTAGCCGCAATGGAAACACGATTATTAACGGAAAAATTTTCGCGGATCGTCACGTCATTCTTAAAAGTCACCAAAGCCAGGCGATAATCATTTTTCGACGCTGTTTCGATATTATTCAAAATGCTGGTCAGATCGCTTTTGATGCTGTTGAGTGCGCCGCCCAGGCTTCCGGTATCATCCACGACGAACACAACATCCATCGGGCCGCATTGCGCCAGCGCATCAGAGCGAAAGAGAAAAAGACTGACAAAAAGAATGTTCAGTAAGATGAGTGCGAATCTACGGATTTGCTTATGTGTGGTAGTCATAAGAAATAGCTCCTTATTTATCTTTATCGAATGCAAGCTACGGGGTTAAGGCTTAACCATATGAGATCATATAAATTCAATGATCGCCTGGTTACGAAGATTTTTGGCGTCGCAAAGATTGCAATCTGAGCAGCAGGTAGTGAATGGAACAGCGGAGACTGTGAGGCACAAATTCACTTAATCATGATAAAGCTTCCAGTGAGAAAAGGATTAAGTTTTATTGCAATTTCATCTGGATTATAGATGAACAAGCGATGAATCAGCAACATTTTTCTCATCTGCCATTTTGCGTCAATCCTTACTCACCAATTATGTCACTATTACAGCTACACAAAAGCAAAGGTCTCCCCAATATTCTGCTGTAACATCAATTCCCACTGTAAATTAGCTACTTTAGTAAAAGTCCCTGAATTTACCTGGCACGAAATTCGCCATTCTATTACTCGACAAAAGGGTGTGCAGTTGCTGCCGTCGTATTGGTTAGCTTGGGTTGTTCCGCGGCGGCAGTCCGGGGCCACTGACGCCCTTTTGTCAAAGTACGATTCCTTCACGCCAACAATTAAGCTGCATCCACCAACAATAAATTTGTATATTTATATCTTTACCTGCCAATAGCAATACATTCCTAATAGCCTCTTTATTTCTGATTAATTTCAGAAAATTCCAATACCTCCCAGGCATCTTTACTTTTGCCCCTTTTCAAAAGGTAAAGCTTCCGGCAATTTCCATGACTTTGATCCCAGCCTGGCTTATGGCAAAATGTTGATTCATTCCCTTTAAGGATTGAGAAAACATTATGGCTACAAACCGTATATCGAAACTGCTTGCTCTGTTTTTTTTCAGTTTGCTTTTTGTCTGGCAGGTATCAGGTCACCCAAATTTTTTAAATCAATACGCACTTGATCCACGCTCTAAAGCTGAATTCCGTACTAATTGTGCAATTTGTCATCAGGCTGAAGGTAAAAAAGCTGACCTGAATTTTCTGACTGAGTTTGGCAAAGAATTTGTCGCCAACCAGAATAAAATTACCCCGGCAATGAAGGATCACTTTGACTGGCTTTTCAATACGGCAGAGACAGAAGTTTCCGGGATTGCCACAGAAATCGTCAGGCTCAATACAGATCAGGTTGTAATTAACGTCACAGTCAAAGATAGCAAAGGGAAATATATTACCGGCCTGGACAGTCGCGCTTTTCTCTTACAGGAGGATGGACAAAAACAGGAGATTGCCAAATTCCTGGGCGAAGATGCTCCGGTGGCAGTCGCGGTAGTGATTGACACTTCTGGCAGTACGCTGGCAAAAGATTTGGAGCGAATTAACAAATCCGTGCTTGATCTGGCGAATCGCCTGCAACCGGATGATGTGTTATCCATCTATACTTTTGGCGAAGGCGCGGCGCAACAAATTCGGGATTACGCTTCCAGCATTAGAGATTTGAAACCGTTACTCAAACAATTAAAAGGCCATGGGGATACTCCCTTGTACGATACAGTCCTGAAGGCTACGGCTGATTTAAAACAACGTCCTGAGCGCCGCAGAGTGATGATTTTAATTTCTGATGGAGCGGATACAACCAGTCAAAAAACTCTGTATGACGCCGGACGCGAGACATTTTTAGCGGGCGTCTCAATCTATTCCATTGATCTGGTCAACACAAAAAGTGAAGCCAGACGCTCACCTGAGCGACAGGCTGGCGCAACGGCGCTGAAACAATTAGCCGAGGAAACCGGCGGACGATATATCACGGCCGAAGGCGGATTTTTCACCACCAGTCGCGGCAAACTCAAAAAGATATTCACTGATTTAATTGATGAATTACACAAACAATATACGATCATTTACGAACCAAATAATATGCGTCACACCGGACGATGGAGAACGATTCGCGTAGTTCCTGAGCAATCAGATTTAAGCACCAGAACCAGACTCGGCTATCGTGAGGGCGTCCAATGAAGAGTATTTCCTTACGCTATTTTATTGACTGGAAAGAATATTACCGCGCTGAAAGATTTCTTTTACGACAACAACACTGGGTGCTGCCGGAGCAGTTTTCCGGTGTTTTGTTACTCCTTCTGGCGATCTTTTTCCGGTACTTCGATTTTCCGCCAGAGTATTCAATTCTGCCATTAATTGCCGGAGTTTTATTTCTTTGTGTGCCAGTATTTCGTCATCTGGGGTTAAGAAAAAGATGGGAACGTGAACCTACTTTACAAGCTGAACATATCGTTTCGTATGCCCAGGACGGAATTTATTATCTGCTGAATGGCATCGAATCAAATTTGGATTGGAAGTACTATCAACGCTGGATCGAATCACCGCAGGGCTTTTTGCTGATTTACGGTCAGGATGTTTTTAACCTCATTCCTAAAAGCGCGTTCGATTCATCCGCCACGATTAATAATTTCCGTCAATTGATTGTCAGCAAGTTAGGCAATCAATAATTCATCATCGGCCCCATAACCAAATCCCAAGCATGACAATTAATGAGCAACTCTCATATTTAACCAAAGGCACAGTAGACGTTATTCGTGCCGAAGACCTCAAAGCCAAACTTGAAGCTTCTGAAAAATCCGGGCAAAAACTACGGATCAAAGCCGGCTTTGATCCAACTGCACCGGATTTACACGTCGGACATACAGTGCTGATTCGCAAGATGCGCCATTTCCAGCAACTCGGTCACGACGTAATTTTTTTGATCGGAGATTTTACCGGATTGATTGGCGATCCAACGGGCAGAAATGCCACGCGACCGGCATTGACGCCGGAACAAATCGCCGCGAATGCCGAGACTTACAAATCACAGATTTTCAAATTGCTTGATCCCGAAAAAACGATCATTGATTTCAATGCGCGCTGGATGAATGCTTTTACGCCCATTGATTTCATCCGCCTCACCGCCAAAGCGACCGTCGCCCAAATGCTCGAACGCGACGATTTTACAAAACGTTATCAGAATGGCGTTCCGATCAGCGTCCATGAATTCTTGTATCCGCTTGTCCAGGGCTACGATTCCGTCGCACTCAACGCTGATGTCGAGCTTGGTGGGACGGATCAGAAATTTAATTTACTGATGGCGCGTGAAATCCAACGCGCTTATGGACACGAGCCGGAAATCATCATGACAGTGCCGTTGCTGGAAGGGCTTGATGGCGTTAATAAAATGTCGAAGAGCTATAATAACTACATCGGCATCAATGAACCGGCGGATGATATTTACGGCAAGGCAATGTCAATCAGTGACGATATGATGTGGCGATATTACGAATTGTTGACGGACTTAACGCCAACCGATGTGGCGCAATTAAAATCAGCCGTCGAAAAGGGTGCTCGTCATCCGCGTGACGTAAAATCAGAACTGGCGAAAAAACTTGTCGCCGATTTTCATTCGCAAGCTGCCGCCGATCACGCTGAGGCAGAATTCACGCGCCGTTTCCGTGAGCATCAGGCTCCGACTGAGATTGAAACGCGATTGCTTACACAAACTGAGCCAATTAAATTAGCCGACTTAATCGTGCAGGCAGATTTGGCTCCATCCAAAACGGAAGCCCGCAGGTTAATTGCGCAGGGTGGCGTGAAAGTAAATGGAGAAAAAATTGCCGATGCAATGTTTACCATCAATCCAACTGAAACGAAGGAAGCGCAATTACAAGTTGGAAAGCTGAAATTCTTAAAGGTAGTTTTTAATTGATGATGTAAGGAGGCAAATATCATGGCTGCAAATCTCAAACAACGCCCACAAAATTTCTATACAGTAGAAGAATATTTTGCGTTGGAAAAACAAGGCGATAAACGCTATGAATATTGGGATGGCGAAATTTTTTGCATGAGTGGCGGCAGCACACAGCATGCCATCATCAGCACAAATATAACCGTCGAGATTGGCATTCAGATCAAAGGAAAGAAGTGCCGAGTATTCAACAGCGATCAGGCCATTTACACACCAGCTTTGCCGCCTTATCGCTATCCAGATGCCAGTGTAGCTTGCGGCAAACCGAACTACCTTAAATTATCAGGCATTGATGCGCTAACAAATCCAATCATTGTGATTGAAGTACTTTCTCCATGGACACAGGAGGCTGACCGTTCTGCCAAAAAAGATGCGTACCAGGCGCTTGAATCATTGCAGGAATATTTATTAGTTTCGCAGGAAGAACCGCACGTCACGCAATTTATTCGGCAGGATGATCATTGGCTGCGAAAAGATTTTGGCGACCTGACAGCAATTGTGGAATTGCCTTCTATTGGCTGCCAGCTTGCATTGAGTGACGTTTATGAGGGCGTCGAATTCAATTGAAATTTTAAATTCCCAGCGCCTGCTCAATCTCAGATCTTTCTGCCGCAACCTGCATCCATTGACTGGAAAAATTCGATTGCAAGGTGTGTTTAGTTCCCTGCTTGTCGGTATAACTCAATTCGCCGCGATGATAGGCGACGACATAATCCGGGTCTTTTAAAACGTGTCCCGTCAAAATAGCCACAACGTCTTCATCAGAATTGATGCGTCCATCGGCGGTCATTTTTTTAATCCCAGCCAGCGTCACTGCCGAAGCGGGTTCACAGCCGATTCCATCGCGTCCGATGATCGCTTTGGCATCGGCAATTTCCTGCTCATCAACCTGCTCGACCTCGCCATTGCTGCAATGTAATCCCCGGATCGCTTTTTGCCACGAGATTGGATCACCGATTTTAATCGCTGTAGCCAGTGTTGACGCGCCTTTCACAGGCGTTAAGGTTTGTGCACCTGCGCTCCACATTTGATAAAGCGGGTTCGCGCCTGCGGCCTGGACAATCGTAATTTTTGGCATTCGTTCGATCATGCCCATGTCCAATAATTCTTTTAAGCCTTTGGCAATCGCAGAGGAATTGCCCAAATTCCCGCCCGGCACGACGATACGGTCAGGGATTTTCCAATCGCGTTGCTGCAACATTTCATAGGCAATGGATTTCTGTCCTTCGACACGAAACGGATTGACCGAATTCAATAAATACATCGGCGAATCTTTCGTGATGTCACGCACGAGCCGCAAAGCATCATCGAAATCGCCATCAATTTGCACGACCGTCGCGCCATAATCCAATGCCTGTGAAAGTTTGCCAAGCGCAATTTGTCCCGAAGGAATAAAAATAATTGCTTTGATGCCAGCCTGTGCAGCATAGGCCGCCATCGAAGCAGAAGTATTCCCCGTACTCGCGCAAGCCACACTTTTTGCGCCCAATTTTGCAGCTTGTGTCACACCTGTTGTCATCCCTAAATCTTTGAATGACCCGGTTGGATTCATCCCCAAATGCTTGAACGCAAGACGTTTCATTCCGGCAAATTCCGCGCTCCGTGGAGCGTCAAAAATCTGCGTGTTGCCTTCCAGCATCGTCACGATATTTGCTTCTTCGGCTTCAGGCAAAAGTTCGCGGAAGCGCCAAACACCACTTTGATCGGCAGGCGTTTTTGAAGCTAGGCGCTGATCCCATAGCTTTTTCAATTGCTCAGGATCAAAAGCTTTGACTTCGTGAACCAGGTCGAGCAAACCATTACAAACTTCGCAGGTATAAATAATAGAGGTGGTTGCAAATTTAGCGCGACAAGTGGGTTCGATACATTGCAGGAAAGTCATAAAAATTACCACAAACGTTTAATAGGATAATCGTCAAATTTCTCGTCAACGCTGACAACGGGAACATTTTCTACATATGCCTGAGCAATAATCAAACGATCAAAAGGGTCACGGTGATGAAGCGGAAGTGGGGCCACAGCAGAATAGTATTTCATTGCAGTTTCCCAAATTTCGATTTGATAAAAAGAAAGTTGCTGAGGAAACAATATTTCAAACGGGTCGCTTAACTGTAGCTTTCCGATACTGATTTTGACAGCGATTTCCCATAAGCTCGCTGCGCTCAGGGCAAGCTCATTATTTCCATCTTCAAGTAATGATCGGACAGTTGGACTTAATTTCTGGACATCGGAAATCATCCACAAAAAAGCATGCGTATCAAGCAATAATTTCATGGCAGTTCTTCATTGAATTCGTATGAATCATTGAAATCATCTGTCAGGGTAATTTTACCAGTTGCCTGACCGAGAATGCGCTTTGACCGGATAGCCTGAACACGCGTAATTTTCAGTAATGATTCATCATCTTTTGTGATGACAATTTCCTGCCCATCAAGCGCAGCTTCGAGAATTTCCGGCAAATGTGACTGAACCTGATTGATGTCAATTTGTTGCATAAGCTGCCCTCGCTCTATTAACAGTAATAATCACAAATATCGCGGTCAGTGCTGGAGGCAAATTCCTGGCCGCATTTAAGACAATAAAATAAAATTTCATGCGGAACCGGCGTCACGCCCAAACACTGCGCGATTTTCATCCACAGGCTGTAATGCCGCTCGACGTCCACCTCATCGTGATCTACGTTATGCCCACAATTGCAGGTGTCTTTGATGATGTCCACTGGATACAAACCGCGCTGCCATTCCTGAATTTCTGTTACCAATGTAGCTGTCTCCATAATTTTAAGTGGAAGGTTGCTCCAACTCGAACGCCTGATGAATTGCCAGCACAGCAGTCGCGGCATCTTTGGCGGCAACGATCAGCGAAATATTCACTTCGGATGATCCCTGCGAAATCGCAATCACATTCACCTTACTTTCGCCCATCGCGCCAAAAACTTTGGCGGAGATGCCCGGCGTCCCTTTCATCTTATCACCGACGACCGCCACAATCGCAATCGAATCATCCGCGACAATGTCTTCAATATGACCTTGCAGCAAATCAACCTCAAGTGTGGATCGTAGCGCTTTGACAACCCGCGCAGCTTCGGAAGAATTCACTACAAAGCAAATATTATTTTCTGATGAAGCCTGCATAATCATCAGGATATTCGCCTTTTCAGCCGCCACAGTAGCGAAGGTTTTGGCCGCAATACCAGGAATTCCCTGCATTCCTTTACCGCTGATTGAAATCAAACTGACGTTGCGAATTGAGGTCACAGCCTTGACGCCGCGTGCTGATGGGCGACCTTCGACGCTAACTTTCGTACCTTTATTCGTTGGATTAAAAGTATTGAGGATGCGCACGGGAATACTTTGTTTATAGGCAGGCAAAATTGTTTTGTAATGCAAAACTTTCGCGCCGTAATAGGCCATCTCGGCGGCTTCGCTGTAACTGATTTCACTGAGCGTCCGCGCCGCCGGGACTTCTACCGGATTCGCCGTCATCACGCCATTAACATCTGTCCAAATCCAGATTTCACCCGCGTCCAGCGCCGCGCCAATAATTGAAGCCGAGTAATCCGACCCGCCGCGCCCCAGCGTAGTCGTCACACCGTCTTCATTAGCTCCGATAAAACCCGTGATAACCGGAACTTCGCCGTTGGCTAACAGCGGTAATAAGCGGACGCGAGCTTTTTCCCGCGTCTTATCCATTAACGGTTCAGCCTGACCAAACTGATCACTCGTGACAATTATTTCCGTCGCTTCGATGGCACAGGAGGGATTGCCCTGCGCAGCAATGGCGCCTGACAACAACGGAGCACAGAGCATTTCACCAAGCCCGGAAATCGCATCGAGCGTGCGCGGCGAAAGCTCGTGAATCATCGAAAGCCCTTTGCACAAAGTCTCAAACTGCTCGACGTGTTTCCACATCACACTCAGCGCATCACGCCGCCGACCAGCATCATCCTTCATCAGCAAATGCGCCGCGTTGCGATGTGGTTCATACAATTCATCCCGCACCGAAACATGCCAGTGACCTTTCACAGCATTTTCAGCAGCAGCAATTAATTTATTCGTGACGCCGCTCATCGCTGAAGTGACGACGACAACCTGATGGCTTTCATTGACAGATTTAAGAACAAGCGCAGCAGCTTCAGCAATGCGTTCTGCACTGCCAACTGAGGTTCCGCCGAATTTCATGACGATGAGCATAAAGTAAGAAAATAAATTTCCGAATAAAGCTCCAAAGGAGCGGGATACAAGAGCTTAGGGTACAACCCTGGGTAGAGTGGATAGAAATAACCAAGCTCTGAAAGGGCGCAATAATTTATTCCGCTCCTTCAGTGAATTAAGCGCAGCGCAAAGCCTGTCGCAACCTCGGCAGGCTTTCGCTACTAATTCAAGGCTATTGCCCTTTGGGATTCTGTTCGGAAAATCATTTCTTTGATTTTACAGTATCTACAACAGCCCCTTCGCTACTAATAACTCCGCATTCAACACCGCCGCACCCGCCGCGCCGCGCACAGTGTTGTGACTGACCAGCGTAAATTTAAAATCAAAGATCGTATCTTTACCGATTCTTCCCACGACTGTTGCCATGCCGTTTTGCGCATCACGATCAAGTCGGGATTGTGGGCGATCTCGTTCGGTTCTTACAATCACCGGAAATTCCGGCGCGGTTGGCAATTTTAATTCCTGCGGCAGGCCCGAATAGGAGGCAAAGGCGGCGATGACTTTTTCTACTGTCGTTTTTTTCTTCAACTTCACACGCACGGATTCAAGATGACCATCCTGCACAGGGACGCGGTTGCATTGGGCGCTGACTACGAAAGGCGCAGCAATAAATTTATTGCGCGAAAATTTGCCCATAATTTTTTGCGGCTCTTCCTGGACTTTTTCCTCTTCGTCGCCGGGGTGTGGCATCACATTGTCAATGATGTCCATTGAAGCAACACCGGGATAGCCTGCGCCGGAAATCGCCTGCATCGAAGTCATGATCACGGCTTCCAACCCAAAAGCCTTTTGCAAAGGAGCGAGCGCCAGCACCAGGCCAATCGTCGTGCAATTTGGATTCGTCACGATATAGCCCGTTTTATATCCACGCTTTTTTTGTTGTATTGGAATCATCGCCAAATGATCGGGATTTATTTCCGGGACTACGAGCGGCACATATTCATCCATGCGATACGAAGAAGAATTGCTGATAACCGGATAGCCCGCCGCTGCGAATTCGTGTTCGGTTGCGAGGGCAAGGTCAGAAGGCAAACTCGAAATAATCACATCACAGTTCAAAGGAGGTTTGATCGCCTGAACTTTAATTTCTTTGACAGCATCCGGCATCTCAAAAGGCAGCTTCCAGTTACAGGCATCAACAAAGCGTTTACCTTCAGAGCGGTCAGACGCCGCCAGCGCAGTCACTTCAAAATATGGATGATTACGCAACAAGTGAATCACCCGTTGCCCGACTGTTCCCGTAGCGCCGAGAATTCCGACGCGCTTTTTTACCATTGCAGTCATGAAAAATTTAGCTCCTGTTTTCTTGCCACAGATAACACTGATAAGAACAGATTTACACAGATTAACCGTGAAAATCTGTTCTTATCAGTGTTATCTGTGGCTAATTCTTCGTAGCGTATTTATTCGCTACATAATTATTCAAAATATCAATAAATTCCGGCACGATGCCTTCACCCTTCAGCGTCTTCATTAATTTCCCATCAACAAAAACCGGAGCGCGGGGGTCTTCGCCTGTGCCGGGTAAACTAATTCCAATGTTGGCGTGCTTTGATTCACCGGGGCCGTTCACGACACAGCCCATCACGGCAACTTTCATGTCGGCGACACCGGGATAACTTTCTCGCCAGATGGGCATTTGACCGCGTAAATATTTTCCGATGTCGTCCGCCATTTCCTGAAATAACGTCGAAGTCGTGCGCCCACAACCAGGACACGCAGCAACCTGTGGCGTAAAGCTGCGGACTTCGAGCGATTGCAGAATTTGCTGCGCAACAATGACTTCTTCGGTGCGGTCGCCGTTCGGAGCTGGCGTCAGCGAAACGCGGATCGTGTCACCGATTCCCTCTTGTAATAAGACAGACAACCCGGCAGTGCTGGCGACGACGCCTTTATTCCCCATGCCCGCTTCAGTCAAGCCAAGATGCAAAGCGTAATCACAGCGTTGCGCCAGATCGCGGTAAACATCAATCAAGTCTTGTACGCCGGATACTTTGGCGCTCAGAATTATCTGGTCACGGCGCAAGCCATAGGTTTCAGCCATTTCCGCCGATTGCATTGCACTTGTACAAATTGCATCAAAAGTCACAGCCCGAGCATCACGCGGGTTTTCGGATTTGGAATTTTCATCCATCATTCTGGTGAGCAAAGCCTGATCAAGCGATCCCCAATTGACTCCGATGCGCACGGGTTTATTGTTCTCAACCGCCACGTCAATCATCTTTTTAAAATTATCATCGTGATGCCGTCCGGCTCCGACGTTGCCAGGGTTGATCCGATATTTCGTCAGCGCTTTGGCACAATCGGGATATTCGGTAAGCAGGATATGCCCGTTGTAATGAAAATCTCCAATGATCGGCGTGTTATGTCCGGCGGTGCGCACTCGGTCAACAATTTCGGCAACTTTAGCGGCGGCGGCTTTGGTATCAACCGTAATGCGTACCAGTTCCGAACCAGCCCGCGCCAGCTCAATCACCTGATTAGCAGTGGAAATCGCATCGGCGGTGTCAGTATTCGTCATGGACTGGACAACAATCGGATGGTTGCCGCCCACCAAAACGCCGCCCACATTAACTGCCACTGATTGTCTGCGCTTGATAATTGCCATATAGAGATAATCCAGTCGGGAAAATTAAAGGAGTTATCTTACCAATTCAGCCATAAACCGCAAACAAAGAATTGTCAGCAGGTTTAATTTCCAGCAACTATTTACCTCACAATCCGCAACCTGTGGGACAACTTAAACGCTGTACTACCACCGACAGACTTGGACTCGTTTGGATCCAAGGTTGATCTTTTGATAATTAATATGATAGCCTTCGCTCGCTGTCGTCGTGATTAAGTGTATATCTCAAAAGCAAGGAAGCTTACAGGAGCAGTTGGCAATTAACTGTTGATCTGTATGCAAAATAAACTAATGCAACCAGAAATCGGCGTCCCCCTGTTATGGGATCAACAGAGCCGAGGAGTTTTTATCATGATGAAAGACAAACGTTATTATACGTTAATGCTTTTCGCCCCCACTGCTAATTCACAATTTCGTAAATACAACCTTCCTTATAAATTCGTCTATGCAATCCTGACTTTCGCCGGGATTGGTCTTTTAGCTGTATTATTTGGAATATTTAGCGTTGCTCGTTATACCTCATTGGCCGTTCAATATAATCTGGCAAAAATGGATAACCGCAAACTGCGGGAAGTTAATCAGGAAGCACAAGTTGCCACTGAGCGGATCCAAGGCCGACTCGCCGCTCAGGAGCCAATCTTACAAAAACTGGCAGAATCCACCGGCGTCAAAGCTTCAACCGATATTGGGAAAAATATCGGCAGTGGTGGCCCGGACATCAAAGATTTAGAAAAAGCGACTTCCGCCCTCGAAGTCGGAGTCCGGGATATTAAAGAATTCGTCGCCGCCAATCAGATCAAACTTTCGGCAATTCCCTCGATCTGGCCTGTGCGTGGGTACATCACTTCCGGCCTTGGTGATCGCGGCAACCCTTTCGGCGGTGGTGGGAATGAACATCACCCTGGATTGGATATTTCCGCCACGCACGGAACTTCGATTGAAGCTCCCGGCGATGGCATTGTTATTATGGCTGGCCCTTGGGGCGGTTATGGAAATATAGTCGCCATAGATCACGGCTACGGCTTAACAACTCGCTTTGGTCATATGTCACGGATTGACGTAAAAGTCGGCGATCACGTCCACCGCAGTACGCAACTTGGAGCCGTTGGCAGTACGGGACGCTCAACCGGCCCGCACCTGCATTACGAAGTTCGGCTTTATGACCGCGTAGTTGATCCGATGAATTATTTACCCAAAGATCAATAAGTTCCTTCGTCCGACTCCCGCGTAAAAGAAAAGGTGACTCAAAATTGAGTCACCTTTTTTATTGTATTTTTGGAATGGTTGCGAAGGTCATACGATTAACGCCTTGATTGCTTCGCCATCCGTGATCGTGGGGCGTTCCAATCTTCCGTTGTGTTGATAAAGAACGCGCAAATGATCCAGTCCCATCAGGTGCAAAATCGTCGCATGAATATCGTGGACATGGGCGCGTTGTTCAATTGCCTTCAGTCCGATTTCGTCAGTTTGCCCAATGATCTGACCGCCTTTGATTCCCCCTCCTGCCATCCACATCGTGAAGCCCCAGGGATTGTGATCACGCCCATCGCCTTTTTCGGCAAATGGTGTACGCCCGAATTCTCCACCCCAAACGACCAGCGTTGAGTCGAGCAAGCCCCGCGCTTTTAAATCAGCCAATAATCCAGCGACAGGTTTGTCCTGGCTCAGACACATTTTGGTATGATTGCCTTCAAGGTTGGAATGCGCATCCCACGCGCTGCCGCTGCCGGAATACAATTGAATGAAACGAACATCGCGTTCAACCAAACGACGCGCCAGCAAACACATCGTGCCGTATTTTTCAGTCGCCGGATTATCCATCCCGTACAGCTTTTTTGTCGCTTCGGTTTCTTTCGTCAAGTCCGCCGCTTCGGGCGCGGAAATTTGCATGCGATATGCCAGTTCGTAAGAATTTAAACGTGCCAGCAATTCCGTGTCTTCCGGTTTATTGGCTGAAAATCGTTGATTGAGTGAAGCGAGAAAATCCAGCTTGCCGCGTTGCTGTTCATCGCCAATGGTTTCAGGTTGCTTGAGGTAATAGATCGGCGCACCGCTGGGACGAAATGTAGTGCCCTGATAAATGGCTGGCAAAAAACCTGAACTCCAGTTTTTTGTACCGCCTAAAACTTCTGCGCCATCCGCCATCACGACAAAAGCCGGGAGATTTTGATTCGCTGTCCCCAAGCCATACGTTGCCCATGCGCCCAGACTCGGACGCCCGGCCAAAATTGATCCGGTATTCATCTGGCACACGGAACCAACGTGATTGAGTCCATCCGCCCAGCAGGAACGAATGATGGCGAGATCGTCTGCGTGTTGCGCAGTGTGCGGCAACCAGTCGGAAACCGGAATGCCGCTTTGTCCATAATTTTTAAATGTGCGCTGGCTCGGAATAATATTGTTGGAGGCTGTCCCCATCGCCGTGATTGGACGCCCGAAAGATTCAGGCATCGGCTTGCCGGCAAGTTCCAACAGCTTTGGCTTCGGATCAAAAGTATCAAGATGACTGGGGCCACCTTCCATAAATAAAAATATGACAGATTTTGCTTTCGCCTTGTGATGCGGAGTTTTTGGCGCGAGCGGGTCAATCACCGCTGGTTGTTGCGCGATAACACGATCATCCAATAAAGAGGCAAGCGCGAGCGCACCAAGTCCGCCGCTGGCCTGCGCTAAAAAATTACGACGTTGCAATAAAGCTAATTCTTTCGAGGATAGAGGATCGTTGTCTTTCATTTTCATAAAACTCCTGGCCTGATTACTTATACTTTGCACTCGCACAATTTGAATAAAGTTTTTACCGCAGGGTCAAGAGACTTAGTTTATTTGCTATTCATTGATCCTTTGCGGTAAAAACTTAATGCCTGACCGCTTGCAGTATATGGCAATCTTTTTCATCTAAGGTTAAGCCCGCTTCCAATTCACCGGGTCCCATTGCACACGCTTGCCGGAGCGGAAAGATTCATTGGCCAGATGTGCGCCGACCAATACACGATTTGCCAGTTCGACAGGTGAGTTGGGTTGTTTGCGGCTCTTCACACAATCCAGAAAATTTTGCATGTGGATTGTGCTTTCATCCGTCACAGGCCAGCTCTCAATTTCTTTGCGCTTGTTGTCATAGCGCACCATCAGCCCGCGATTATTTTCCTGAATGATGCTGCCTTCAAGTCCATAAAATGCGGCTCCGTCATATTCCTGCCCATTCATAAATTGCACCATAAAGGTGATTGCAAAAGTGCCGCAATCAAAAACGGCGTGTACGTTGTCAGGCGTTTCCCAATCCATATTTTGATATTTGCCGCCATTGCAAACGACGCTGCGCGGGCCGTCGCAACCCGTAATCCACATCGCTACGTCAAGCCAGTGCGGAGCGATGTCGGTCATCAATCCGCCCGCGTAATCCCAATACCAGCGCCAGCCCGAAGCGCGTTTAGCATCGTAAGGACGCTGCGGCGCTTTGCCAAGGAAGCGTTTCCAGTCAATTAATTCGGGCGCAAAAAGTTTCTGGTCTTTACTACGTTTGATGTAAGGATCAACGGGACGATAGCGAAAATCCCAGATGCGCACGAAGCGAATTTCACCGATGCCGCCCGCCGCTACGATGTCGCGGGCGCGTTTAAAATGCTCACCGCTGCGGCGCTGATTGCCGACCTGCACAATCTGGTTGGTAGCCTTAACCTTCGCCACCATGTCTTCGCCTTCCTCAATGGTGCGAGCGAGCGGCTTTTCACAATAGGCGTCCTTACCAGCGCGAACAGAATCAATCATCACGTCGTGATGCAAATGGTCGGGAACGGCAGCGATGATGGCGTCAATATCTTTGCGAGCGAGTAACTCGTGATAATCAACGTAAGTTTTATCTACTGGCACATTCAGTTTCTTTTGCGCCAAATCAAGCATGCCTTTATTAACATCCGCCAGGGCGACAATGTCGGCTCCTAATTTTTGCGCCGTGGCTAAACGTCCAAGGCCGCGATCACCGGGGCCAATACCGCCGATTCTCAGGCGATCATTTGCGCCGATAATTCGTGCATAAGAATGCGCAGTCATTCCGGCGGTGGCAAGAGTCGTAGCGGTAAGCGCAGTCTGTTTGATGAAATCACGACGAGCAATTTTATTCATAAAAATCCTTCTTAATTGACGTAAACAAATTCACTGGAATTCAAAAGCACATGGCAAAAATCTACAAACGCGGCAGCGGTTGCCGCATCAATGCCAGCAGGCAAATTTGGCGGAACAGCCGCTTTCTTTTGTTCGGCGATTCTCGTTTTAATCAGTGCAGCTTGTTTATTCAGAAAAGTTTCCGCCAGCGAACTTTCTGACGCATCGGGTTTGCGCGAATACGCGAGCAGATAAGCTTTGGTAATCCATTCATCAGTTTTTGCCGACGAAATAATCTGTCCTGCCAATGCCCTTGCCGCTTCGAGCATCGCGTTGTCATTCAATAATGACAGGGCTTGCGGAGCCGTCGTCGTATTCACACGACGCGCACAACTGTCATGCGTATCGGGCATATCGAAGGCCTGGAACATTGGATAACGCGAATTGCGCCGGACA
>JANMKB010000380.1:0-3520 GCA_031371805.1 Blastocatellia bacterium | reverse complement strand
ATGATGATTTTCGCCGGATCGCCCATTTCGCCACTAAGCAACCGACGAACCAGCACTTTGCCCAATGATCCTGTTCCGCCCGTAATCAGCACTCGTTTGCCTGTTAATAATTGCATTTTCGGTTCTCCATTCTTGATAAGGGGTCGTGTCCGCCGCCAGTTGCGCCACCAGTTCCGGCCAGGCGGGCGTAACGTAACCCGTCGCCTGTTGGAATTTGTGGCCCAGCATACTGCGATCACACACAAAGATTTCGTCAGGGATAATTTCAACTTGCAGCTCCCACGCAGTACGGAGCAGACATAGTAAATCGTATTTTGAAATGGTCTGTCCGGTGACCTGATAAAGGCCGGACAGATGAGGATAATGTTCGATCAGATTAGCGACTACCTCCGCTAAATAGTTGGTCGTGACGCCAGAGTACAAGGCGTGTTTGAAGCCGCGTATAGTTGTTCCATCCTGGCTTAGAAACCAGTCCAGCAGGGATTTGTGATGAGTTAGTTCGCGCCCAATAATGGAAGTCCTGAGCGTAATGGCATTGTCGGTTGCGACTTCGCCCAGATATTTAGTTTTGCCGTACAGGTCTTTGGCATCAGATTCATCTTCTTCGGTGTAATTTCCGCGTTCACCGCTGAAAACACAGTCGGTGCTGAAATGAATCAGTCGTCCACCCCATTCGCTGCACACTTCGGCTAAGCGATGCGGCAGAAGCGCATTAATTTTTATACTGGGGACTGCCGCTTTCGCTTCTGTGCGTTGCTTGATGACACCGATGCAATTCACAATCACATCCGGTTCACAGCGTCGCAAGGTGGCCGCCAAAGCCGGAAAATTTTCGGCATCCACAAACGCCATCACATTGCCATTTTGCAGGAGGCTGATGGTTGTGAGCCTGCCCTCATGCAACGCTCCATGAATCGTACCAATAGTGTTACTAAACCGTGTGCGCAAGGTCTGAAACATTTTATGTCCCAGCATGCCCGTCGCACCGAGTACTAAAATTTTCATAATCTTTCTCGTTGTGTAGTTACGTTTTTTGAGAGATGTTATTTTGCTTTGCCGCTCAGGCTGTTCAGTTCTGCGAATTCAGACGTTTGTACGGATCTGTGCGAAAGCGTCTGCCCGGCAACCTCTGCAAGGTATGAAAACGTTTCGTGCGCACAGCGTTCCCACGAATAGGCTTGTACACGTTCGTAAGCCACGCTGGCAGCTCGTGTGCGCCAAAGATGATTGCTAACTACGCTCCGAACCGCCAGCGCGATGCTTTCTGGCTTCACCGGGTCAAAATAAATTCCGGCGTCTCCCAATGCTTCCGGCATCGGGCCATAACTTGAACTGGCAATGGGCAATCCTGCTGCCATGGCTTCTAGTAAAATGTTCGGCAACGTCTCGCAACTCGAAGCAAAAACGAAACCATCCGACTGATGATAGGCTTCTAATAGCTTTGTATACGCCAGATGACCGTAATAATGAATAAAAGCTCCAGCACTATCCACTCGATTGATAGTGGCTAATAGGCGGCGCAAACGTATCGGGCTTTCCGGCGCTCCAATTAAATCCAGGCTCACGGGCAATCCTTCGCTCCGCAATTGCGCGATGGCTTTGACTACATTCGAATGATGTTTATAAGGCTCCAGCTTCGAAACGTAGAGTAACTTAAATGGGTTTTCGAAAGAATATTCCGGCAACGGTTTTTGAAAGCGTGGGCGCTGAAAGAAATCCTGATTAATCCCGTATGGAATAATTGGATATTGTCCGTTGATCCCCGTTGCTTCTTTTACCAATGAACGGGAATATTGCGTCATAAAGATCGCCCCGTTAGCGCGACGAAAGCTGCTGATTTGCGCCAGCCGTATTAATAAATATTTAGCTGATAGCTTTGAGAATCCATAGCGACGTAACTCAACAAATTCAAACGGCAGCATATTTTGTGAAAGCACAACGAAAGGTCTGAAGGCACCGTAAAAAATGCCACCCGGTACTAAGAGACAGTCACAATGTTCTCGTGCAATCTGCGGTAATTTTCTTGCCTGCCAATAAGTACGAACGGGCAAACTCTGATCCAGCAAAGAATCATGCTGGCATTCTAACCAGGGTCGTGTCGGTAGTTGTTCGAGCGTAGTTCGTCCACCCCAGACTACGATTTTATCAATGCCATACTCCTGTGGTTGGGCAGCTTGAAGAATATTAATAATGTGCCCAATTCCTCCGCCATCACGAATGTTGGAAGCATCTATACCTAAACGCATTTGTAACCTCTTCTTCACTGCTTTGTTGTGCCTGTATTATCTGTCACATAATCTTCGGGAGAGTATTTCTACTGTCTTTTCACTGTCGCCGTATTACTACTGGTAATGTTCGCTTTCGTTCCCAGAGCTATCGAAAATAAGCAGGCTTAAAACTGAAAGTAAATAAATGGAATATCAGCCAAGGGCCATAAGACGAAAAGAAAGATACCTAACGTCGCATAACTAAGTACTCTTTGCGCTGGCGTCAGGCTATTCAAAGCCTGATCGTATCCACCTATTTTGGCTGAGATGATATGACCAGCCCAAAATAGAATGAGGAGAAATATTGTAGTAAAAGGTCGCGCCTGACCAAACCCCATTCCTCCTATAGATAAGTTGAAATCAAAGAGCAGATATTTCTTAACGCAATAAATCAGGTCAGGGACACTAGCAACATAAAATAAGAGCCATCCTAGAAAGACAAAATATTGAGTGATTAGTACACTAACTATTTTCCCACTCGGCTCGGCCAGGAATGCTTGTATGCCAGGGCTTTTCTGAAGCTTCCTGGATAACATTTTATGCGCGACGAGAAGCCCGCCCTGGTATCCTCCCCAAATGACGAAATTCCATGCTGCACCGTGCCAAAGTCCCCCCAACAACATAGTAATCATTAGATTTACATGCGCATTACCAGTCCGACTTCCGCCTAATGGGATATAAAGATAATCTCTGAGCCAGGTGGACAAACTGATATGCCATCTGTGCCAAAACTCTTGTATGTTCTTAGCAAAATAGGGCCGATTGAAGTTAAGCGGAAGCTCAATACCCAGTATCCTAGAGATGCCACGTCCCATATCGGTATAGCCAGAAAAGTCACAATAGATTCTGACTCCAAAAGCGAGTGTGGCAATTATAATAGCTAAACTTGACTGACCTTGCGGCTTACTCAATATACTATCGGAAAAGAGCGCGAGATTGTCGGCAATCAATACCTTCTTAAAAAGTCCAACGAGAAATAAATGAACTCCATTCTGAAAATTTGCCTTAGTGATCGTTAGCTTTCGCGCTACTTGCGGAAGGAAATCCCAGGGACGTAAGATCGGGCCTGCCACCAGATGTGGGAAGTAAGCCAGGTAAAGTGCGAATTCAATTAAGTTATTACAGGGTTTACATTTTCCTTTATATACATCTACTGCATAGCTAATTGCTTCAAAGGTATAAAAACTAATTCCTACCGGGAGGATTATATTTAATAGAGGTAGGGAAGATTTAACTCCTGCTAATGCAAATAG
>JANMKB010000378.1:0-5664 GCA_031371805.1 Blastocatellia bacterium | reverse complement strand
CGAAGCCTCGCTGACAGTGAACAATCCTGTGCCTGTCATCGCCAGTCTCAATCCGCCTTCGACCTTCAATACATTGCCAGCCTTTACGCTGATGGTGAATGGCAGCAATTTTATCAACGGCTCCATCGTGCACTGGAATGGCACGGATCGCGTCACAACGTTTGTTTCCAGCACAAAATTAACTGCCGCCATTACCGCCGCAGACATTGCGAATGTCGCCACCGCCGCAGTCACGGTTTTTAATCCGACGCCGGGCGGAGGCACTTCAAACACGGTCAATTTTGTCATTGAAAAATTAACGGGCTACGAAGCCGATGTCGCACCGCGTCCAACGGGTAACAACGATGGCACAGTCACCGTTGCTGACTGGGTGCAGGTCGGCAGATTTTTCATTGGCCTGGATACGTTCACGAATGCCAGCGAATTTCAACGGGCGGATTGTGCTCCGAAAGCAACCAAAGGCGACGGACAAATTTCCATCACCGATTGGGTGCAGGCAGGCAGATATGCGGCGGGACTCGATGCCGTAGTTGTCGCAGGCGGCCCAACCGGCCCGGTAGCACAACCAGCCCTGGCTCCTGAACTCGCCACCCGCGAAGCCCAACCGCGCACGTTACGCGCAGTGGATGCAAACTTCCAGCGCGATCAACTCGGCACCTTACAAATTGAACTGGATGGACAAGGCAATGAAAATGCTTTTGCCTTCAGTTTGAATTTTGATCCCCAGGTGATGAGTTTTGCTGATGCGGTTGCAGGCAATGATGCCAATGGCGCAGCCCTGACCATCAACCGCACCGAAGCCGCCAATGGTCGCATCGGAATTGCGTTTGCCATGCCGGTCGGAAATACTATTGCCGCTGGAACACGGTCGGTTTTGAACGTGCGCTTTATTCCAAAGGCAGGCGCCGGCGAAACAACTTCACTGGTCAGCTTCGGTGATAATTTAATCAATCGTCAGATGTCGGACGCAGCAGCAAATTTATTGACGAATACGTCCTATACCAACGCTACCGTCAATATTTCAGGCAGCGCCGTAGCCAATGTTATCGCGGCAAGTTACGTCGGCGGTGAACTGGCTGCCGATTCAATTGCTTCGGCCTTTGGGGCAAGTCTGGCGACTACCACTGAAGCGATTACGTCTGCGACATTGCCGACAACTCTGGGTGGCACAAACATCAAAGTTTTGGATAGCAAAGGCGTCGAACGTGCGGCTTCATTATTTTTCGTTTCGCCGAGCCAGGTGAATTATCAGATTCCCGCTGACACCGCTACAGGCCTTGCCACCATCACTATCACCAATCGTGACGGCGTCACAACACGCGGGTTGCTCAACGTCGCCAGAGTCGCGCCGGGCATATTCTCCGCCGATTCCACGGGCAGCGGTTTCGCCGCCGCCAATATTGTTTACGTCAAATCTGACGGCAAACAAATTTGGGATTCCGCCGCGCATTACGACACAACTCAGAGCCGTTTCGTCGCCAACGCAATTGATGTCAGCGCCGCTCCCGCATTCCTGATTTTGTACGGCACCGGCATCAAAAATCGCAGTGCCTTAGCCACCGCCAGAATCACCGTAGACGGCATCGAACTCCCGGTCGAATATGCCGGAGCGCAGGGCAATTACGCCGGCCTTGATCAGGTCAATGTGAAATTACCAGCCAGCCTGGCAGGACGCGGCGAAGTTAAGGTTGAATTAAGCGTAGATGGCAGGGTTGCGAATGCCGTGAAAGTGACGATCAAATAGCGCGGTTGCGAGTTTTTGGTTTTGCGTTTCGAGGGTACGCTGATTAAGAAACCTCTCGAAACGCGAAACTCAGAACGCAAAACTCAAAAGCGTACAAGCTTCAGTTTGTTGATGGTGAAAACAGTAGACTGAAGCTTATGCACCAGGCAGAAAGTAAAACTGGACAATCTGTTTTAGAAATAGTGGAAAGTGGTGTTCCGTAGAGCAAAACCTTGCGTTGACTTCTCTCCGTTCAAACCAGATAATTTGGAGGTGCTGAAGCAGCAGCGCGAGCAGCAATGACAAGCAACCGAAAGGAACAGCCGCAATGCAAAACTTGCACCCACCGCCATCATCAAATGCCATCCTGACAGCGGTCAGACAAATGTCTATTGCGGAATTGGAACACCTCGTAGATCAAGTGATCACCATCCGCGCCGCACGTGTCGCGCCACACTTAGGCGCAGACGAAAGCGCGTTGCTCGCACGCGTCAATCAGGGATTGTCGGCAACGGAACACAATCGAATGCGAGCCTTGCTGGCAAAGCGTGACGACGAACTGCTCACCCCTGCCGAATGGCAGGAATTAACGGCGCTGACCGATCAACTCGAGGTCCTGCACGCCGACCGCTTAACCGCCCTGGCAGAATTAGCCAGGTTGCGCGGGGTCACCTTCAATGCAGTCATCGCTCAACTCGGCCTTCAGTTCCCTGACCATGACTAAAAAAATCATCCCGTCGCTACCGCTCAGGGTACAGTACCACGAGCAGTAGCGAGCCGGGTTCGCTACTGAGATAAAATCCGACCTGGTAAATATGCGCCGCGTACTGTATGCCGTAGGCGAACATCCACCCATCGAATAGCTGGTTCCCAGACTTTTCTCAACCTCCCGGACTTCATACGCGAGTTGTATGGGTCGCTGAAAAACCTTTCGTCAACCTTCGAGTTTTCGTATCACAAAACCTCGTGTAAACTTCCCCTGATTCCGTACTAAGCCCGCCAGGCGGGTGACAAGCATAAAGTAATCGTTGTAGCTGTTGCCCGTTTCACGGGCTTTCCCTTGTTTCCTCATTTTTCCCGGGGTTTCGCGCTGCTGCGCTTCACCCCAGGTTTTATGCTTGCCACCCGCGTTGCGGGCTTAGTACGGAACTCCCACAACAGTAAAATTCTCAAGCGCACGGGTTTCAAATTTGCGGCTCTGCCGCCTGATGTGTGGTTGGGCGGCGCCCAACCGTCAGCTTTATCTTTGTCCGGGGCTACGCCCGTAAGCCTACAAACGGGCATAGCCCTGATTGCTGGGCGAACCTGCGGAAGGGCAACAGCCCTTCCGCACATCGGGGCGGCAGAGCCGCAAGGAAGTTTCGAGTTCTGCGTTTCACGTTTCGAGAGACCAGATAATTAATTTTCCCGCGAAACACAAAACCAAAAACGCTAAACTGTTATTGGCGCCCAGGAAAGACAAGTGTAATATCCCCCGCGTTACCTCAAATCAACCGACATTTATTCAGCGAACGCTCACACGCAAGCCTTCATCTTCAGCTTTTATTTTTTGTCAGCCCCGCTCACGAAAAACGTTTCATCGTCACTGGATGTAGCCAAAAAAATCAAGACCAGCTTCGGGTCTCCTCATCACGCCGAGCAGAGCCACCGAAGCCGCAACCGAAATAGCAGCAGGACCCGAATAGTCACAGCCCTTAATAGCCCTAAAGGAACTATCGCATGAACAGCCTTGCCCACTGGCTTTTTGCCATTTTGCTCTGCACCGCACCGTCAGTTTTATTTGCTCAACCGCGCAACGCCGCCAGGCCTGCGCCTCCGATAACAAATCCCAAAAAAGAAATCTTAACCAATGCGGCAATTATTGAATTGTCCCAGCTTGGCCTCGGCGAAACCGTCATCATCGAAAAAATCCGCCAGTCCGAATGCAATTTCGACACCAGCATCAGCGGCCTCAAACAACTCAAAGCCGCCAAAGTCAGCGACACACTCATTGCTTTCATGATGAATCCCAATGCAAAACCCGCCCCCCCCTGCGACTCCCCCGGCGACTGTCGCATCTGCTCTGCCAAAACCTGCAACGCCAGTTCCGTCTACGCCCGCAACTGGCGTCGTAGACAGCGCCGGACATGCGGTTCCCTTGCCGCCTGACAAAGGAGCTTATTTTTGGGATGGTAAGAAGTTGACACTCATGATCCAAAGCCAAGTGCCGTCAATGGGAGCCAATGTCGGACGCGCCGCCCTTTCCGCCGTAGTCCCTTTCGTCAAAAACAAGCTGGAATTACAACTCATCGGCACCAACGCCAAAGCCAATTTTGACGACCCGCAACCAATCATTTTGGTGTCCGGCATGGGCGATGTAATTCCAGGCGTACCGTCTTATCGTTTGTTGTACGTGAAGCAGGGCGGGATGCGCAAAGACCGTCGCATTTTAGGCACGTACGACATCGGCGGCTTCGGCAGCATCGCCATGGTAGAAAACGAAATCCCCTGCGAAATCAAAAAAGTATCCGAAGGCATCTACGCTATCAAACCGCAACAGGCACTCAAAGATGGTGAATACGGACTTGTGCCAATTACCCGACTGGCTGATGTGCAGGCAAATTCCAAATCCATCGCCGCGCCGCCAGTGTGGGATTTTGGGATTTATGCTGAAGGGTAGAAATAAGAATTATTCTCAAAATATAATTATATATAGTTAGGAGATTAGTATGACTCAAGTATTTTTAAAGAACCTTACACTATTAGTTATCGTGAGTTTTTTAGCTTTAACAGCTTGGACTATTTCTCCAAACTATCTCGCAGCACGTCGAACTCCGAAAATGGAAAAGATCATTGCAGTGAACTCTACTCGCTCTGTTTTTCCGGCTAAAGCTGAAAAGGAAACTACGCTTTCATCTGTGGGACAGTGCGGCACTCAACCCGATTCATTTTATTTGAGTTTTCCTGTGGATAAGAGAACGGCCTACTCTGGTTTAATTAATAGCGTATTAGATCACTCCTTAACAACTGCATACTCTGCTAATAATATTGTGACTGCATACACTGGCGAAATAGGAGACAACAGTCTTGATAAATTTGTAGCGAATAATATTAAGAAAACAGACTTATATGCCTTTATGAGTAGCGTTAAGGATTACAGGTTTCTCGTTAACGGTAATTATGCTGGGGCTGGTTACCCGAAACATCTTTTGTATGATGGTCATAATGGTTACGATTTCAAGACAACGGATCAGGGAAGCAATGTATTGGTACTAGCCGCTGCCGATGGGGTTCTTACCTGCTCCTCAGATGGTTACAACACCACCACAATAAATCACAATAATAGGTATAAAACGCAGTACCTACATATGTCAAATGTTATCTCGGATTCTAACCAAATTCCAAATTCTACTACCCCGAACCCATTTCCAAGTGGTTGTAGTAAGCCAGGTCAGAGTGTTTCTGTGAAACGTAATCAAGCCATCGGTATTGCTGGTGGGGTCGGGGCTGATGGTATGGTTCACTTACATTTTACAGTTAAGTATGATGACTATTTAGTTGATCCTTATGGTTGGCAAGGCCAATACGATGATCCACTGCCGATAGCAAAGACAATCTCTTGGACAGCGAGTCATAATCTGTGGAAGCTTAAAGCTTATGCCGCGTGCGATGTCAGATGGCATCCAGATGGAACACTAATTACTAACGACGATAAAAGTTTTTACTTGATTCAAGGAGGAAAAAAGCGATCCATCCCGGATGAAAAAACTTTCCGCTATTATGGCTATGATTTCGCAAATGCCATCAATATTTCAACTGAAGAATTCAACGGCTTACAAACTGATACTCCATTAGCAACAGTTACTGGGCAACGACTGCGAAATGCCAAAGGCGTGACCTATGAAATAACTGACCGTAACTTTAAAAGAGCATTTCCTAGTCAAGACCAAGCCGTTTTTCAA
>JANMKB010000321.1:0-32561 GCA_031371805.1 Blastocatellia bacterium | reverse complement strand
GAAGGTTTTTCCGTGATGTTGATTCACCCAATCGTCATTCAGCGCGTGGACTTTCGCCATAATTTCTTCGCGTGACGGAGCCGTACCATCAGCATTTTTCATAATACTAATCGGATTCGGATCACCCACGAGATATTTTTTGATGATGGTATTGAAGACTGCTTCGATGCCTGCGAGATGTGCCAGATGATCTTTCGCGCTCCACGAAAATTCTGGATTGTGGCGGCTGATCGTAATGCCTCGTGTCAGGTCTTCGGCGGGATACGCTGCCCACGTTTCCAGCGTCCAGGCGCGGTCTTGGTTGAGTTTGATTTCGATTTCAGTACGATTCATTTAGTTTCCTTTTCTTAACAATAAATCTTTCATAGTTGCATTCACAGGCAAGCAAGATAATTGGATCAACATATACACTGCCATCGCAATATTGCCTAAACTCATAATCAGCACAAACCACAAAATTCGCGCCCACCATTTTGTTTCTTTATACGCGACCCACACATAAAAAGTGATGAAGCCGCAGTACGCATCCCACAAAGTAGCGATGACCCACGGCTCATTCAAAATCCGTCCGGCATTGAAAACATTTTCGTACAAGCTGGCTTTGATTGTGACGATCAGCATCCCGATCAGGATAGCGATGAAAAGTAGTTTTAGAAAGGTGATGAATTTCATAAGCGATGTCCGACAAGGCTGCCAGCTTGTCGCCTGATTTCATTAATCAAAGTTTTCAAAGCAAGCTGCGAGTGGCGAAAGGGTTCGACAAGCTGGCAGCTTATCGAACAGGAAACCACGGTAAAAACGCATTGGTACGGCGCACGTATTCAGCATATTGTGGCTTGGTCTTCACCAACGTTTTTTCCAGCAACGCGACGCCGGAGATTTTCATCAGCAATGTCGTCATCACAATTGGACTAATAACCGTCCACCATCCACCGGGGAGCGCAAATAAAAATATTCCCCACCACAACAACGCATCGCCAAAATAATTCGGATGCCGCGTGTATTTCCACAAGCCGTGATCCATCACTTTGCCCTGATTATTCTGATTGTCTTTGAAGGTTGCCAATTGCCAATCGCCCACTGCTTCAAACGTCAATCCAATCGCCCAAAAAATTACACCGACCACATCAAACGCCGTGAAGTGATTTGGCTCAAGTGATGATTGCGCCGCCTGAATCGGCAATGAAACCAGCCAGATCAGTAAGCCTTGAAAAATAAAGACGACGAATAAACTAATTACCGGAAAATTTTTGCCGATGCGTTGGCGGAGCGATTGATAACGATAATCTTCACCTTTGCCGTGATTGCGCCAATACAAATAAATTGAAAGTCGCAAGCCCCAAATTGTCACCAGCGTCGTGATCAAAGTTTTGCGTGGCTCAAAGCCAACGGTATTGAAATAACAAATCCAGGCAACGACAACAAAGCCGAGTCCCCAGAAAATGTCTACGATGCTGGCATTTTTTAGCGCGAGGCTGAGCAACCAGAGCAAAAATACCAACGCCATGAGAACTGAGAAAGATAGTAGTAGTGGCATATTCAAGTAGTTTTAGAAGGCGGTTTAGTTTTTCCTGTCACTGAAGATTTGATAAGCGTTTGCAATACTTTCAAGTCAACATCGGCAAGTTTTTTAATGTATAAGCAGCCTTTGCCGGATTTGTATTTGCCAAGCTTTGCCGACAGTTCTTCAAACTTTTCATCGTGTCCTATCCCGTATAACACAAGTGCATCTTTACGCGAAGCCAATCCCACCTGCATCCAATCGCCTTCTCGTCCGCTGGCGTATTTGTAGCGATATTCGCCGCAGCCAACAATGCTTGGTCCCCACATTTTTGGTTCGGTTTTCGTAGCTTTTTTCATCAATTCTAAAACTGTAAAGCAATCTGCGCGACGCGTTTCATCAGCAATAGAATTCAGAAAGCCTTCGACATTAACATCTGTTGGTTTGGTTTTTATTTCTGCCATATTTCTTCCATTTATGGTGTTAATAATTATCCGATTGGATATTTCGCAGCAAGTCGGCGAACCGTATTCACGCCGCGAAACGTAGCTTTCATTTTGACAATTTTCTCGAACCCTTTTTTCGCAAACGGCGAATCCATTTGTTTCATCCGACAGAGCCAATACACTTCGCGGTTGTTCACGTGCAAATCATCCATTTCGTTTCTGTAAGCGAACAAAATTTTTGTGGCTTCTTCACTGAGCGGCTCCGCCAAAAATCCTATATTTAATGCGGTCGCTGTCTGCCTCGCAACTTCAGAAAAAGGGTGGTATTCGGCAACGGCTTTGACTTCGGCAACAGTGCGAATAAACGTAGCGACTTCGTAGCCCAGTGATTTGTGCAAGTGCTCAGCAATCTTGTTTTCAAGCGTTTTGAGATTTCGTGCCTTTGATTCAAAAATCACATTGCCGCTGGCAATAAACGTCTCGACCTTCGTCAAGCCTAATTCAAGGAAGAGCGCACACAACGCATCCATTTTGACGTTGTGACCGCCGACATTGATCGCACGGAGGAAGGCAATAAATTTTGGCATAATAAAAGTTGAATTTTTCAGTTGTAGTGCAGAAACACGCACGAAGTAAGTGTACATCACGCCCTTACTTCGTGCGGGCTTCCACATTAATTCGCCATTTGGTCAAGGCTCAAAAGATTTCCATCCGGGTCTTTGAACCACGCAACTTTGTCGCCGTTGGGAAAAGTGCAAATCCCCAATTCATCGAACGGAATGCCCGGGAAACGCTCAAACACAACGCCGTTTTTGGTTAGCTCTGTAATGGTTGCGCTGATGTCATCCACCTGCCAGCCCAAAGCTGTGTACGGAATTGGAGCGACTTCTTTCACTTTCTGGATGCGCAACATTGTGCCGTTTGCATTGAATACCAACGCATAAGGCTCGTCACTGACAAACGTTAAGCCCAAAGTTTTTTCGTAAAATTCTCTGGCTTTTGCCGCATCGCTGGTTGCGACGAAGGCTCTGAGATTAGCTGTAGTCAGCATAAGTTTTTCCTTTCGCGTTGTCATGAATCAGACTCTGAAAATTTCCAGTTACCCACTTCTTTAGGGTTGCCGCTGATTTCGTTGGTGATCGTCGTTGTAAAAACCAGCCGATTACCGAACGGGTCACTGATGGGCATTTCACGACTGCCCCAGGGTTGATCGTATAATCCGGGTCGTGCATTTTTATATTTTTTGGCGAGTAGTTCCTGCTGATACTCTTCGACATTTTCAGTCTCAACGCGGATCGCACTGCCAGGAGTGCCATCCCCAAAATGCTCTGATAAATGAATTACGCAATCATCTTTGGAAATGCCCATGTATAGCGGCAGATCGTCGGCAAAGCGATGTTCGAAATTAACCTTGAAGCCGAGAAAATCTATATAAAATTCTCTCGCTTTCGCTTCGTCAAAGATGCGCAGAATAGGCGTTATTTTTCCCAGATTCATTTTAATCAATCTCTTTATTGTCGCTCACCTAAACAGTAACAAAGTCCATCAGGGGCGATGACGAAAAATACTTTCCATTTGGTGTCGCCGTGCTGGTCAATCCGAAAATCAGCTTCAGGCTTTGCGAAGCCATTGGCTTTCAATTCGGCAAACGCCGCTTCGACGTTATCTACTTCAAAAAAGCATCCATCTTGCGTAGGATCGCCGCCATTTTCTGCGAGTCCGATTCGGATTTCGTTACGACTAAGATGTGCAGATTTATGCGGTGCATCGTGACGCGATTCAAGTTGAAATCCCATCACGGATTCATAAAAATTAATAGCAGAATCTACATCAGCGACAGGTAAATTCATTGCATCATTTTGATAAGGCCAGACGGTTTTAAATGTTGCATTCATAATATCTTTTATTTGGAAAAACAGGCGTCAAGAGTATGAGCGTTAGCTTGTGTCTTCAGAGTTCTCAGGCACAAGCTAAAGCCCGTACTCTTGACGCCTGTTTTCTGAATATTCAGTTTCTTCCAGTACATAAGTATTGCTTTCAAAATCGAGCTGATAGCCATCGGTTCTCTTTTTTATAAGATGAGGCTGTTATCTAAACAATATTGATTAAAGCAATTTGTAATGCCTGCAAATCTATCGTGCGTTGTTCAGGAACACCATCTAATGTTTTGGCAACTTCCTCGCAATCAACCTCTCGCAATCGCGCTGCTAAAAATTCGGTGTGATCAGGGTCGTCTAACTTTTGAATTGTTTGGGCGAGGTATACTTTTGTATCATGCGTTTTGAATCTAAACAAAAATTTTGCAAGCCCTTCCAGGCAAAGATGTTTTGTTGGGCGGTAGGATGAGAGCGCAAAGGTATCAGCTAGGAAGCATGACCATGATTGAGGAGCAGGAGAGAAGAAGTCGCTGTCTTTAGTACACTCAGCCGCTTTCATAAACCGTTGAACGATACGCAATAACTCCTCATGGTTAGCTTTATCAATCATTGCCATCGCGTTGCGAGGCGTATTCATTAAAGTCAATGCCTCATGATCGTGAGCCTCACCAAGACGGTCTAGCAAGGTTTCTAAATTTGCTAGCAAGTTAAAGACATTTTCCGAGTTACAGGTATAAAGAGAGTTAAGTGCGTTTTCTAGATTGCGCCCAATATTAACCTGATATATTGGTGTACTTACTTCATTTTCTTGCGGCTCTCTACCCGTAAATAAACGCCAAGAACAAAGACTGTCGAATGCTTCAAGAATATCCGAAATTGATTGATAGCGGTTACGCGGATGTTCTCGAACCATCTGTTCGATGATAGGTTTAAGGATCTCTGGAACAAGGTTGAGATTTTCTTGACTCGGTCTTGTGCGTCCAGTGCAGGCTTCAAGGAAGGTTATCCCAAGAGAATAGATGTCAGAGGCAGGCGTTTTAATCCGTGGGTCTCTGATCCTTTCAGGAGCGATATAATCTGCTGTACCAAGAGCCACACCCGTTGCTGTAAGGTTCGAAGTGATACCAGTAATTGTGGCTAACCCGAAATCAGCGATCTTCAAAATGGTCTGCTGCGCAGGGTTAGGGTATTCAAAGACAAGAATATTTGATGGCTTGAGATCACGGTGAATTATAGACAGTTCCAAATTATGTAGTGCTTGTACACCTAAGCAAATTTGCCGAAAGTAGTCAACTCGATCCAAATCAGAGTAAAAGAGATAGCCCTGCATTTGTCCGAAATGTCCCTGATTAGCATACTCAGATTCATACCAGTAATGACCATCGGTTTCACCTGCATCAAGCAGTTTCACTATATTCACGTGGTCAATACGTCGAAGTATTTCAATTTCGGTTTTGAATCTTTCTTGCGATTCTGAATCAAGGGCATCAAGAATTTTAACGGCTGTAATAATTTCATTGTGCGTGCATTTGTAGACTCGTCCATAAGCACCTTCGGCAATAAACCGGACATCATCATAATTTGAAAGTAAGAACTCTGGAGTTTTTTCCATGATCGTAACTCAACAATTACTTGTTTCAATTTTTCAGTAACTCACTAAGATTGCTATGTTCCAGCTTGCTTCGAAAACTCCGCAGGGCGCATATCATTTGCAAGGTCACAACAAAATTTCAATCTAAAATTATGGCTTGTCTTGTAAATTGGCTCCCATTCCTTGTCTGTCGGGACGAATAAAAAAGTTACCGTAACAAAGTTTTCTTAAAATCGAATCAGGTCGCAAATACCAGCTTGCCCACGTGAGCGGAGAATCTCCATTCATATCCCTGGCGTCAATTTTTGCGCCTGCATCCAGCAACAATTGAATGGTTTCTTCAGTGCCAAAAGCGGCAGCGCGATGCAGCGGTGTTTCGGCTTTCGTCCGACAATCGCGCATAAACCCGCCTGTTTCAACTCCAGGTTTGGTACCGCAATTTGGATCGGCTCTGTTAGCAAGTAATACTTTGATGACTACATCAGGTGCGGTACATTTCGTGGTACACAACGCCGCATGCAATGGTGTTTCTGCGGTGTCTGGTAGAGGGAAATTCACATCTGCGCCGTTTTCGATGAGGAATTGACAGAGCCGCCAATGTCCATGAAAAGCTGCGCCATTGAGATCAAAATTTTCTCCAAGCGAAGAGAGTGATTCGCCATTTGCCAGCAAAAATTTTATCGCGCTGACATCGCCGTAATACGCGCACCATTGGATGAGCGAAACTCCATCTGTGTCTGTAGCGTTTGCGGCTTTGCCTGCTGCCAGATACTCAAATACTAAATTAGTCCGTCCGTTGATGATTCGATCAAGCATTGGTTAATTACCTTTTTGTGACTCCCTTTGTGATGCGCGCTGAATCAATTCTTCTGGTGACATTTCTTCTTTGTGCGTTGCGATCCACCATTGATTTTCTGCCATGTCTTCGATAGCAGCGACGCGATCTCCGTAAAATTGATTCGCTGGTTCCTGAATAGATTTTCCACCGGCGAGAATTGCGCTTTGATACACAGCGTCGGTATCGCTGACGTATAAATAGAGCATCGCCGGCATCAATTTGCGTCCTGTCAAATCTTTGGGAGCATCAGCGATTAAGACCATTGAATCGCCAATTTTGATTTGCGCGTTAATAATTCTGCCATCCGGCATGGTGTGCGTCTCAATTTCTTCAGCAGCAAATGCCTGCTGCAAAAATTCAATCAACGCCGGAGCATTTTGCACACTGAGGTAGGGTGTAATCGTGTGATAGCCGTTGGGAATTCCTGGTGCATTCATAATTTTTCCTTTCGAGCTACTTGACGTTATAAGCCAGCTTCACAATTCCTGATTTATAAATTCGATGATAAGTAAGCTCCAGTTTGGTTGGGTTGTAGGAAGAGGGAAATAGCGGAACGCCTTCGCCCAATAAAACCGGCATCACCGCGACCTCTACTGTATCAACAAGATTTGTTTCAAGCAGGCTTTGAAAAAGTAAACCACCGCCGTATAACCAAATATCTTTTCCCGGTTTGGTACGCAGCTCTGCGACTACAATTTCTGGTTTTTGATGCACGATTGTGACATCGGGATATTGCGTTGCTTGTAAGGTGTGCGAAAACACAAACGTTTCTTTCTTCGGCATCATCGTATGAAATAGCTCAAACGTGCGACGCCCAACAAATACAGTATCGAACTGATCATAGAGTGCATTGAAATCCATCTCAGGGTCGGTCGGAATCCAATCATATTCGCCGTTCGGCCCGGCAATAAACCCATCCAGACTAACGGCAACTTCGTAGTGGACTTTTCTCATAGCATTCCTTTCATAAAAATACTCACATTAGCTTCGCAAAGGGATGAGTGTCCGCACATGTTCATTGCGAAAAAATAATCCACCCCACGCGATCACGCCAGCAATAATCGTCAGAAAATAGGCATCGCCGATTCTCAGGTGTGTCGCCGTTGCGCCGCCTAAATATCCTGTTACTAAAATCGCTCCCAGCATCGTCGTGCGCGGAATCAGAAAGAGAATCGTACACAGAATTTCTACAATTCCAATGCCCAGCAAGGTGCTTTCAGGGTAGCCAAATAGTTTGAATCCATCAATCACAGGCGCAGCCTTCGTCAGCTTCATGAAGGCGCTGAAGAACAATAATAACGCGGGTAAAACGCTCAATACCCACCCCGCCCATAACATTTTTTTGGTGGTGAATCCTGATTGGATCGTCAAGGGAATCAGTGATTGCAGCGTCGTGTCGCGCAAATAAATTCCGCCCCACAGCAGAACTCCGATGATGACAGGAAATAAAATTGGAAACCATCCGGCGCCAACCCGCACATGCGTCGTGACTGCGCCGCCCAGATACCCTGTCAGAATAATTGCGCCCAACACAGAAGTGTTTGGGATGAGATAAAGAATTGTCGAAATGACGACAACAATTCCAAGCCCAACGATGACGCTTTCAGGATAGCCGAGCTTGACGGTTGCTTCTACCACGGGCGCGGGTTTGAATAATTTCATGACGCCATCCATGAGCAGGAACAGCGCAGGCAGGGCAGTAAAAATATATCCAGCCCAGCGGCGGTTTTTCGAGTCGGGAGCAATCAGGGTATTCGTTTGCATAGTTTTTCCTTTCAGTAGTAATTATCGAAGCGGCTTGTTTTGCCCCAGCCACTCAAGCGCCTTACTAATTCGGTTATGTCGTGTTTCTGCTCGTTTCGCCTCTTCAATCCACTTCACATATTCTTTTTGATTTGTATACGAGAGCTGCTTAAAAAATACTTCGGCTTCAGGGTTTTGTGTGAAGGCTTCCTGTAAATCTGAAGGCACTTCGACTATTCTTGGTGCAAGGTCTTCTTCGACAGTTACAGCTACTTCGTCGCCAATGTTTTTGCCGATTTTTTCTCGAATGCTTTTCAGCACGGGCAACATGTGACAATCGCTGCCCATCCGTACCAGCGTTCCTTTGTACGGTTCTCCCTCAATCGAAGCCTTAATTTTGACGCGCTTCCTGCCGTACATTTCCTCGACATCGAAAGGAATGTTGACAAAAGCTCCACCGCCGCCTGCGGCTTCGATGACGGCTGTGAATGATTGCTTTTGATTGGTAGGTTTCATTTTTTCTTCCGTCGCGCCGCCCGCTTGAGCAGCATTTCTTCATTTTCTTCGATCCGCGCCTTGACCAGTTTGCGTATCAGTGTCGCAGGCAACGGCTTGTCTGGCGTAAAACGAATGGTTCCCGGACTGGTGTCGTAATTCTTCAATTCATCCTTGAAAGCTTTCACCGTCGCGGCGCTTAATGGATAGATGGCGCAATGATTGGTTGCCGCAGCAAAGCCAATCAGCCGTTGCCCATTCAAGCGGAACGCGGGGATGTGGTAGTAAAAATATTCTTCGGCAGTGGGCGTTACAGACCTGATCGTTTGGCGAAGTTTTTCAAGCGCAGCGCGTTTATCTTCGCTGAGTTCTGCAAGGTATTCATCAATGGTTTCGGGTTTAGCCATGATTTTATTCCTTTGAATTATTCGGTACAGTATGGCGCTGTTACGGTTGAACAGATGTTAGGTCGCAGACTGCCGCAGGGAGCGTGGGCACTTTTCATTGACTGGCAGGTGGTTGCCACAACTCGACCTTGTTTCCCTCAGGATCAATGACGTGGGCAAACTTGCCGTACTCAGCGTCATCCGTGATTTTGTCGAGGACGTTGCAGCCTTCCGCTTTGAGCGCCGCGACTAGGGCGTGAAGGTCTTCAACGCGGTAGTTGACCATGAACGAGGCTTCGCTTGGAGCAAACTGCTTGCTTGCCTCCGGCGCAATCAACCAGGCGGTCGTTCCGCTGGTGGGCTTGCCATCCGAGTCAGCCCAGTCGAACGCGGCACCGCCCCACGCCTGGACATCAATGCCGAGATGACGCTTGTACCAAGCCTGTAGCGCAGGTGCGTCCTTTGCCTTGAAAAAGATGCCACCGATGCCAGTGACTCGCTTCATGTGAAGCTCCGATGTTTTTTGCACAATTTCTGAGTCGGCCATAGTTTTCCTCTTTTGAATTGATACAACCTGGTTGTTGTTTTGTCAGGTTACGAGTACCTGACAACTCGTTCACCGAGCGTGCGCTGTAACCTTGGAGATAATCAAAGCACCTGTTGCGCGCTCCGATGCAATAAATGTTGGGTGTTGCCTGACAATCAGGTTATGTTTCTGATGGTAATTTGAATTCGTAGATAACCTGGTCTGTCATAGATTGATTTTGGCCACGCTTAGGTCTTTTTTTATCAGCCCCGAAATTCTTTTTGTATTTACATTTCAGTGCGGCGTTAATGGCCGCTTCACGCAGAAATGGATGCCCTGAAATTATGCATGCCTTAATTACTTTCCCTTTTTGGTCAACGAAAACCTGTACCTGTACCGTCCCCTGAATTTTCGCAGCCTTTGCCATTTTAGGATAGGTTGGTGTTTGTGTTTTGATGCGCTAACCAGTTGGAGCGTGATCGGTATAATGGACAACCTTAAAAACCAGCACGGATTGTTGGTACGAGGGAGTCCAAATCAATGAACTCATTCCCAGCTAAAACATCAAAAGCAGGTTCATAAAAGCGCTGTCCTCAAAGGAACACCGTAATACACCCAACCTGGAGAATTAGACAGAGCGTTCTTAAAATCAAGGACTCCCTGGTACTTTTTTGTAGCTCCTTAAAATCTGTTGTGTTCTCCCCCGTGACAAAAAATCTTTCGGTTGCATCTCACCCAACAATCCATAACAAAATTCTCAGCAATCTTATTCGTTGCTTCTCTGATAAGTCACGTAAAATTGTTGCGTCCCTGCTTCGGTTTTAAATGTTTTCGGTCTCTCTTTGCCTGACAGGTCGTAGCAAATTTTCAAGGTATTTTCTGTCAGCTCGTAAATTGCCAGATATGTTTTGCCTTCATTTGGCCCCTGCTTGCCCGTAATATCTATGGCGGTCATCTTTTCGATCTGGTGCAATTTATATTCGCCCTGATCATTTTGGAATTCATATTTCCCAGCCTGCAAAATCAATTTGGCTCCTTTGAGTGCCGCGAAGTTTTTCCCGCCTGATTCGGCTTGCGATATGACCCAGGTTCCTTCAATAGCCTTTGGATTATCTTCAAGGCTATGGTTGTTAACAGACAGGAAACCTGACCAAATGAAAGCTATTATCAGTAACCCCCTAATGCTCATCAGCTACCTCTTTTCCCAATCAATGTTGTTTTATTCTTAAGCGGTGAGAAGGAGCTTGATGGAGTCCAGCCATTGCGCTGGAAATTTCTTTCCACCAAGCCCAAAGGACAATGCTTAAATTGGAAGCCAGATTCCGGCCAGCATTACTTTTTCCCTTTTGGGTCGTGCTGGCTGAACTGGGTATAAGCGACGCGGAACAGTTCCGCCAAAGCCGCTGCGCTTTCCGCTGATAAATTTTTATCGGCGCGCAAATGGACTTCGACAATGTCGGGCGTAGCTTCCTGCGGGAAATAAATCACGGGTTGATTCGCTCCGCTTTTCGTCTGTCCACCCATAATGCGCTCGACGGGCATCTTTAACCATTTCGCCATCCGCGCAATGTTATCAGCGTCCGGCTGGCAGGTTCCATTTTCAATGCGTGAAAGCGTCGAAGCCGAAACGCCTGTCGCCTCCGCCACGGCGCGTAGTCCCATTTTACGGCGCTCGCGTTCGCGGCGCACCGCTCTTCCTAATTCGGCAATATTAACTAAATTGTCTTCTGAAGTCGCCATAAATAATCCTCACTTTCTGCGTTAGCTATATTTAACGCAGCCGTAATCTAGCATAAAATTTTCTGGTACGCAACAAGCGTTTCATACTTGCAACAATCAAAAACCCGTGATACACTGTTTCACAGATGAGACAAAGAAAGTTCGCAGGAGCGCATGGCAGTTTGTTTCATCGGCTGAGAAAATATTTTTGGAGGAATTAAAGCAATGAACGAAACACTTATGAGCACGACCAACGAAGCCACTATTAATAATGTACTGCTGGGTTCTCAGTGGGCAGATGAAGCCAGCGAAGCAACCGCCATTAAAAATAATGTAATCCCTTTTACCTTTACGCAAACCTTACGCACGTTGCGCGAACCGCTTGATTCCCGGCTGATCAAACAGCGCGAAGGCTGGACTGATTATTCCGGCAACAAGCACATGGTTGATTATGTCGAATGGCACACGGTCGCCGACATCCTTGATCGTGCGGCTCCGACCTGGGCGCATACGGTCAAGAAAATTACGCAAATTGGCGAATTCATCGTCATCACAGCGGCAATTACGATTGACGGCATCACCCGCGAAGGCGTCGGCACAGGCAATGCCAATACGGAAACCGGCATCAAAAAAGCCGAACACGACGCGCTGAAAAGAGCCGCGATCAAATTCGGTATCGCACGTGATTTATATATACGTGATGCCGAAGTCGTTGAAGCTCCTGTCGCAACCAGGCCGCAACCAAGACCGTTTCCAACCAATCCCCTGGCGAAATCAGTTTCAGAATTGGCGACGCCTAAACAAATTGTCATGATTCGCGCCGTCTGCCGTGATTTGAACATTGATGTAGATATGGAGTTACAGGAAACAATGAGGCTGGATTGCAAAGTCGAAGAGCTTTCGCGCCGCGCTGCCTCATCATTCATTGATCATTTGAAGCAACTGCAAGAGACCAATGAAATCCCGATTGTGCGGCGAGCAAGCTAAAGCTAAGTGAATAGGAGAAAGACATCATGACTTTGACAGACCTGCAAAATAATTTGGCTGGAATCTGGGCCGGAACCAATCTTTTACGACTTAGCTGGCTGACACCGACTGATTATGTCTCGCCCACAGATTTAAAAGTGGCGACGGCAGCGAACGGAAAATTTCTGACGCTGGCTTATACCTGGAGTCATGAAAATATTCCGCAAGAAGGGCTGCTCCTGCTTGGTTATGACAACAATCAGACAGTGGCAACGGCGGCATGGGTTGATTCGTGGCATCAGAGCAGCAAAGTCATGTTGTGTCAGGGAACGATTGATCAGGCGGGGGCAATTGATTTGCGCGGGTGGTATGAAGCGCCGCCTGATCCTGACTGGGGTTGGCGGATCGTGATCACTACCACAACTCGCAAGGATTTGCAGATCACCATGTACAACTGCTCTCCCGCAGGTGAAGAAGAATTAGCGGTGCAGGCAGAATACAAACAGGTGCTTACATAATTTCTTAGCGAAATTTAGTACGAACAAAAACTAAGGAGAAAATTTATGACCAGCAAAGTACAACCAATTCCGGCGGGCTACCACACCGTAACCCCGTATTTAATAATCAATGGGGCAGCCGAAGCGCTGGCATTTTATCAGCAGGCGTTTGGCGCGACGGAATTATTTCGGATGCCAACGCCCGATGGGAAAATTAGACACGCGGAAATCAAAATCGGAGACTCACCTATTATGCTGGCGGATGAGTCTCTGGAAATGGGTTCTCGCAGTCCGCAATCTTATGGCGGTTCGCCGGTTACCATTATGCTTTATGTTGAAGATGTTGACACTGTGGTTAGTCGGGCAGTGTTTGCCGGAGCGACGTTACAACGTCCGGTAAAAGATCAGTTTTATGGTGATCGCTCAGGCTCGGTCAAAGACCCGTTTGGGCACGAATGGCACATTGCCACGCACACTGAAGATGTGTCGCCCGACGAAATGAGTCGCCGCATGCAATCGCAGTGCGCCGCCGCCTAACTTCAGGTGAAGATTTTTTGGCCGCGAACTTTCGCTTGCGTGTCAGGTGTATTCTCAAAGAGGCGTCATAAAAAAGCCCTGCACGCAAGTTTGAGTTCGCAATGAGCAACGATTAAGAGGTAACAAATCATGCTACAACAAACTTTATCAACTACGGCATTACCGCCGTTCAATGAAAAATTTCTTGAAGGCGTTTTTGATGCTTTTGAGGCAGACGAAGCCAGAGAGGCGCGAGCAAAAGCGCCCAGTAAAAAAGATCGTGTGCTTGATCTTTATCATCAGGGAATCAAGGACGTGGCAGCCATTGGTCGGCAAATCAAAACGCATCCATCTTATGTTGCCCAGGTCTTGCGCCAGGCTGGCCTGCTCACCGGATATTTCGATCTTTACACTTCAACCGAGGCCGAGCAAAACGTTTATTCGCGCTTTTTCCGGCACGTGTTGTCATTCAAAAGCGTCGAGGCGGCGAAAAAATCTATTGATCGAATTGACAGCCTGTACAAATATTTTGAAGAAATCGGCGACCGCGCCGGACAGCATCAGGCAATGGTGTTAGCCTTAACCGGAAAAAACCGCGCCCGCTGGAGTGGCAAACATCAGGAAGCAAAAATATTCAGCGATTGGCTGGCTACGCACTGAGACTTGAAAGATGCAAATCGCCTGCAAAAAATTTGGCTGCCAGAAAGCCGTCGAAGTTTGTTATTGGACGTGTAAGTATCGTCGCAACTGCAAAGACTGGGCAGGTGCTTTAGCAGGTCAGCCCGGACTGACAGCGATTACCGAAAGACTGGAAGCGGCAGCCGCAAAAAGTGGACGCGTGTTTGAAGCGCGAACTTTGGTTAAGCCGGGACGGCCCAAACGCGCTGCTGCCCCTGTATTAATTGCGTCCTCAGCCAAAATTGAAACCACTGTTGCCCCGCAACTTTTGCGGAAGAAAAATAATCACCAGCCGCTCAAGGCTGCACCCAAAACCGAAAGTAAACCGATGGCTAAATTACCTACCGAAGAAGAAAAAACAACGGCGGAGATAACTACGCAAAAGCCTCCCGTTGGAAAATCCGGCGAGAGCAAAACTCCGTCCAAAACTGCGCGTCCGAAAACGCCGAGCGATGGTACGGTTTATTTATTGTTGAGTAAAAACGGCAAGTATAAAGAATTGCGCGAATCTGATTTGATTAAGGAAGCCGCAACTATTTTGAAAGACTCTTCTTTGCGTTTGGTGAAGGGCCAATATTTGGTTCCTTACATCACCTTCAAATCGCCGGATGAATAATTTTTATGCGGGCATCGTCTGTTTGTATGCAACCACTGGAAAAGCAACTCAGCCATACGTCACGCGACCGCGACGATCAGCACACGATGCCCGCGCCAATTTTCTTCCACGGTCTTACCGCGATTTTCGAGCAGGTTTGAATAGTAGTTACCAGCCTGAAATCTGCCGCCTGGGAGTTGATCCTTGACGCCTTTTTTCAAGTGATCAGCGTTAGCTTTCAGCGATTGGCGCACTCTCTATTCCTCGGCTTGAAAATCGCTGTAAGGGCTTAGTGTCACGCCTTCAATTAAGCGTTCAAGGCCTGTTTGCAATAGCTCAGGCATTTTTTTATCTCAGCGATTGTATCCGCGCCTTTATATTCGTACTCAATGTTTGCCGGGATTTTCCACTTGTTTTTTCTAAGTAATTCCAGCACTGGTTTGATCGGAGTATCGCCTGCGCCAAACACAACATTTTCGCCTTGGTTTTTTTTGCGATCCTTAATGTGCAAGGTCACGATGCGATCATGATGCCTGCTTAAATAATCCACTGCATCAAAATTCGCCGCTGTGAAATGTCCAATATCAAGGTTCGCGCAAATATATTCCGATGTCCCGCTCATCGCGTTCGCAAAATCATCCGGCGTAGCGAATTCGTTTGGCTTGATATTCGAATGGTTGTGCATCCCGACACGAATTTTATATTTTTTGGCGAACGGATCAACGCGCTTTGCCGTCGTGACATTCGACGATGCCGTAATAATTTTGACGCCTAATGCCTGCGCCATTTTGAAGCCGCGTTCGATTTCTTCATCCGTAAAATCTTCGCGGAAGCTGTAATTGTAAGCGTAAAGCTGAACCCCAGCCGCATCGAATTTCTTGCGAATATTTTTGAATTCATCCAGCGAAACACTCAACCGCCATTTACGCAAATCATCAGGTTTCAGCCCTTTCGGTTCGGCGTGTCCCGACCACATCTCACAACTATTGATCCCGACTTCGACATAGCCTTTGATAGCATCATCAAGTCCGCGATCACGAAAGCTATAGCTTTGAGCACCGATTTGGACACCCGCAAATTTTGAGTTTGGCCTGGCAGCAGCAAACAAATTTTCAAGTGGTAAAACAGTTGCGGCAACACTGCCAAGCATTAATTTATTCCATTCTCTACGCTTCAAATTGAACATTGGGTTGCTCCTTTGGATTGTGCTTTGGGTAAAAAAAAGTGAACGCAAACTTTCCAGTTTGCGTTCACTTTAAGCAATACTCCCAAACAAAAGTACAATTTCTTTCATAAGATTACAGCTTAGTACGCAGCACAAACTGGAAAGTTTATGCTACTGAAAAAGGCCAAAATAAAAATCGGGAGCCGCGCCAGAATTAACGGCACAGCTCCCGCAAGTAATCCACGGCTATACTCCCCCAAGCTAGCTGCGGATTATCCCTCGGAAATTGGTACGATTAATTTGATAGCCTGGAAACACTGCACTGAGGTTATTCGCTCCTAAATGCCGTGTCGCAACTTCACCAAATACATCCCGAAAATCTGTGGTCAGGGCTAAATCGCGGCCTTCGTAAAGCTGACTGTTTTTGAGTCCCGGCCATTTGCCCAGCACTTTGCCACCGTTGACGTTGCCACCCACCAGAAACATACAACTGGCGTGCCCGTGATCTGTGCCGCGGTTGCCATTTTCTTTTGCTGTCCGTCCAAATTCGGTCATCGTCAAAATTACAACATCATCGCGTCGCTCTTTCAAATCCGCGTGTAAGGCAGCGATCCCGGTTGAAAATTCCAGTAACCGATTGGCGAGTTGCCCTTGTCCTGCGCCCTGGTTGGCGTGCGTATCCCAACCGCCAATATCCGTGAAGGCGACTTCCAGTCCGATGTCAGATTTGATGAGTTGCGCGATTTGTTTCAGACTATCGCCAAATTTACCGCGTGGATAAAGCGCATCCGACGCGGGTTGATATTGGGAGGGATTGACGCGTTTGAGCATTTTTACGGCGTCAAAAGTTTCACGTCCGGTGCCGCGCAAAGCTTCGTTGACACTTTGTTCATACATCGCTTCAAAGCCGCCCTGGACAACCGTCGAAGCCTGACCACCACCGGCCCGAACATTGAATTCGCTAATATTATTCATCGCCAGACTTGGGGCGCGACCTTGCAGCGTGCGAGGCAAATTTGCCCCCATTGCCACAGCCCGAAAGGGCGAAGCAGTCTTATCCGGCCTGGCTTGTAAATAACGATTCAGCCAACCGTCCGTAGTGCTTTTCACGCCCGGCGTTCCTGCTTCCATATAATCCTGCGCATCAAAATGTGAACGCGTCGTATCCGGTGAACCAACGGCGTGAACGATTGCCAGTTGCCCGGAATCGTAAATTGGTTTGAAGGAAGCAAGCGCGGGATTCAAGCCAAAGAATCCATCCAGATCAAGCGCCGCCGGATTGTTCGGTTGTTTGTCATTATTGGGACGTGGCACGGCAATGCCCGGACGCAGATTGTAATAATCCTGTTCGCCGTAAGGAATCACCGCGTTAAGGCTGTCCATGGCGCCGCGCTGAAAAATTACAATCAGAGTTTTGCGGCGTCCGGTCGTTTTCGTTTGTGCTAAGGTGCGAGCTAGAAAAGACGGAGAGGTTGTTGCCACGCCTAAACTGGCGAGGGCGACACCACTACTTTTAAGAAAAAATCTTCTGTCCATAATTACTACTCCCAGGTTCAGTTACTGTCTTTGAAATTCTGGTGAACCGATGATCAGACCTGCGATTTTGGCTACGTCAGTGCCGCTATTACCAGCGATATTTGGATCGCTCAAAGTCTTATCCAAAACCGCTCGTGTGTTGGGCGAGATGTTGCCGTGCAAAATATTCTTAATGAAGTAATCTGCGACTTCACCGGGTTTGGCCGATTTAAGTTCAGGTGCAAAACTTGTGCGCGTTCCGTTAATCCGATTGCTGCTAAGTGCCAGCGCAAAATTCATGTGCTCAAGTAAAGATCCGGTGTTGACCCAGTTTTCGGCTTTGTCGGCGTAACCGGTTGGTGGTTGAGCGAGGTACAGCCCTTCGCCCATTTGCTGAATCCAGCGGTGAAATGGTTGCGTGCCATTGGTTTCCGCGCCGAGCGCACGAACTGCGCTGACAGTCATCTCAAACGGAGTTTTGATTTTCGCGCGATAGCTTTCAGCCGACCAGAATTCCGGTGCTTTGAAGAGGGTCAGATAAACTTCGCGCAGGTCGCCATCGGTTTTCAAGAAAGTCTTAGTCAGGTTGTCAATCAATGATTGCGGTGGTTCATCCGCGACAAATTTGCGCACCAGTTTCGTCGCAATAAATTTTGCCGTCGCCGGATGATGCGCCAGTAACTTAATAACCTGTTCTCCATCTTTCATGCCACCGCCACTGGAAATTTTATTTCCCAGCACAGTTTTCTCGCCGTCATCATGCATAAATGGCGCGTAGTAAAATCCTCCACCGTTACGCGGCTGACGAAGCGTCCAACCCGTTAGGCAACGCGCAACTTCCTGCACATCTTTTTGCGAATACCCGCCATCTACGCCCAGGGTGTGAAGCTCCATAATTTCGCGGGCGTAATTTTCATTGATGCCACGACTGCGCTTCGCCTGCGGCTTGGGCGGCTGCATCTTCTCAGTTTGCTGCGGCTCAGCATTCATCTCGCGCTGACCGGGTTTTTCCTGGCGGCGCATTTCACGATTGATATTATTTTTACCGCCGAAGCCCTGACCGGATTGAGCATTCGGACTACGGTTTTGCCGCATCTGTCGCAATTGGTTTGCGTCCGGCATTTTGGCATTTGGTGACGCGCTCAGCCAGTTATCCAGATAGAAAAGCATCGCCGGACTTTTAGCTGTAGCCAGCAGCAAATCCTCAAATTTACCGAACACATTCGGGCGGATAACATCACGTTCATAGGATGTCAGCAGGATACGATCCACACCTTTGTTGGCAAAAACGTTGAAGTGATTGAACCAGAAATCGGTCATTACTTCCTGGAACTGACGCTCGCTGTAAACCGCACGCAAAACCTTGGACTGTTGCAATTCAAGGATCGGTATTTGACGTGGCTTGTAACCCAAATCCGCCAAAGCTTTCGCATACTCACGCCGTTTTTCGGGGTCTGCTAAAATATCGCCAGCCTGTGCTTTAGGCTTATCACCAGCTTTCATTTCAGCGTTCATCTCAGATTTGTCTGGCGAAGCTCCAGCGGCTGCCTGCTCGTTTTTCTTCAGCATTTCAAAGCGCTCGCGCAATTGCTGAAGCACTTGCGGCGGCGGTTCGTATACCTTTGCTATTTCTTCGTTGCTCATCGTCAGCGTTGACAAGGGCTGGAGCTTTTGCGCCACAATTTCATCAGCAATTTTTTCGGGATGGAGTTGTTGGTCAAGATATTTTTCCCAGCCCATTTGCATAACCTGTTCAACTTCACCGAAACGCGGACCAAAAGTGATCCGGTCAAGCAAATGAATGGCTTTTTGTTGTTCGGTAAGCTTATTGATCCGGTTGACAGGTTTGGGTGTTTTGCTTTTCTGCGCCAACGCGCTTAGTGGCGAACTTATGACCATTATTATAGCCAAAGCTAACGCGCAAAATTGATTGAACTGATGAACTTTTCTGTGCATATTTTTCCTCACGACTCTTTCCCCAAAATTTATTCTAATGGAGCTTTTTGAAACGTAAACTTAGACGCGCTGGAAATGAATTTAGTCTGAAGAAAAAGGGCAGGACTCTGAGTAAAAAACAGGCGGTGGTAAAATAAGAGATGGCTGCTAACCAAATATAACATCCCCCGAAGTCACATTTTTTCAGCAGCCATCTCAACGCTCTTTTACGGAACAGGAACACGCTCCCCAACGAATTCCCCAACACCTCCCGTATTCGAGCCTTAGTTGAACGTTGATTTCGCTACTAACGATGCAAAACTAATGCCATAGCCGCAGACCTGTGTGTTTTCTTTTAATAATCTTCTATTCTGCTGAGAACAGATCACATATAGCATTTAGTTTTAACTGTAAGGTTATTCGTTCTCTTCCAATTATTAATTTCCAGTGTCCTGAATAGCTGCATTTTTAATATTGATGTGATTTGTTTTAGGACATATCTGCTGAAAATCTTCAAATTTTTATGCTGTGCACTTGAAAATTTATGAATTTCTCAAATTGACAGGTATAGGCGGGCGTGCTAAGTTGCAACCCTATTTGCAAGTTCTTTGCATTGCTTTCAGGTGTCTGAATCTCAGGTTCAGGATAATAGGGAAGCGGGTGAATAATCCCGCACGGTCACCGCCACTGTAAAGCTCGTCTAAGGTTTTGAAACTGCCGCTGCTGATAAAAAAAGCAGGCTAGCCATTGCGTGGGGACACGTGAGAAGGCTGAAATGCTGGCGCGGCTTGAGTCAAGTCAGGAGACCTGCCTGGAAGATTGCTGCTTTTTAATCGCTCTTCGGATGAAGGAGCGCGGCATCGGTTTAAGAAATTGCTTTGCTTCATGTCTTTGCTCCAAAGAAATTTCTTGAATCTGGTTATTCTCCTTTCTTTCTTGTAAGCCTTGGACGAGCAGCTTTTTTGCCGTCCGAGGCTTTTCTTTTTTTATGCGTTGCCCCAGATCTCGATTATTTTTTTGCGTTTTTATTTCTCTGTTCTTTTTTGCGGGATGCCAAAAATCCCACAACTCCCTAACAGTTGGCGAAAATTTTCCCACTTATCAGGATGATTTGGGGCGTCAGGTAAAAGTCACTCCTGCGCCACAACGCATCATCTCGCTGGCACCAAATATTACCGAAACGTTGTTCGCGCTTGGCCTGGCTGATCGCGTCATCGGAGTCACGACATATTGTGATTTTCCGGCTGAAGCGAAAACCAAAGAAAAAATCGGCGACACGATTAAACCTAATTTGGAACGTATTATCACGCTCAAGCCGGACTTGGTTTTGCTTTCGACTTCCAGCCAGTTGGAAAAAATTACACACCAGTTAGACCAGCTCAAGATTCCGGTGTACATCACGAATCCTAGAACTGTCACTGAGGTAATCTTTTCGATTCGCAAACTAGGAGAAGTAACTGGAACCAGCACACGCGCTGAAGAATTAGCCGCATCTATGCAACATCGCATCAATACGATCAAGCCAACCGACCAGCATCCACGAGTTCTATATGTGCTGCAACTCTCGCCGCTCATCACTGCCGGGAAAAATACGTTCATCAACGATCTGATAAATCTTGCTGGCGGCACATCCATTTCCAGCGCAGAAAATTCTGACTATCCGCAATTTTCGCGTGAGACGGTCATTGCTCGCGCACCCGAAGTCATTATTCTTCCCGAAAGTCACGGCTCCGAAATTGTTAATCTCGAAGCTGTCAAACAAGCTTTTAGCACAACACCCGCCGTCAAAAATAATCGTATCGTCACAATTAATCCCGACCTGATTGATCGTCCGGGGCCGCGCATCGTCGAGGGTTTAGCCGAACTGGAAAAAAAGATTCATGGCAAGTAAGGCAAGCACAAATTCAAGAGTTGAATTGAGTAACGCGTATTTAACTAAACGCCGTGCCGCTCTGGTGATTGCTGTGCTTTTCTTCGCGCTGATTTTCGCCCTCATCATTTCGCTTTCACTTGGCAGCGAGCATATTTCATTGGCAAATATTTTATTGGGATCACTTTCACGCGAGCAGGAAGTCATCATTTATGGATTGCGTTTACCGCGTATTATTTTAGCAATTGGCTCAGGCGCAGCGTTGGCAATGGCAGGCGCGGCATTTCAGGCTTTGCTCAGAAATCCGCTGGCCGATCCTTATGTGCTGGGCGTTTCAAGCGGCGCAGCGCTCGGCGCAATTGTCGGCATCATGTTCGCTTCACAATTTTCGTTGGCGCGTCCATTGCTCAGTTTTGCGGGAGCCGCTACCGCAACTTTTGTCGTGTATTTGCTTGGTCGGCGTGGAGACGATCCGGCGCGACTGATCCTCGCGGGCGTAGTCATTTCAACGCTGCTTGGTTCGTTGATGGTTGTGCTGACGACGCTCGCGGATGATTTAAAATTGCGGAATATTACGTTCTGGCTGCTTGGAGATTTATCCAGCGGCAGCAGTGAATTCATTGCGTTTTTATTTTTTGCCGTCGTCATCGGAGCCGTAACTTTATTCGCCAATTCCCGCGCTCTGAACTTGATGATGACGGGTGAACGCGATGCGTTTGCGCTGGGAGTTGAAACGAATCGCGTCCGCTGGATTGTCTTCATTACCGCATCTTTATTGACCGCCGCCGCAGTTTCTACCAGCGGCGCAATTGGTTATGTCGGCTTAGTCGTACCGCATCTCGTGCGCCTTGCCAGCGGCACGGACAACCGTTTAGTGATTCCCGCTTCAGCCTTCGCCGGAGCTTTGCTCGTACTTATTGCAGACACAACCGCCCGCACCGCAATTGCTCCGCGCGAATTACCAACGGGAGCGATCACGGCGCTGATCGGCGCTCCAGTATTGGTTTATTTGTTGCTTGGAAAGTGGAAGGGGAGACAGGGCGAAACGGCGACGGGGAGACGGGGCGAGGGAGAAATTATTAGTTCGGCGTTGTGGAATTCTCGTTCTGTGGCGGGGCAGGCTTTACTCCACCTCAATAACGTCAGCTTTGGTTATTCACATCAAATTCTTGCGCAAATTAATCTCGAAATTAAATCAGGTGAAGTGGTCGCGTTGCTTGGGCAAAATGGTGCGGGAAAATCTACGTTGCTGAATTTGGCAGCCGGGAAATTGCCGCCAAACTCCGGCGCAGTTTTGTGGCAGGGAAAAAACATCAGTGAATTTTCACGGCGAGCAATCGCGCAACAAATCGCGCTCGTAGCCCAGGCAGAAGAATTACAGTTCTCGCTGACGGCGCTTGAATATGTCTTAGCCGGAAGATTCGCGCAGACCGCAGGCATTGGCTTCGATTCGCCATCAGATATTGAAATAGCCCTGCAAACATTGGTTGCGACCGACGCCTCACAATTTGCGAGCCGATCATTCAACCAACTCTCCAGCGGTGAAAAACAGCGCGTCGTTTTAGCCCGCTCTCTCACCCAACAACCACAAATTCTTTTGCTGGATGAGCCAACCGCTAACCTTGATTTAGCCCATCAATTTCCGTTGCTGGAACTGGTCAGGCAGCTCGCACATCAACATCAGCTCGGCATCCTTTTTGTCACCCACGAAATCAACTTAGCGGCAGAATTTGCCGACCGCGTAGCCTTACTCAAGCACGGAAAAATTATCGCACTTGGAAACTCCGATGAAGTCATGACCGCTGAATTATTGAGTGATTTATTCGAGACGAAACTCAGCGTCAATCATCATCCAACAACCGGAAAGCTGATCATTGCGATTAACACAGGAAATATAAACTAATGAAATTTACCGCCCTAAAAAAACTTATACATTCAAATGATCCTGGGGTTTCGCGCTTCAGCGCTCCACCCCAGGCTGTATGCTTGTACCTACTTCGCGGGCTAAAATTCTTACCGAGAGTTCTATCTTTATTATTAATTCTCGCATTCGCTACCACTGCTTTTGCACAACGGACAAGTACCGTTTCCGATCCTGAAAACAAGCAAATTAAAAACGCTCGGATCATTGTGCGAAACGCCAGCGGCTCCATAGTTCGTGAAATCACGACTGACAAAAACGGCGAATTTACTTTGCCCGATTTACAAAGTGGAGATTATTCCATCATCGCCGAAGCCGAAGGAATGACACAAATTGGAGGCGCACAAAAAATTACCATCAATAGAAATTCCGCTGCGCCTGTCCTGCAAATTAAACTTCAAGTCGCAGCCATTAAAGATTCGATCATCATTTCAGCGACGCGGACAGACAACAATTTATCCGCAACTCCGGCGAGCGCATATGTAATTTCAGCCAATGATTTGGCCCGTTCGCAGCGTTCGCAGGTACTCGACGCATTGCGCTCATCGCCCGGAATCAGCGTGATGCAAACAGCGCGGCGCGGCGGAGTAACTTCGATTTTTGTGCGCGGTGGCGAGTCGGATTACACCAAAGTTTTAGTAGATGGAATCCCCCTCAACGACGCCGGTGGCGCTTTTGATTTGTCAGATTTTACAACCGAAAATGCCGAGCGAATCGAATTTGTGCGCGGCTCTAACAGCGCCCTCTACGGCTCTGACGCAATGAGCGGCGTGCTGCAATTCATCACGAAGCGCGGCACAAGTTCGACACCTGAAATTGAACTTTCAGCCGAAGGTGGCAGCTTCGCTTTTAATCGTCAGGTAGCCAAAATTTCGGGTGCAAATAACGGCTTTGATTATTCTGCGAGTTTTGCGCATCTGCACACCAACGGACGCGGTCGCAATGATGACTATCAAAATCGAACAGCTTCGGCAAACCTCGGCTATCATTTTAGTGAGCGAACAAATTTGCGTTTTATCGCTCGCAGTGAAAATTCCGGTTTAGGCGTACCCGGCGCAACGGCGAAATATTTTTCTGACCCCGATGAACGCGCGCGACGCCGTAGAATCGCTACAGGCATTAAGCTTGACGATCAAACTGCACGTATTTGGCATCAGCAATTTTCCTTTGTCTTTGCTGAAAATAACCAGCTTGGACTCGATCCCGTAGCGCAGGATTTGACCAAACCGAATACGCCTGTTGACACCAATTTTGCCTTCAACGATTTCGTTTCGTTTTTCAATAATCATCAGAAGCGGCGCGGACTTCGTTATCAAAGCGACTTAGTTTTGCCGCATAGTAATTTATTGTCTGCCGGAATTGAATACGAAAAAGAAAGTGCCGTTTTCGACAGCGGCTTCGCAGGTAAAAACAGAGTCGCTCCGAACCGCAGAAACATTGGCTTTTTTGTCCAGAATCAATTTTTTGCAGCTTCGCGTTTTGTACTAACCGCAGGCGTGAGAGTCGAAAATAATCAGACGGATTTGCCTGCAAGTTTTGCAACTGTTTTGAAAGGACTTGGTTCAGCGCCGTTTACCGGCAGTGTCGGATTTGGAACAAAAGCTACGCCTAAAATTGCGGCGTTGATGGTGGCGCGCAAGGGTGATGACAATTTCGGCGCCACAAAATTCCGCGCGAGTTACGGCGCAGGAATTAAAGCTCCAACCTTAGTTGAAACCTTCAGCCCGAATTCTTTTTTCCTCGGTAACCCAGGCTTGAAGCCGGAACGCACCCAAAGTTTTGATGTCGGAGTTGAGCAGCTTTTCTGGCGTGATCGTGTGCGCCTCGAAGCCACATTTTTTGCCAATTATTTCCGCGATCAAATTGCGTATGTCGGTGATCCCGTCAGCTTCGGCGGTCCCATCAAAACAGCACAGGGAGTTCTGACCAGCTTCGTTAACAATGATCGCACTCGCGCTCGCGGCTTTGAATTCAGCGCAGCTATTCGTCCGACACGCAACCTGAGCTTGAACGGGAATTACACATTGACCGATTCCAAATTAATTGCCGCTGCACAAATCATAGATTTTGGAACGCTCAAATTAGTGCCAAACCCAGAAGTAGGGTTTTCATTGCTGCGTCGTCCGAAGCATTCCGGCGCAATCAATGTCGCGTGGACGGCGGAAAAATTTTCGTTGAATCTGGATGGATTTTTTATCGGGCAAAGGCGTGATGTAGACCCCGTAACTTTCTCACGTTTCGCCAATAGCAAAGGCTACCAAAAAGTTGATGTAGCGAGCAGTTATGCCTTCACACCACGAGTCACAGCTTTTGCCCGCATCGAAAATCTGCTCAATCAAAATTATCAGGAAGTGCTGGGCTATTCGGCCTATCGGTTGAATTTCTCTGCCGGAATAAAAGTCAGGCTTGGCGGAGGCAATTAATTATTTTCTCGCGGCGGTTGACGGATGCTGATTCCCGGCTCTGTCAATCGCCGGAATTGCTTTCACGAAAGATATTTTCAAGACGAGGAATAGTTAAATCATTTAGTAAATAAGTCTTGACGCTATTAGCCAAATGCTTTGCCAGTATTGGCGGCACGGCGTTGCCAATTTGATAAAACTGACTGGTTTCATTGCCCGTAAATTCAAACCAATCAGGAAAGCTTTGCAACCGTGCTGCTTCACGAAGTAATAATCTGCGTCTGCGCCCGTCGGTTAATTTAACGCGGTGCATATCCCCTGTCGGCGCAGCAATGTTGCGACAAGTTAAAGTTCTCGCAGGTTTGTCAGGATAAAGATCACGCGGATTGATGCACTTGGAAGCAACTTCATATTTCTTCACATATTCGTCCATTGAAGATGTCAGAAATTTTGATTCCGGCGGAACTGTAATCATTAAATCGCCAATTGCTTCGGCAACTGTAAAGCGTTTTTTTTCAGGTGATGGGAAAGTAAATTTACCTTTGTGACCAATCACGAAAAGCCGCTCGCGGTTTTGTGGGACGCCATAATCAAGCGCGTTCAGCAAGCCGTAATCAACGATGTAACCAAGTCTGGCAATCTCCCGCGTAATTTCTTCAAAGTACCATTTGTTGGTGTAAAGCAACCCGCGCACATTTTCAAACAATACAATTTCCGGCTGTATCTGTTTGATTGCTGCCAAAAAAATCGGGAAGCCATTGCGGTCATCTTCAATGCCGCGCTGATGCCCGCCCACGCTGAATGGTTGACACGGAGGTCCGCCGATGATGACTTGTGCCTTTGGATATTCGGTCTGACGAGTCAATTCGGTTTCATAACATTGCCCTTCCAGATTTAGCGAATAGGTTGCCACCGCATCTTTATCTTTTTCAAAACCAATCGTTGTGAATCCAACAGCTTCAAAGCCCAAAGCCAGACCGCCACAACCAGCAAATAAATCAAGTACTGTGAGGTCTGAAGCGGGCGGAATTTTCAACTCCTGATTTATTTTCTCTACATAGTTCAGCAGAGGGTCAATGTTACTTCATCGGGGTCGCTTTTTGCATGGTTGGTTTAATTTCTAATCCATGTCCACGCTGATAAAGCCCCGGCAAACTCACTGGCAATTTTCCCGAAATTTCCGTAATACCGAGAACAGCTTTTGCGGCGGCGCGTTGGCTAAAGGGGTATGGGCTGTAGGCCGCGAGGTAATTTTTTGCGGTCGGAATCGCAGTCAATAAATACGGATTCCCGAATGAGATGACGACTAAGGGCAAATCACGTTTGGTCAATTCTTCGGCTAAGCGCAAACCTATTGGCGGCAAATTCGTAGTGCCTTTGCCGCTTCGTGCGCGGACGAGGCTGGAGAAAATTACAGTGTCGAATTTTTCTTTCTCTAATCGCGTGAACAGCTTTTGTAAATCAGCATCGGTAGCGCGAAAATCCAGTGTGACGCTTTCTACGTTTAATTTACGATTGCGTAATTCTGTGACAAATGTTTGCGAGTTAAAGACGCCATCGTCATCAGCAAAGGTGATATTCAGCACTCGCGCCGTTGCTTTCAGTGGTAATAATTTCTTTTCATCGCGTACCAGTGTGATTGAATGATCGGCGATGTCCTGCGCTACGATTTGGCAGCCGGGGCTGGAAATAATACGGTCAACTTCGTCAATGTCTACGGTACGTTTTTCGTGGAGACCGAGCGCCGCTTTGGCGCGAAGGATGCGCTCAACTGAAAGATTGATGCGGTCTTCGGTGATTTCTTTTTTGGTAACGGCGGCTTTGATGCCTTTAATTGTGGCGTCAATGTCGGGTGATTTTTCGATGACATCTACGCCTGCCTTGATCGCCTCAAGCGCCGCCGTAGCCGCATCGTAACGCGCTGCAATCCCCGCCATATTCATTGCATCCGTCACAATCAAACCATTAAATTTCAACTCATCACGCAAAATTCCGGTCAGGATTTTATTAGAGAGCGTCGCAGGCTTGGTGATCTTCAACGCGTTCGCTTCTGTCTGCGAAGTGAATTCTGCGGAAGCTTTTTCACTGGTACTTAAAGCACGAACAGGCGCAGCATTTTCCGGTTCAATTTGCGGCAAAGAAATGTGCGCGGACATCACCGCACCGACTCTGACGCCTGCTTCATTCTTTTTGCGATCCGTGCCAATCAGTGCACGAAACGGGACGAGTTCAAGTTTTGTCAAAGCATCTTTGCTGACATCAACGACAGGCAAGCCGATGTGTGAATCCGTGGCTGTATTGCCGTGACCGGGAAAATGTTTGATGCAGGTCAGCGCGCCTTCGGTCGTTGCGCCGTTGATAAAAGCCGCTGCAAAATCCGAAACAGTTTTCGGGTCTTCGCTGTACGAACGAACATTGATGACGGGATTGTCGGGATTATTGTTCACGTCTACAACTGGAGCGAACAGCCAGTTAATACCGATGGCGCGGGCTTCGCGGGCAGTACACATCCCCTGATTGAGCGCGTATTTCGGTTCGCCTGTCGCGGCTACAGCCATACTCGGCGGCCACCATTGCGTATCGTTCAGGCGCATCCCCAAACCCATTTCAAGGTCAGCCGCAACCAATAATGGCAGCATCGATAATTCCTGAAAGCGATTGGTCAGCACCGCAGTTGCCCAAACATCGGAGCGAAACCACAGCACTCCGCCAACCTTATTATCTTTGATTTGATGTTCCAGTTGTTTATAGGCTTCGGTCTCGCGGTTCATAAAAATCGCGTTTCCATCCGCCATAAACATCTGCCCGATTTTTTCTTCGAGCGTTAGGTTTTTTAAGGTATCGCGTACCCACTTCGTTTCGTCTCTTGTGAGTTCGCGGTTCGTTGGTTGGTATGCCGAAGGCTGCGCGAAGGAAAGCGAAGGAAGAAGTAAAACGAGAATAAGAAATGAGCAAAAACTTTTCATTCGATTTTTCATAAAATCTCCTCGCGCTTTTCGCCGACAATCATACTCACCAAATACCCAACGACGAAACAAATAACCGTTCCAATTAACACATACCACGTCCATGCAATCGTCGTATAAAACTTAATCGCCGTCATCGTAGACAACGACGCGAGCATTCCTACAACGACACCCATTTGATTGGCGCGTTTCGTCAAAATTCCCAATAAAAATGCGCCTAACATTGTGCCGTACACTAACGAAGCAATTGTCAGCCCAACCGTGAAAACTGATCCCCAGCCACGCGCTACGAAGGCGATCAAGATCAAAATTATTCCCCAAACTGCGGTCAGCCATTTTGATAATTTCAGCAAACTTTCATCGCTGGCTTTGGGATTAATGAGTGGTTTATAAAAATCCAACACCGTCGTCGAAGCCAGTGAATTCAATGATCCGCTGAGGTTCGACATTGCGGCTGCAAAAATTGCGGCGATGACTAAACCGGAAATTCCGTGCGGCAATCGCTCGACAATAAACTTCGGGAAAATTTCATCGTTGCTATTGAGCTTCGTCACCATCGGATAGGCTTTGTAATACGCGAACAACATCACGCCGATCAACAAAAATAAGGTGAATTGAAACAACACAACGAAACCGCTCAGCACCAAAGCCTTCTGGCTGTCGCGTTGATTTTTGCAGGTGAATAATCGCTGCACCAACAATTGATCCGTCCCGTGCGAAGCCATTGTCAAAAATGTTCCGCCGAACAATCCTGCCCAAAATGTGAACGGTACGCTGAAATCCCACGAGAAGGAAAACATCTCAAATTTGCCTGCGGCAGAAGCTTGCGCAGCGATTTCAGGCCAGCCTCCGGGTACGAGAGAAATCAACATATAAGCCGCGACTAACGAGCCGCCGATATAAATTATCAGTTGAATCAAATCCGTCCAGATCACCGCCGCGATGCCGCCTTCAAAGGTATAAATCAACGTCAATACGCCGACGATGACAATTGACCACAACGATAAATTCGGGAGGTTTGGCAAGCTCGCACCAAGTACCGCCTTCAGCACAATCGAAGCCGCAAAAATCCGCACGCCTTCTGCCAGCGCACGCATAATTAAAAACAACGAAGCCGCGAAATTTTTTGTTTTCACACCAAAACGATTTTTCAGCAATTCATACGCCGTCAGCATTTCGCCTTTGAAATACGCGGGGATGAACAAAAGGCTGATGATGACACGCGCAATGATGTAGCCGAAGACAACCTGCAAATACATCAAATTTCCGCCCTGTTCAGGTCGCGCATAATTGGCATATGCGATAGCTGGAACGCCGACGAGTGTCAGCGTACTGGTTTCAGTGGCGACAATGGAAAGGCTGATAACTACCCAGTTAATATTTTTTGCGCCGACGAAATAATCTTTGACAGTTTTTTGCGAGCGGCGAAACAGCGTTCCGAATACGGTAATGCCGATGAGGTAGACAAATAAGACGGCGTAATCAATTGCTGAAAATCCCATGTGTAGTGCCTTTCACTGAGAGTGTGGTTTATGTGTGACTTGTCAGTATTATTTAGGGAAAAACAAAGCCATCCCTTTCGGTGAGATGAAATCGTTCTCCTGATACTTCCTGTGGCAATCAATACATTTGACGGCAGGCGTAGCCGCACTCTTATTGCGAGACGAAAAAGATAATTGTTTTAGCTCTTGCCAAGCGACGACGTCATACAATTTGTAATCCCACGAATCTTCCTTATTTCCAGCTTTGACCTTCTTCATGACCGTGATGATTTTCACACTGTCCTCGGTTTGTTTTTCCTGTTTTTCTTTGACAATGATTGAGCCAACCGGAAACTCTCTCTTTTCGCGGAATGTGCCCAAACCTTTTTGCGCAATGTCGTTGATGTAATAAACGACGCCAGGCGCGTAATGCGGAGAATCATTAATCACTATTATGTCCATTCGTCTGCAAAGCTTACTTGCGGTTTCATCCATCACAATCGGCTTGAAATTCAGCCGATTCATCATGCGATAAGATTTTACATCCTCGACACGCAAATTGCGCTTGAGTGATTTTTGTAGTGATTTGTCTACTCGCTTTGCCTGACCGAAAGAAACAGACAAAAGAATTGCGCAGATGGCAAATACTGAAATCAGCTTGTCCGAATTGCTTGTTTTCATAGGCAGCTTATGACCCCAATTATTTCGCAGCGACCCGCTGTTTTCCTTGATATGTCATTACTGCGCCAGGTTTCATTTCCTGAAAATTGATTTTCAGTTTTTTGAGTTCTGCGGCGAAGCTTTCCGCGTTTTGTGTGATACCGGGAAAGGTTCCAAAATGGTGTGGAATGGCAAGTTTTGTGCGCACTGATTGTGCCGCTTTGGCTGCCATTTTCGACTCCATACCAAAATGTCCACCGATGTTGAGCAACGCCACATCTATGGAATAATTTTCGCCGATGGTTTCCATATCTTTGAAATACGCGGTGTCACCGGAATGATAAATTGTCGGGCCATTTTTTATCGCAATGACAAAGCCTGCCGGATTGCCGCCATAAGCGCGTTCCGGTTCGTTCGCGCCGGCTTTGGGATTGAAAACACTGCTCGAATGAATTGCGGGCGTCATCGCCACCATCACTTCGCCGTCGGCAATGTTTATTTCGCCGCCGATTCCCATAATTGCATCGGTGTCGGCTTGTTTGGCAGGAATATCTAACAGCTTGACTAAATTCGCCGCCAATTCAGGATTGCTGATAAGAATTGCTCCGGTCTTTTTGGCAATTTCGACGGTCTCGCCAACATGGTCCCGGTGTCCGTGGGTGAGCAATATGTAATCAACTTTTGTCAGCACTGACAACGGGTCTTTCCCGTCTTTCGCTTCAGGATTAGAAGGATTTTTAAGCCAGGGATCAATTAAAAGAACTTTGCCGTTCGGAGTTGTAAGAGAAAAAGCAGCGTGCCCAAACCATTTTATTTTAGTCTCTTGCGCCAGCGCCGAAGCTGTCAGGGCAACCAGGAAAATGAATTGGGTTATAAGTAATTTTTTAGCTGGAATACTCATTGTTATCTACTGAAAACCAAATGATTATTTGATCTCTCCCGCTTCCGGTTTTTTCTTGTTGTGAATCCACTGCAACAATTCATCAAACGCTGTTCCTGTTTGCGACGGAGTGAAATTGCAATGTCCGTTGGCGACGACGAATTTCGCTACGAATAAATCCTGTGTGCCTGCCAGCTTCACGGTTGATTCATAATCCAGCACGTCCGCCGCTGTCACCAATTGATCGTAGGTCGTGTGCATCGTCAGCACCGGATCAGCGATGCGTCCCGTCGGTGAATAATGCTGGCGCAGATATTCGCGGGCTTTGGCGTCGGCGGTGTAGCGTTTGACGCCGCGATTGAGCGCTACGTCGTCTTCAAATCCGCCGTAAATTGTGTTGCGATTGTCGAAGGGATTGCCGCCCGTGCGTTGCTGTAATTCGTGGTTGATCTTGTAGAAAAAATCCAGCACGCCCATTACTTCAAGCGGCGTTTTCAAGCTGAAACGTTTGGCAAACATCGCGGCTTTGGCGGGGTCGGCCTGCATCGCGGCTTTTACTTTTTCCGTGTCGAGTTTCGCATCGGGAGCGACTTTGCCTGCATCGCCAACCGTGCTTGGAAAATAAAATTCAAACGTCACCAGCATATCGAAAATACGGCGCTGAAATCCGTTAATTGTGGCAACCAGCGGCCCACACATTGGCAATGCTCCGTCGTAGATTTCAGGATATTTTTCAATCGTAGCGACCGTAATTACGCCGCCCATCGAATGCCCCAGCACGATGCTTTCGTTTGGCTGCCCGTATTTTTTGACGAAATATTTGCGCAACGCTTCGGTGTCTTCGACGCCTTCTTTGACCGCCCAGCCTTGTGTGCTGTACGCCGATTGCGCGATGGCATAACCGCGCTGCAAAAATACATCGCGCAACAGATTTGGTTTTGTATCCGCAAGATTTGTTTTCGCGCCAACGGTTTCATAACCGTGACAGTACATCACCAAACCTTTGTTCCAATTCGCCGGAACTTCAATGCGAAAAGGTGCGCCGTTGATTTCGCCTGTTTCGATTTTGGAAGCCTGGGCGAAAGTTGCGAGCGAAAAACCAAGTAGAAGAACAATGGTAAAAAGTGAACGTTTCATAGATGTATTTTAGGCTCGAAGAGCCACCAGGAAATAGCCGCTGGCGTTAGCCAGATTGTTAGGATTTTAATTGTATGAGGCTCGTAGAGCCGTCACCGTGCCGCATCTTTGATGCTCCAGAAAAACTGCTTATCTTTTCCACGGCGGCTATTGCTTATCGCATCTTCGACGCTGAATGCGCCTTCATTTACTTCGACGATAATAAAAATAAATCGGTAAGCCAATCACGATCAATACGATTCCGACGATTGATTC
>JANMKB010000363.1:0-8650 GCA_031371805.1 Blastocatellia bacterium | reverse complement strand
AATAACCAGGTGTGGCAGCTTGATTACCCTGCCGGACAAGCGCATCAAATCATCACTGACCTGAATGATTATCGGGGCTTAAGTTTGGATCAAAGCAATCAGTCCCTGATTACGGTGCAATCCGAAACCAGAGCTAATCTGTTTATTACCAGGCAGGATGAAATTACTGACCAGGAAATAACCTCCAATCCGATTAGCCAGAACGGTAGTGACGGACTGGACTGGACACCCGACGGCAAAATTGTTTACACCTCGCTGGCAAACAACCAGAAAGATTTATGGCTCATTGATCCGGCCAGCAAACAGAGCAAGCAACTGACCAATCACCCGGATGATAACGCCTCCCACCCATCGGTCTCCTTTGACGGGCAATATATCACTTTCAATTCCGGGCGTTCAGGCGTTCCGCAAATCTGGCGCATTGGTCTGAATGACAGTAATGCGACGCAACTTTCGCAGGGTAACCTTGACCTCAATCCTTTTTGTGCATTTACCGATAATAGAGTTTTTTATTCATCCGAGAAAGATGGCAAAAGGGTCATCTGGAGTACGGGGATTGATGGCGCGGCACAAAATCAGCCCCGAACGTTGAGCGATAAAATGTCTGATTATCCAGTCGTTTCACCAGACGGAAAATTTATCGCTTGTCTGTATCAGGAAGAGGCCAAAGCCCCGCGTCGTTATGCGCTGCTTCCGGTTGAGGGTGGCGCGCCACAGAAACTTTTGGACATCCCGGCGTTCCCAGCCTCCAGCGTTCGCTGGCATCCCGAAGGGCATTCGTTAACGTATCTCAGCCAGAGTGACGGCTCATCTAATCTTTACAGCTATTCATTGTCGAATGGAGCTTCCACAAAATTAACGAATTTCAAGGGGGAGCGAATATTTGCCTATGCCTGGTCACGCGATGAACGTGCGCTCGCGTTTTCGCGGGGAACGGTCAATCGTGATGTGATAAAAATTACGGGGTTCAGAAAATAGCTGAAAATCAAAAACGTCTTTTGACCCTTAAAGCCGGCAACAAAAGCCCCAGGTACGCATCGTGAGTCAGTTCAAGGGCACCAAATTGTTGTAGATGTGGCGTCATCACCTGGGCATCAAGCAGCAAAAATTTCTGTTGACGCAAACGCTCGACTAAAGCCAGCAATGCAAGTTGAGAACCATACGGCACGCGGCTGAACATTGATTCGCCGAAAAAAGCCGCTTTCATTGCCAGCCCGTAAAGTCCGCCAACTAATTTTTTACCATCCCAAACCTCAACCGAATGTGCGTAGCCGCGCCGATGTAATTCGACATAAATCGCAATTAATTCTTCGCTCAGCCAAATCTCTTCACCTGTCGCTTCATCGTGTCGCGCACAGGCCTTGATTACGTCAGCAAACGCCTGGTCAAAACCTATCCGGTAAGATTGTTTTTTATAAAACTGACGCAACGAACGGCGGGCTTTGAACTGATCAAGCGGAATAATTGCGCGCGGTTCGGAAATATACCAGTGAATTTCTCCCGCAATCCCACGCGCCATGGGAAACATCCCGTGCTGGTAGGCGGCCAGCACTTGTTCCGGCGTGATCGTGAACATCCTTTCAGGCTTTTTCATCGTAGTCGTTATGTTGCCACCTTGCGCAGGTTTTCACCAGATGAAGCTTGAGGACTTGAAATTTAACGACGGGCAAACTTTTTCTGACTGACCGTCGGCAGGCGCGACGCCGACGGTACATTCCTGACAACTCAGACACTCTTTTATCGCCGACCTGCAACGAATTCAGCATTGCTCTCCGTCATTATTTCATTGTTAGTAAACAAGGCAGGAAGCAGTAATGTTTAAGAGACTCACACCAATTTATCTGTTGATGATCGCCGTTAGCGTCTGCGCCGCCAATGTGTTTGCGCAAACCGGGACGCCGCTGCCGCCCGGTTCAGGAATGAGCGATGAGAAACCCGGCTCCATCTTATTTTTCCCTATTTACAAATCAGATATTACCAGGCCACAGGCAGAAAATACGCGCATTAACATCACCAATACACACCAAATGCAAAATGCCTATATCCACATGTTTTTTGTGGATACGGCGGATTGCGCTCCGGCTGATATGTTCATCTGCCTGACCGGAAATCAAACTTTCACTTTTTTTATCTCTGATTTTGATCCCGGCGTTACTGGTTATCTGATGGTTGTTGCCGTCAACAAAGACACGGGGATTCCACTCCAGCATAATTATTTAATCGGTGATTATTACCTCAAACAAGTATCCGGTCATAGCGCCAATCTGGGTGCTGTATCATTTGCGGCGCTCAAAGACATACCAGCCGTAATGAACGATGATGGTTCGACTCTCGACCTTAAATTTGACGACATTAATTACAATGCCGGTCCTCGCATTGTAGCTTTGGACGGCGTTCCAAGTCGTCTGGATGGGAATGACACTTCATTGATTCTGACGCGGCTGGGCGGTGATTTGGCGGGTGGGGCAACACAAAATTTGGGCGGATTAATCGGACTCGTTTACGATGACACGGAAAAAAGTTTTAGCTTCACTGCCAGCGGCGGTAATTGCCAGTATCGCAATACGCTGTCAGATTCTTTCCCTCGTTTAGTCTCAAGATTTAGCGGTGTGATCAGAAGCGGACATCAGGGCTGGATTAAACTCTGGGCAGTGGCAAACATCCCAATGGTTGGTGTGATGATCAATTTTCATCCCAATACAGGCAATTCAACCAGTGCTTACAGCGGCGGTCATAATCTTCATGTTCTGACCACGACGACGACCGGCGTTTTCAAAATACCTGTCTTTTATCCCAGTTGTTAATCGCCCGCGATAATTTCTCTTATCGCAAGGGTTTTGCTGGCGGCGGTGGTGGTGCATCAGATAAGCCACGTTCAAGCTCCTGTTTCATTCGTTCAGCATCGCGCTTTAAGCGTTCAGCTTGCTCTTTCATCTGTCTGGCCTGCTCTTTTGCACTGTTTGCCATCTGTTTGGCAGTAGTTTTGTCCTTGACTGGATCAGAGACGGGGCCGTTACCACCAGCAATAATAATTTGATTTCTGTCCCTGCCCTCGGTGATGATGATATGTTTCTCGCCAGTTCCCTCATCAATCTTTATGTCTACCGTCCTTTTATTATTTGACCTGGTATCTGTGGTCTGCGCCTTCTCACCATAATGATCTTTGTAAAATTCAATTACGTCATCAACGTCATCTTCAGTCGAAAAGATTGCTGTTCCGCCAGAATAATTTCCCTGCTCGTTCTTGCCATTAATGGCAATAGCGAAATCTTCTCGTTTGGCATGGGGATAGATTGGCACACCTAATTTATTGGCTGCATTTTCCCCAATTGATATTTCAGGCATCCCCGGAGGCAGAGGAATCGTGCCTTTTGCCTGGGCGTTCTTAGCAATCTGCTGAAATTTCTGCCCCACAACATATACTGCACCAATAATTGAAGCCGCTGCTAAAAAGATAATGATCGCCAGTGAAATCAGCACATATTTCAGCGCCCCGGATTTTTTCTTTGGCGGTTGCAGGTGCGACTGTTGATGATAGGTTTGCGGAGCTTGTGGTAAGTAGGCAGATGGTGCACTTTGATGTTCGACTGGCGGATTAAATCGCGGTGCGCTGGTGTGCGGCGCTGGTCGTGGCGGTGGAGCGGGGCGGGGTTCTTCCACCGTTCGCGGTGTCTCCATTTTCATCGTGGGCGGAAGATCAGTGGTTGCAACAGGCGTCCCACAGGCATGACAAAATTTCGCCCCTTCACGGGTTTGTGATCCACAGGATGTACACTGGTCTGACATAAATACTCCTCCGAGGTAATGTGAATAAAACTATCAGTAACGAGCGTAGAGCAACCCTAATTCGTTGTCAACGACAAGAGTTTTACGCTGAAGTAAAGAGAGAAGTTCGTTGATAGTGGTCTTCAATTGTCTTAAGAGACTCTGGCTGACCCCCTGATCACTGCCTACTGACCACTGCCCCAAAATCGTTGCCCGGCATCACAGGAGAGTTCCTGCCAGTGGGCAGTGGACAGTGGTCAGCGACCAGGCTATTTGTGCAATCGTAAACTGTTAATTTTAGTGTTTGAGCAGGCAGGCTTTGTACCCAAACCAGCGAGACAAATGATGGCGATTCCGGGCGATCAGCCAATATCCGATCAACTCCAAACCAAGTAAAATCGGGAGCGCATAAATGACCGCGATGAACGGCCTGAAAAGCCAGTATTGCCAGAGAAAATAATTGAGTCCGAACGCGCCGCGATAAATTTTCCCGGTCGGAGAAATGATCTGAATTTTCTGGTAACACTGATCGTAACTAATACCGAATTTCAGCAATTCCGCTTCCGTAAAACTCTGATATGGTTCCACAACAAACAAGTGGCGTGCATCAATTTGCTTCGTCAAGTCCGAAGCTCTGGTACAAATTCCACAATCGCCATCAAATAAAAAATACGCGCGGCCAGCTTCAATCATATTCGGACTCCCCGGTAAACTGCGATGGGCGATCCCAACGCTAAAAATGCAGAAGCTGGCGGAGCCTTCAGGCACGCAACAAATTGTGCACCGTAAAGTTTCTCGGCATCACAATCAAGCGCCGCCTCACGCACCTGCCAAACTCGCCACGATGGATGTTCGACTTGATATTCAACGGTGCTGCCATCGCGTTGTTTCGCATATCCCCAGTAATGTTCGGTAATAAATTCTTCCGTCGAGCCGATAATCAACGGCTGAGCCTCACCGACAGTTTTGACCTGGAGTGAGTTCCATTTGCCATCGCAGCGCCATGAATATTCAGCCTGACCTGCCTGAATCTGATGGCGCATCGGCAATGCCACATAATTTTCGTTATAACAAATTCGCGCCACAGTTGCGATAGCCAGTCGCGGCACAATTTCTTTGATAAAGACGACGCCGCGTCGCCAGCCATCTGCCGCTTTGCGCCGTACATAAAAGCGTAAATTGACCTCTTCAAAATTCTGATGAAACGGAATCGGCAGCCCCAGCAATTTCGTTCGGCTGAACCAAAATCCAATCATACTTACATAGGCTTTGCCCTGCCAGTAATCCAGTTCAGTTCCGTGCGGAACGAACGGTTGCAAAAGCGCGGGATCAATTTCGTAATTAAGCATGGCCAGATGCGACCACTCGGCGGTCAAAAATTTTCTCATCAACAAAACTCCAGTCTTAAACAGATCAGCAGATAAAAGAACCAGGCACGCCGGAAGGATAACTTCCGGCCCTTACTTCGTGCGGCCTTTTACCACAGAAAAGTGTGGCGCACTCTTTGCAACAAATCAAAACATAATTGCGGTGTGGGAAATTTCCCTCACTGCCTCCATTTGGGAAACTGAAAAACTATGTTGTTGATTGACACCGCCGAGCAGGCACAAGTTGTTTGTTTTCATTGCGGAGAAAAATGTGATGAAGTTTTGCAGGCCGATGGCAAAACATTTTGTTGCGCCGGCTGCCAGACGGTCTATGAATTATTACGCACCAGAGATTTGTGCGGCTATTACGATTTTGCCGAGCGCGGCGCAATTTCCTTCAAGCAAACTCGTCATTCTCGCTTTGATTTTTTGGATGACGAAACCGTGCGCCCGCAATTGATTCAGTTCAGTGATGGCACGATTGCCAAAACGACTTTGCGGCTGCCAGCGATTCATTGCGCTTCGTGCATTTGGCTGCTCGAAAATCTTTTCAAAATTAATCCCGCGATTTTGCGCTCTGAAGTCAATTTCCTTAAAAAAGAAATCGCGCTTACCTTCCGCGCGCAGGAAATCAAACTTAGCGAAGTTGTCAGCCTGCTTGCCAAACTTGGTTATGAGCCGGATATTCGTCTCGACAGCAACACACCCACTTCGCAAACGCAGGAAAAATCGCGCCGGAAATTATTTTTAAAAGTTGGGCTGGCGGGTTTTGTGTTCGGGAATGTGATGTTGTTCAGCTTCCCTGATTATTTGGACACCACTGGAGCTTTAAGCACACAGTTCAAATTTTTATTTGGCTGGCTGAGCATCGCGTTTTCTACGCCAGTACTGCTTTACAGTGCTTCGGGTTATTTTGTTTCCGCCTGGTATGCCTTCAGACAGCACAAAATTTCGCTGGAGGTACCCGTAGTGTTAGGCCTCAGCGCACTCTATTTTCGCAGCGTGTACGACATTATCAGCGGCGCAGGAACGGGCTACCTTGATTCATTTAATGGCCTGGTATTTTTTCTGTTGATCGGCAAAATTTTTCAGCAAAAAACATTTGATATGCTTTCATTTGAACGCAATTACGCAGCGTATTTTCCGCTCTCTGTCGCTTTGCTCGAAGGTGAAAAAGAAACTTATCTTCCTGTTTCCCGGCTGCAAAAAGGCGACGAAATTTTTGTGCGCAACCGCGAACTTGTGCCTGCTGACAGCCATTTACTAAGCGCCCAGGCCACAGTGGATTACAGCTTTGTGACGGGTGAGGCAGAACCTGTCGTGGTCAACAGCGGCGATCTCGTCTATGCAGGTGGACGCGTTGTCGGCACAGGCGCGAAGCTGTCTGTTGTCAAAGAAGTTTCGCACAGTTATTTGACGCAGCTCTGGAACAACGAGGCATTCCACAAAGAAAAACACTCGACGCTGCTCGATATTTCTGACGCGTTCGGCAAATATTTCACGCTCTTTGTAATGGCGATTGCGGGCAGCGCCGCGTGGTATTGGCTGCCGAACGTGGATCAGGCCATCAACGTGTTTACAGCGGTGCTGATTATCGCCTGCCCGTGTGCGTTGACCCTGGCTGCGCCATTTACGCTGGGCGCGGCAGTAGCGATTTTCGGCAAAGCAAAATTCTATTTGAAAAATATCTCCGTCGTGCCTGAACTGGGGGGACTGAATGCAATTGTTTTTGATAAAACAGGGACGCTCACACATGCAGGAAAGGCGGAAGTTGAATTTATTGGCGAGCCACTGAGCGCAGATGAACAAGCAATGATTATTGAGTGTTTACAGCATTCGACGCATCCGTTAAGTCGGCAAATTCTGGGAACCCTGGGAGCGCAGGCGGCTCGCCTGCGACACGGCGAGCGCAGCAAAGCCGCGTACTTAACGCAGGAGACAGTTAATTTTGCAAGTAATTTCCCCCGCGAGAAAACCAGCGACGCGGCGCGCGCTGGTCGCAGGCGAGACGCTCACGCTACTTTTCGAGAAATTGCCAATTGCGGCATCGAAGGCAATATTGACGGGCATCGCATTGTGCTTGGCTCAGCTGCGTGGATCGCCACACAAACAAATTCAATGACACAAAATAATTCTTCGTCGGTTCACGTTGCGATTGACGACAGCTATCGCGGTTATTTTCGCGTTGATAATTCGTATCGTGCCGGAATTGATACATTGCTAAAAAAACTGCGACCTGCGCACGAACTGTATTTGCTTTCCGGTGACAACGACAACGAGCGAGCCAACCTGCAACCGCTCTTTCCTGATCAACATCTCGCATTTTATCAATCACCTGAAGACAAATTACGATTTGTGCAAACGCTGCAACGCGCGGGCAAAATCGTCGCGATGATTGGCGATGGATTGAATGACGCAGGCGCACTGCAACAAAGTAATGTCGGCATCGCCCTGACTGAAGACACGAGCGCCTTCACACCCGCCTGCGATGCAATTTTAGCTGCTGAAAATCTCAACCGCTTGCCTGCGTATATTGATTTTGCGCGGTACGCATTGCGTGTATTGGTCGCCTGTTTTTTATTATCCCTGGCTTACAATACTATCGGTTTGACTCTTGCAGTCACAGGGAAATTATCGCCACTGGTCACGGCAATTCTCATGCCAGTCAGTTCCCTGTCAGTGGTTGCCATCGCGTGGGGCGCGATGAAAATCCGCGAACGCAAGATTGTCGGAGGAGAAGGGGCGAACCGGGGAAAGGGTGATTGAGCGCAAATCCCCAGTCGCCCTTTCTCCGGTTCACCCCTTCTATCCCATAGCCGTAAATTTCCCCACCAATCTGTGGAAAATTTCTCATCACGCTAAAAAATCCGCCCCCAAATGCTCTAATTTCACGCGGCACACAAAATGCAATTTGTGTTGTCGAGAGCATTGTTATGGAAATTTTATTTATCCTCATCGGAGTCAGTTTACTGGTCGCAATATTTTTTTTAGGCTGCTTCTTTTGGGCTGTCAAAACTGGTCAGTACGAAGACCGTTACACGCCCGCCATCCGCATGCTCTTTGATGAACAGCAAACAAAAATAAATTCACCCGCACCACATCAGGAGGAAAAAGTTTATGCAGAGTGAAAACCTGCGCGTCGAAAAATTTGCGTATGACAATAAAATTGTCCGCGATTTTTCTGTCGCGATGGTCGTCTGGGGAATCGTCGGATTCCTCGTGGGATTAATCATTGCCATCAAATTGCGCTGGCCTGATTTTTTAGGTTTTATCCCTGTCCTTTCGTATGGACGCTTGCGCCCGCTGCACACCAACGCAGTCATCTTTGCCTTTGCGGGCAATGCAATTTTTGTTGGTGTGTATTATTCGCTGCAACGCTTATGCAAGGCGCGGATGTTCAGCAAAGCACTCAGCAAAATTCATTTCTGGGGCTGGCAACTGATTATTGTTTCTGCTGCGCTGACATTGCCGCTCGGCTTTACTTCCAGCAAAGAATACGCCGAACTGGAATGGCCGAT
>JANMKB010000317.1:0-15359 GCA_031371805.1 Blastocatellia bacterium | reverse complement strand
GTGAAAAATCAGGCAGTTTTATTCCGCACGGATTGGTCGATACATTGGAACACAGAAGAATACTGGTCAGGTAATCATCCATTATTGACCGCCGAAGCCGCACAATATTTGGCGGATGAAGGCGCGGCGTTGGTGGGGATTGATTCGTACAACATTGATGACATCGCGGATTTGACGCGGCCTGCGCACACAATTTTGCTGGGTGCAGAAATTCCAATTGTCGAGCATATGTGTAATCTGGAGCAATTGCCCGCTGCCGGGTTTCAATTTTCTGCTGTGCCAGTGAAGATTGAAAAATTTGGGACTTTTCCGGTGCGCGCTTACGCTTCAGTTTTCCGCAAATAATTTTGCAAGACTTTCTTCTGCAGGCGTTCAATACTTCTGACGGCTTGTTTCCCTACAACTTTTTCAAAGGAAGAAATTATGAACTTACGCACCATCGGCTTATTTTTCTCACTGGTTTTTCTCACTGCCTGCGCCTTTGCTCAGGAAATTCCCTCTGATTCTGTCAACATCATCATTCCGCAATCCCGCGTGATTTGTTATCCGTGTCCGCGTCCGATGCCGCAACCTGTCCAAATCAGCAGCGTTTCCGTTAACGTCAATATTCAACAGCAAATCGCTACGACAACGATGGAAATTTCTTTGCGGAACAATACGCCGCGTCCACAGGAAGCGCAAATGCTCGTGCCTGTGCCGGACGCGGCGACGATTCGCAGCTTTGGTTTTGATGGCGTGAGCAAAGAACCGAACGCGAAGATTTTACCGAAGTCCGAAGCCGAAGCCATCTATGGCTCCATCGTCAACAAAATGCGCGATCCGGCGTTGCTGGAATTCGCGGGTTACAATCTGGTGCGTTCCAGCGTCTTCCCGATTCCTGCCAACGGGACGCAAAAAGTCACACTCGTGTACGAAAATCTTTTGCCTGCCGATGGCGAACGAATTGATTATGTTTTGCCGCGCAGCGAATCGTTTTCATCGCAAACAATTCCCTGGCTGATCTCCGTAGAGATTGACGCGAAGCAACCCATCTCTACGGTGTATTCGCCGACGCACCAAATCAGTACGACACGCATTGGCAAAGACCGCGCCAGAATTAGTTTGGGCGATAATACAAAGCTGGAACCGGGATCGTTTCGCTTGTCGTACCTGATCGAAAAGAACGGATTGACTGCGACTTTACTAGCTTATCCTGACGCTTCGATTGGTGGCGGATATTTCTTATTGCTGGCTGGTGTTCCGGCGACGCGACCGGAAAAATCCGTGAGCATCAAGCGCGAAGTCACGCTAGTGATTGATCGTTCGGGCAGTATGGAAGGTGAGAAAATTCAACAGGTACGTGCTGCTGCACTGCAAGTCGTCAATGGACTCGAAGACGGGGAATATTTCAATATCATTGATTATTCCGACTCCGTAGCGTCGTTTGCCGAAAAAGCCGTCGTGAAAAATTCGCAAAGTACCGAAGAGGCCCGCGCCTACATTCGCCGCATCAATGCTGCCGGAGGCACGAACATTCGTGATGCAGTAGTTGAGGCTTTGCGTCCGCAACCGACCGCCAAAACTTTGCCGTTAGTTTTATTTTTGACGGATGGCTTGCCAACCGTTGGCGAACGATCTGAAACCGGAATTCGTGAAGCCGTCAAACAAGCCAACAAATTCAATCGCCGCATTTTTTCTTTTGGCGTGGGCTTTGATGTGAACGCGCCGTTACTGAATGCGATGGCGAACGAGTCACGCGGAGCCAGCACTTTCGTCTTGCCAAAAGAAGATGTCGAGTCAAAAGTCTCACAAGTTTTTCGTCGTTTGTCGGGGCCGGTGCTGTCCGATCCAAAGCTGGCGATGCTTGATGCAAAGGGCGAAGTGACTACGCGAGCGGTCAAAGATTTGCTGCCGAACGAACTCAACGATTTATTTGAAGGCGACCAATTAGTGTTGCTGGGACAATATCAGGGTGAAGCTCCGTTGCGGTTTAAGATTAATGGGAATTATCTGGGTACGCCACGCAGCTTTGAATTTAAGTTCAATGTGGACAGGGCTACAACGCGCAATTCGTATGTGCCGCGCTTGTGGGCGAATCGTAAAATTGCGTACCTGATTGATCAGATTCGACAAATGGGCGCGGATCGAACCATGCGCCCAGCCGCCGATCCGCGTTTCAAAGAATTGGTAGATGAGATCGTGCGACTCTCAACTAAATTTGGAATTTTGACTGAATACACGGCGTTCCTGGCGACCGAAGGTGAAATGGCGGAGAGCCGATTGCCGCGCCAGGAAATCATCAGAGAAACAGCCAAGCGCAAACTTGAAGCCGATGCGATGGGCGTACGAAGCGGCGTAGGGGGTGTGTCGCAATCAGTGAATATTACCGCACAGGATAAACAAGTGGCGTTAAATCGCTCGAACAGATTCTATGATCAAAAAATGAATCAGGTAGAAATCACCAACGTCCAGCAAATCGCTGACCGCACATTTTTCCGCCGCAATAATCAATGGGTTGATGCGCAACTGATGAGCAGCGACAAAGCAATCAAAGCAGATTCCGAAATCGAATTCGGCTCCGCCGCGTTTGATAAATTTGTCGCGCAATTGGTTAAAGAAGGACGGCAGGGAATTCTGGCTTTAGGCAGCGATACGTTGTTGCTGCTTGACGGCAGGACAGTTTTAGTCAAAATGCCCAGTGATGCCAAAACACAATAACGTCCCCAAACCACTGGATGAAAAATCGCTTGCCGTCAATGCTCTAAAACTGGCGGCAAGCGAGCCTGATTTTGCTCGTCTCCTGCAACAGAACGGTACACCGCCGTTATGGGCGCGGGAGCCGGGCTTTGCCACCCTCATTCACATTATCCTCGAACAACAAGTTTCCCTTGCTTCGGCTAAGGCTGCTTATAATCGGCTCACTTTGGCTTTGACAAACATTGCGCCGGAAAATTTTCTTACGCTTGATGACGCTGCCTTGAAAACGATTGGCTTTAGTCGGCAAAAGACTTTGTACGCACGTTTGCTCGCCGAAGCAATTATGACCAGACAGCTTGATTTGGAATTGTTGCCAGCCATGTCTGATGACGAAGTGCGATTTGTACTGAAGCAACGCAAAGGCATTGGTGACTGGACGGCGGATATTTATTTACTGATGGCTTTGCGGCGGCCTGATGTGTGGCCGCCGGGTGATCTGGCTTTATTGGTAGCGCTGCAAAAAATTAAGCAATTACCCACTCGTCCGTCGCCCCGGGAATTTGCAGAGATAGGCGTGCAGTGGAAACCGTATCGCGCTATCGCGGCGCGTTTTCTCTGGCATTATTACCTCAGCGAGCGAAATTACATTGTATAGGTAGCGGCCAAAGCCGGGGCTTGAAAAACCTGCTCACTCATTGGCAGGAACGCCTGCCAGGTTTGCATCTGGGTCACAATGATTGTCGCGGCCTCGGCATTCATTGGGCGGGCAAACAAATAGCCCTGTCCACCCTCGACGCCCAGTTTTTGTAATTGCCGAAGCTGATCTTTGGTTTCAATTCCTTCGGCGATGACATCCATCTTCAGCGTATTTGCGAGTGTCACAATCGTGCGGACGATTTCGGCGTTTTCGTTGTTATCCGCCATGCGCAGGACAAAAGACCGATCAACTTTGAGCGTATTAATTGGCAGGCGATGTAAATAACTGAGTGAAGAATAGCCCGTCCCAAAATCATCAATACTGAGTTTGATGCCAAGTTCGCGCAACTGATTGAGTTTACAAACGACGATTTCAATATTTTCCATCAGGATGCTTTCCGTGATTTCCAGCTTTAAATGTTGCGCACTTAAGCCCGTTTTACTTAAGGCGCTGGTTACGCATTCAACGATTTCGTCCTGCGCTAATTGCTTGCCCGAAAGATTGATGCTCATCGTCAGGGGGCGGTCACCGCTCAATTCTTTCCATTGTTGCATTTGGGTAATGGCTTGTTCCATCACCCAGCGCCCGAGTGGAATAATCAAGCTGGTTTCTTCGGCAACCGGAATAAAATCGCCCGGATTAATAAAGCCGCGCTCAGGATGTTGCCAGCGCACGAGGGCTTCAAAGCCCTGGAGGTGTCCATCTTCAAGTGACACGATAGGTTGATAGACGAGAAAAAATTCCTGTCGTTCGATAGCGCGGCGCAAATCATTTTCCAGTTTTAACTGCGTCAGGGCGCGCTCGTGCATACTCTGATCAAATAATGCGTGCCGTGCTTTGCCATGTGATTTGGCCTGATACATGGCGGTGTCTGCATCGCGCAGCACTTCTTCGGGTTTCTGCTCACCGGTGGAGTTGAAGGCGATGCCAATACTGGCGGTAATCGTAACCTCCGTGGCCGTCAGTTTAATTGGCTCCAGGAGCATCTGCTTAATGCGCTCTGCGAGGGCGATAGCTTCCTCGGCTCCCTGAATTTCCTCTAACAGAATGGTGAATTCATCGCCTCCTAAGCGCGCAATCGTATCATCAGGCCGGATCCCATTTCGCAACCGTCGTGCCACTTCAATCAGCAACTCATCACCAGCCAGATGACCGAGGCTGTCATTCACGATTTTGAAGCGGTCAAAATCCAGAAAGAGAACCGCGAAGCAGCGCTCTGGATGACGTTGCGTGCGGGCCATGGCCAATTCCAAATGGTCGAGGAAGAGCGCACGATTCGGCAATCCGGTCAAAGCATCATGAAATGCGTCGTGGAATAAACGGGATTCGGCTCGTCTCCGATCAGTAATATCCTGAATCTGAAAAATGAGGCGGCGGGCTTGTGTTTCTGTTTCGCCAATCAAGGAAGCGCTCAACGAAACCCAGACGATATGACCAAGCTGGTGCAGGAAGCGGTGTTCAATCTGACTGGTGGAGATATGTCCAATCAGTAATTGCGCGATCCCCCGACGGACGGAATCAAGATCGTCAGGATGCGTCAGCGTTTGAAAATCTGTCGCTAACAATTCTGTCTCGGAATACCCCAGGATTTGACCTAACGAGTCATTGACCTGCAACCATTTTCCCACGGGCGAGACCAGTGCCATGCCAATGGCGGCAAGGTCGAAGGCATTGCGGAAACGCTCTTCACTTTCCTGCATTTCCTGCAAATGTTTTTTGGCCAGCACGGCCTGAGCTTCGGCGGCTTCAACGCGCTGGTGTTGCGCCTTTTCGTGCTCATCAGCCTGCCGAAAATAAAAATGAGTCGTCGTGAAAACGACTGCCATAATTGGGAAAGCTGCCAGCAGTGCGACTATTCCATAATGTTCCAGTCCGAGGTAAATGATCCCGGCCATCGAAGCGCTGGAAAGATAGGTCGTACTAATCCAGGCATAATTCGACCACCAGAATTGCCATAACGATTTGTTTTGCTTCAGGGCAGAATATGTTGCCATTAGCAATGAGGTCAGAAAAAAGTAAGTCGTCGCAAAGAGCAACAGGGAAACAAAGAACGTTGTTTTAGTGCTGAATGAGGTTTGTGCCAGCACATTGAGTAGCCACTGAAATAAGTGGGCTGATGAAAACATTGAAAGGGCGTTAATTGCCGAACTGGCAAGCCGTGTACTCCACTTACCTAAAGCGCGGGAAGACGCCACAAAACTATCAATCCCGGCAATCAGTGTCGCGGCAGGCGCGCCTAATAACAGGCAACTAAGAAAGATGAAAATATCGCTGGGAGTAATGACGCAATTAGTGCCGGGAATTCGCACGGGAAATAAGCCGGTCAGAAAAACGATTACCGCCAGCAAGATCAGGTGCAGCCACATAGTGGTGCCCATAAAGATCAGGTGGGGGAAGGTGGAGCTTAAGGTCACAACTCCGGTAAAAATTGTTGCCCCCCAGTAAAACCGGGTGACCGGGCTGTACTCGGCTAATTCAGTGAATAGCTTCATCTTTTTTTAATCCTAAAATAGGTTGACGCGGAAAGCGCTAAGAACTTTCGACGTCAACCCTGTTCAATTCAGATTCAGACTTCGGTGATACTTTATTCACCTAATCTGGGCAATCCATCAGCGAGAGCGATGCCATCAGCGAGAGCGATGCCATCGGCCAAAGCAATGCCGTCAGCGAGGGCAATGCCGTCAGCCAGTGCGATGCCATCAGCGAGAGCAATGCCATTAGCCAAAGCAATGCCATCAGCGAGAGCAATGCCAGAACTGGAAGTACTTCCCAGCGCGAGCATTTCTCCGGTGATAAAAGGTCCATAAATGCTGAGTACCTGGTCAGCGGAAATGACACCGGGAGTTATCAGTATGGTGTTATTTAGCGAGCTTTCTACAAAATCGCTCACGTAAGATGAGCTGTAAACCAATGAATACTTTCTCACCCAGTGATTGGCCCAAACCACGCTGGGATCATAAATTGGCTGATACTTTTTGAAGAGTTCCTTCCCTGACAGGATATGACTGCCACCAGCCATAATGTAACCACCCCAATTAAATTTTTCGCCTGCGACGGTCGAAGTTTGAGCTGGTAGCAATTTGCCACTTGCCAGTAGCGCGTCACCTGGTTTGATTGTTCCCGCCGCAATGACATCTTTGAGATCGGTTCTCAGGACACCAGCTAATTTGAGCGCACCTGGAATGTTAAGTTGCCCTGCTCCCTGTTTCAGAATCCCCGCATTGGGAAGCTGTTGAGCCGTGTATTGCAAAATTGCTTTGATCAGCGGTGGCGTCAGGCCGGGATTTTTTTGCAGGAGGAGCGCCACCGCGCCTGCCACAATGGGCGTGGCAACTGAAGTACCACTGAGGCGCATCAGGTCTGCATTGGTTGGCGTCTGATTTGTGCTATTCAAACGCAATTGCGGGTAATCGGTGCAGAGGCGATTGAACTTACCATTGGCTGAGGCCTGGACTGAAACTATGTTATATCCGGGCGCTACCAAATCAGGTTTGAGCAGATTGTCGTGATGGAAAACTCCCTGTTCATCCTGATAGCCGCCACGTGTGGGGCCGCGCGAGCTAAAATTATTAATCGTGTCATCGCTGCGAACATTCGACTCATGCGGATTGACGGAACCGACCGTCAGGGCGGAAGGCTCATTGCCAGGCGAAGCAATGCTTCCGTAAATTTCTGTGCCATCCGTTGCTTTGCCGTAATTGCCCGCCGCGACAATGACGGTGATACCGGCGGCGGTTGCATTCCGCACCGCAATACATAAGGGGTCTGTCTGGTAGGATTCGGTGGAATCCGTCCCCAGACTCAGTGTCATGATTCTGAGGTTATATTTTTTGCTGCTGGTAATAACCCAGTCAATCCCTTTGAGCACATCACTGACCGAACCCTGGCCGTAATCATTTAATACTTTGACATCATAAAGATTGGCATTCGGGGCAATTCCCGCATAATCCAGCCGGCTGCCATTTTTGATGCCACGCCCGGCCACAACTCCCGCCACATGGCTTCCGTGTCCGTATAAATCAGGCGCTACATCCAGCATTGTGCTAATCAGCAGATCGCCCAATGTCCATCCCAGCGACCCCGGTTTGGATAATGACGCGTAATCGCCAGTGACAAGTTGCGTCGCATTAAGAGCAGGTTCCGTCACCAGATGATAGGTTTTTGTAATATCAACACTGTATTTAACCCGCGAGCGGCCATCCTTGTCGGCAAAAGCCGCATGCGTTTTCATGATCCCTGAATCAAGGATGGCAATACCCACATTACTGCCGTCAAGTCCCTGGGTTTCATTGTCTTTGGCTGAAAAACTCCACGCCGAAGCCGCACCAGTTGTGGCTGGCAAATCAATGCTGCTGCTGCGCGTCATATGATTGGGCACAATCCTCGTGACATCGCAACGCTGAGCGATCTGAATAACCTGATCAGCCGGCAGCATAACCCACAGACCATTGACGGAAAGGAATTTGTAATAAACTGTCCCACCAGCATTAATCACCGCCTGGCGCAATTCTGTCAGCTCAGGATCAGAACCTGAGGCCAGAATCAGAACGTCAACGCGATCAGGCATTCCGTCCAGTCCCGGAATCGTCCAGGGAAGCCGCAGCAGTGGTTTGACCGCAAGCGTTTTTAGTAACTGACTCGAAAGTTTTTTGTTTGCGTCAGAAATTGTCACTGTGCATGTGCCGGATTGTGTTACCGGAGTGGCCGTCAGGCGACTGGCTGGTGTCGCACCAACACATAAGATCAGACATAGAATTTGAACAATGAAGCCATTAACACTCTGCTTATTCAATAATTTCAGGTTCATTCAAGGTCTCCCGCTAACTCATTTATTTTTTCAGACATTCGCATTCCGGCGATTACGCAAATTAAGACGAGCAAGACCAGGGCCTTGAGTGTTGTGGGGATACTCTGAATAAATGATGAAATTGGCACAAAACGAGCGCCACAGGTTATGGCCCGGAAAGTGAGCGAAAAGACATATTTGAGATAAGAAAAAGCGGCGAGGAAAGCGACGGTCAAGTCAGGTAGCTAAGGTGCGATGGAAAAGCGGGAACCGGATGATTTTGCTAAGGAAATAACTGAATTTGCGCAGCCTGATTAACCTGCAACGCTGGCTGGCACAGCCTCCCGTTCCTGTGCCAGTAATTTTTGTTTCCGTTCGATCCCCCAGCGATAGCCGCTTAATTCGCCATTGCCGCGAATCACACGATGGCACGGATTGATCAGCGCCATCGGATTTGTAGCACAGGCGCGTGCCACCGCACGTGCGGCGGTTGGCTGATTGAGCCATCGGGCAATTTCTGTATACGAAGCCGTTTGCCCATAAGGAATGCGGCGCAATTCTTCCCACACTCTTTTTTGAAAAGCCGTCGCCTGAACATCCAGCGGTAAATCAAGCTGTGGTTGTTGCCCGGCCAAATGATTGAGCAATGCCGTTATTGCTGCACCCAGATTTTTTTCATCACTACAAATTGCAGCCTGAGGAAATTCTTCAGATAAAGCCTGCGTCAAACTTTCAATCGAATCGCCCAGCGTTACCGCACAAATTCCGCGTTCAGTGGTGGCCACCAATAATTTTCCCAGGCTGCAATCAGTAATTGTGTAATTGATGCTCATTGTTTTTCCTCCTTTGCGATACGTTGCCGGAGTCATCCCCAGTTGTGCGGCAGCCTTTTCGTACAGTCTGCTGCTGGAGGTAAACCCCGCTTCGTACATTGCGGCAGTAACATCACTGCCATTTTTGATCTGTGCTTTGAAATATGAAATCCGCACCGCCTCGGCATACTGGCGCGGCGAAATGCCCATCAGCTTTTTGAAAACTCGTTGCAAATGCGCCGGGCTGAGTTTGGTTTGTGTGCTGAGTGTTGCTAAATTTGCTGCCGTTTCAGGCGTGGCAGAAATTGCCGCACAAATTTGTTGGATTAATTTTGCTTGTGGATGATGGGAGACAGCTTGTTTTGGCTGGCAGCGTAAACAACCACGAAAGCCGGATAATTGCGCTGCTTCCGGCAACACAAAGAACAAAACATTTTCGCGCTTCGGCAATTTTGAAGGACAAGTCGGACGGCAATAAATTCCTGTCGATGTTACGCCATAAAAAAATACGCCATCAAAATTCGCGTCACGGGTTTGCAGCGCCTGCCAATATTGCGTTTCGTTATTCATACAGTTCACCTCTGACGACAATAATAAGCGACAGTCAAAAATGAATCTATCCGGTTCTTGCGGTGTAATTATCGGCCCTGTTTATTTATTCTCCATCTTCCACTTAATTTGCCGCAGCGCCCCGTGCAATAAAGTAATTTCGCGTGCAGTCAATTTACCTTGCAGCAATGTTTGTCGTAATTCCTGCGTGAGAGATGATTGATTGTCATCGCGCATGAAACCCGCAATTGCTAATGTTTCAGTGATATTTGTTAGGGCTGCTTCAATTTCGCCAGCCGTAGCTGCAGCAATCTTCGGGGCAGAAATTTCGGATGCATCTTCGCGTCGTAATTCGTAACAACAAATCGCTACCGCCTGTGCCAAATTCATTGAAGGGCAAGCAGCCTGCGTTGGAACCCGCAACACATAATGACAATGACTTAAATCATCATTTGTCAGCCCGTGTTTCTCTGCGCCGAAAACAAGCGCGAGTTTTTCATAGCGATAATTTGATAATTCTGCGGGCGTGATGATCGGAGCAGGGAATCTGGTGCGATCTTTTGTGCCAATCACCATTGTGCAATCCGCAACGGCTTCCGCCAGCGTGTTTGTGACATGAACATTTTTAATAACATCATCCGCGTTGACAGCCGCAACAACTTCATCCCAAATTGGTGGATGCGGAGCGACGACAGCTAATTCCGACAGCCCGAAATTTTTCATCACCCGCGCCGCCGCGCCAATGTTGTTGGGATCACGCGGATGTACGAGGATAATTTTGCAACCTGCCAGCGTCATGTTTTTCTTTCGCGCCTTACCCAACCCAGGCTAAACACATAGCGTGTTCCTTTTTCTACGCGTGAAACGGAGTGTTCATTTATATCAGGGCGGAAAATTTTAATTCTTTGCGTTGCGAAAATTGGATTTGCGCAATAAAAGTCGCCCCCTTTTTTCGCCTGCGTCAAAATAATATTCAGCCGATAATGTCGCCCGAAACTTACTTCATCATGATGCGGCGGAACTTCAGAACCTTCAGGGTAGCGCAACAAATACAAATCAAACAGGATTGGCAGCCAGCTTTGCCACAGCAGCATTTTGTCATAGCCGGAATTTTGTCGTCCGCGCTGCCAGCGAAAGACTGTCTTGAAAAAATCTGTGCCGATTTCCATCACAACTTCAATACTATTTCACGGTTTCCATGTTCCCTTTGCCACCGCAGGAATAAATTTTTCAATCTTCTTCGGATTGAACGCGACAGTCTTTTCCTGCTCTGCGCTCATATACGCCGCCATCAATAATTGCGTACATTCCAATCCCGCATATACATCAATTTCTGGTTGTATGCCGTCCAAAAAGCAATGCACAAAATGACGGTTTTCGGCTTCGTAGCCGTACTCCGTAGTTTCGCTCGCTACGACGGGCATCAGTCCCTGTTCAGCATTTTGTTTTTCGACTAAATCTTCGCCTGCATCGCCTTTGACGGCGCGGCTGAAAAAAAGTTTCAGGCCTGTGTCCAATGAATTAAGGTGCATCGAATATTCCGGCCCTAGCAATTCTGTGCTGAGCCGCAAACCCGCGCCAACATAGCTCCACGACGTAGTCACTTCGGCAATTAACGGCAAGCCCGCATCGTCCTCGTAATGAATTGTCGCACGTGCAAAATCTTCGGACGGTCGTTGCAGGTAATCTACCTCTTTGCCCATATTTTTCCTGAGCAATTTCGCGTATTCAGGCCGCGACCATTTCAGCGAAGCAATTGTGGCCGAAATTTTTGTCGGGCGTACACTGCTGCGTTTTTTGGTGGGATCAGTGAGCAGGAAGCGTGCGACTTCGACGCTGTGGCACATCATATCGTTGAGCACACCGCCGCCCTGTAAATCGCCCTGCCAAAACCACGGCATGTGCGGGCCGCTGTGTTCTTCGGCGGCGCGTGCTAAGTATGGGCGACCCGTTAAAGCCGCCGCCCGTCGCCAAATAATTTCGCGGCCTTTCACAATGCCGGGTTCAAATAATTGATCTTCCAAATAACCGTGCAACACACCACATTCTTCGATTAGCTCGACAACTTTTTTCGCTTCGGCGGCATTCCGTGCCAGTGGTTTTTCAATCGCAATACCGCGCAGTGAACCTTTGCCGGATTTGATTGTTTTGACAATGGCTTCCAGATTTTCGATGCGTTTGTGATTCGGGCCGCAAATCCAAATCGCAGCAATGTCAGGTGATGCAACCATGTCCTCAATAGTTTTGAAGGCCTGGGCATTGCCGACGCGTAATTCACGTGCGAGCGCCGCCGTTTCTTCCGCGTGTTTTTTGTTCGGACTCCAAACACCGTTAATGTCCGCATCGCGCACAGCGACAAAAGATTTGATGTGAAATTTTGTGATGAATCCACTGCCGATAAAACCTATGCCTAATCGTTTCATGGTGACTCCCGGCGTTTAATTTTTAATAAGGTGGTTTTGCTTCCAGTAATGCCCGTTGCGCGCGCGACATCGCCTGCACTCGAATTGCTTCATCTTCGTAGCCAATCAACTCTTCCATATTCGCACGAATTTTTTCGATAGCTGTGATGACATCATCTATATCGTTTTCGTCACCCAGGAAAATTTGATGTGGCAACCAGACGGATTCATCGTAGCCTGCGCATTCGGCTACGGGACAATTAAATTCACGTTTTGCCGCCGCCCACGCCGGAAATTTTTCAGCTTTAAAATTGAACAGCGAAGATTTGTACACCGCTTCATAAAAGCGCCCGTCACTCGGAATTCCTTCAGCATTGAGCGCGGCGACAAAGGCGTTACGGTGAATGCCTTGCCAGAGATTAGAATGAAATTTAAAGACAAAATGATAGCTTGCCTGCGTCGTGATGCGCACGTCACGGGGCAATATTGACAGGGCTTCCACGCGTTGCAGCTTTTCTGCCAAATATGTTGTGTTGCGTTCGCGTCGTGCGGTTTGTTCCGGCAATCGTTCCAATTGTGCGAGCAAAACCCCCGCCTGAAATTCGGTCATCCGATAGTTATAACCGAGTGCCGGATTTTCTTTACTTTCACGTCGTGCGGGACGACCGCAATTCGCCAAACGAATCACCTGATCGGCTAAATCAATGTCGCTGGTGATGATAATGCCGCCTTCGCCTGCGGTCATCAACTTGCTGGTTTGAAACGAAAAGCTGCCTGCGTGTCCGGTCGCGCCCGCGCCTTTTTCGCGCCATTTGCCGCCGTGTGCATGCGCACAATCTTCCAGCACGAAAAGATTATGCTGCGCCGCGATTTTCATGATGCGATCCATATCAGCAAAGCGAAAACCCAAATGCACGGGAACGATAGCTTTCGTTTTTTCCGTAATCGCAGCTTCAATTAAATTTGCGTCAAGGCAATAGGTATTTGGGTCAACGTCTACAAAAACAGGCACTGCGCCGCAAAACAAAACCGGCGCCGCCGTGCCTTCCCACGTGTACGCTGGAACAATCACTTCGTCGCCGTAACCAATGCCCGCAGCCTTGAGCGCGAGTTCTAAAGAAATTGTGCCGTTGGCAACCGCGACGCCATATTTTGCGCCGTGATAGTCCGCGAATTTTTGTGCGAACTCACGGGCGTGATCGTTAGGATACGGATAGCCACCCCAGTTACGACTTGCGAGAACAGATTGCAAAGCTTGTGCTTCACGCTCGTCGTAAACAGGCCAGCTTATAAATGGTTTCGTGCGGACAGCAGCGCCACCGCGTAATGCGAGTTTGTGCATGTTGAAGGGGAATAGAACGCGGATGATGCAGATTTAGCAGATTTAGCAGATTTACGCAGATATTGTTTTTGGTAATCATTGCTATTGCTTCTGCTAAAAAAATCCGCTCCAAACCGCTAAATCTGCATCATCCGCGTTCTATTATTTTATTTTTCAAATAATTTTGGGTTCAAGCCAGGAATCAATTTCACCGCATTCTTGTAATAGATTTTTTTCAAAACCTCATCCGGTAACTTGAAGCCATAAATCCGCCAGAACGCGTGACGTTTGCGGTAATATTCAATGTACTCATCGCGTGTTTCGTACACCCGAAAGTAAGCGCGATACTCACTGACTTCGTAAATATCTTTGCCAAACAAAATTCGATCCTGATACTTGACGTGAAAATCATACGCCGCATACGGCTGTCGTCCAAGTTCCGCCAACACTGCCGCATTGTCTACATAAACATTCGGATAGGTATCAAACAATTTACCGAGCCGTGCCAGATCGTTGCCGTGATAACCGAGATGCGCGAGGATGAAATTCGTCTTCGGATTTTTGGCAATCATGTGATTGCGCTCGGTCATTAATGTCTCGAACGCAGGGTATTTTTCCGGTGGCCGCGCCCGTTGCGGAAATTGATTCAACTCCAGCCAGCGCTCGTTATATTTATCAATCGGATCAAAGAACACGTTCGGTTCGGCAATGTGAATCAGGATCGGAATTTTCAGCTTCGCGCACATCGCCCAGACCGGGTCCCAATTTGGATCGTCAACTTTGACACGCTCGCCGTTCTTGTATTTCATATCCATGCCAAAATTTTTGAAGACCTTCAGCCCTTGCGCGCCATTCTTCACGTCTTGTTCCAAACGCTTTGCCTGACGCTCGCCGTAGCCCGGTTCGTTGATATCATCAAACGTCATATTCGCAAACACAATGAAGCGATCCGGGTGACGCCCTTTCATCGCCGCGATCAATTTTTGCAGGCGTTCGCCGGAGCCGCCGCTCAAATTCACCATCACCTTCATGTTCATCGAATCCATGTCTTTGACTAAGCCATCCACATATTCCGGCGCGAGATTGCCGTGATGACTGTGAACATCTACGAAAGGAAATTTCGAGCGATCAACTTTGGTTTCTTTGGTGACGAGCGAAGATTTCGGTTCGTATTCTTCGGTGGTGAGTGTTTTGGTGGGTTGTGCCGCGCGCGGTTGCGCATATGCGACGCCTGCGAATGACAATAACAAGATTGAGATCAGAAATAAGTTTTTCATGATTTCTTTTTGACTCCTAAAATTGTGAAAGCTTTCTGATTTTTACACGACTGGAAGCTTTATGCGAGAGTCGTAAGAGATCGAAATCGTATAAACCTTTTATTTCCTCACTCATAACCCTCTCAGGATTTCTTTAGGAACTCGTCAGGATATTTTTCGGATTCTTTCCATCGCCCGTTCAGGACTTTTCGGAAGCCTTCCGCCTATCGTTCGTCTTGCAATGAGCAACTCGTTGTAGTCGTAGGCGGATTGTAACAACCCGCCCTCAGTAACCCCTAAATCGCAACGTCGGCGCACAGCCTTCTGGCTGATCGGGATTCGTGTGTCTGGCGCACGCAGGAAAATTTCATGTGTAAGTCAAGCCCCCTTTCCATCACTTTTATCATTGTGTTCACCCTCACCATCACCGGACAATCGCTGCATAATACCGCCCCAAAACCCAACCGCAAGCAGGCGGAATTACCGGAAGGGATTGAAGTAACAATAGCCCTCGCACGCCTCGGCGATCTGACGCGCCCCACATTACGGGAGCGGTTGAAGCAGATGCGGCAACCAGCTAACCTGTCCAACAACATCATCGTGCAAAAGCGAGTGGAGTCAGAGAACCTCCAGATTGCAAATAACAAGCGAGTTGACCAACTTAAAGCCGCGTTGCAACCCGTGCTGGATTACCACGACCGCAGCAGGATGCCGATTTATGTGCTGTGGTCAGATCAGCCGAAAGCCTATTTGGTTGATCGTGCTGTCCTCTTCATTACTACGCGCCTGATGTTAATCACGAGTGACGAAGAAATTCGCGGCATCGTCGCGCACGAACTGGCGCACGAGTACGTGTGGAA
>JANMKB010000301.1:0-17120 GCA_031371805.1 Blastocatellia bacterium | reverse complement strand
ATAGTTCTTTCCGTCATCGCGTTGCTGGGCATTATTTTTTCGCCGCAGATTGTTCATTTATTGATGGATATAAATCCACGCCGTGGTGTGACTGATCCTGTCAAAGCGCAGTTGACGTTTGATCTGGCAGTCCAGATGACGCGCATCATGTTCCCGTTTTTATTGATGATCTCGCTCGCTGCGGTAGCGATGGGCGTCCTCAATACCAAAGGAATTTTTGGCGTTCCGGCTTCGGCCTCCACGATGTTCAATGTCGGTTCAATCTTCGGCGGATTATTTTGCGCCTACCTGTTAGCACCTGATTACATCGCGCAAATTGCTGCGGCAATCATTCACAAACAACAGCCCGAACTCAGTCAGGCTTCCGCCGCTCGTGCCATTATCGGGATGGCGATTGGTACGTTAATTGGCGGGCTGCTGCAATGGCTGGTGCAAGTGCCAAGTTTGCGCAAAGTCGGCTATCGCTGGCAACCTGTTTTAAGTTTTCGTGATGAAGGCGTGCGACAGGTGATGAAGCTGATGGCTCCTGCGATTATTGGCGCCGCTGCCGTGCAGGTGAATGTTTTGGTGAGTACCAATTTCGCTTCAAGTTTAGGCGAAGGGCCGGTGTCGTGGCTCAACTATGCATTTCGTTTGATCCAGTTTCCTATCGGAGTTTTTGGCGTCGCAATTTCAACCGCGACGATTACGAAAACTGCCCGCGAAGCCGCGCAAGGCAAACTTGATGAGTTCAGAAAAACCATTGCCTCCTCGTTGCGCCTGACAATGCTGATGACGATTCCTTCGACGATTGGATTAGTAGTATTAGCTAAACCGATCATCGGTATGATTTACGAACGTGGCAGGTTTACGGCCTCGGACACGCATCAAACTGCCGATGCGATGATGTTTTACGCGCTTGGCTTAACGGCGTACTCCGCGATCAAAGTTTTAGCGCCAGCTTTTTATGCTTTGAAAGATACGCGGATTCCAATGATGGCGAGCGTCCTTTCGATCATCACCAATTATTTCGTCGCCAAACTTTCCATCGAATATTTCGGCATCGGTCATCGCGGCCTGGCGCTCTCAGTTTCCGCCGTAGCCATCATCAATTTCTCGTTATTATTTTTCTTCCTGCGAAAAAAACTGGGCGGCATCGAAGGGCGAGGATTATTACTGACATTTGTCAAAGTGTTAGTCGCTGCTTTATTAATGGGCGTAGCGTGTTATTTCGTGAGCGCAGGTGTTGTGCATTTACTCGGCGCTGAAAAATTATTCGCCCGTATCCTCAACGTTGGCGTAGCAGTTGGCGTAGGCGTGATTGTGTTTGGTGTTGCAGCGAAATTATTGCGCGTTCATGAGTTGGAACAATTGACGGCAACGTTGATGCGAAGATTTGGGAAGCGGAAATAAGCGAAATAGATTGACTACAATCAAGCCTCAATTTTCATTACTTTCTAAAAACCACGACAGCACCGTCGAGACTACACTTACGACTAACGAGCCGAGCAGCGCGGGGATAAAACCATCCACATAAAACCCAACCTGGAAATAATGTACGGCGATGTAGGACGAGAGCCACAGCATTATGGCGTTAAGCACAAACGTAAAAAGTCCCAGCGTAATAATCATCAGCGGGAACGAGAAGAATTTTAGGATCGGTCGAATCAGCATATTGGCGATGGATAAAATGACCGCCATTGCTGCGTACACGAACCAGCCGTTGCCGCTGATGCGAATGCCGTCCACAAAATAAGCCGCTGCAAAAAGTGAAATGGCGATGAACGCCCATCGGAGCAGTAGTTTCATAAGCCTGCCATACGACAGAAACCTTTCGGAAGTTCAGTTAACCAAAAATTCTTGTGGCGATCATTCGGCCAATAAAAACGCCGCTCAGTCCCAGCAAAAGTTGCGCGGCGATATTTGCCAGCGCCTGGCAACCTGCTCCGCCGCGCCACAGGTTGACCGTTTCATTTCCAAACGATGAATACGTTGTGAAGCCACCCAGGATGCCGACGAAAATAAAGGCACGAGTGTCGGCAGAAAATATTTCGCGGGCTTCGCCAAGCTGTGCCAGGAAGCCGATGACGAAACAGCCGATGACATTGACGGCGAGCGTGCCAAAAGGGAAGCTGCTGGCGCTGGCCTGTTGTACAAAATTGCTGAGCAACGCACGAATTACTGAACCTGCAAAACCGCCTGCTCCAACCAAAAGAAGTTTGACCACAAAATTTATGACCTGTTCTGAAAATGATATTTGCAAAATGCGCAATGATTATTGCGAACCCCGCAGGTTTGCGCCAGTCCAAAACGATCAACTTACCTTCTGTGTTGAGAAAGTTGATACGCGCTGAATTGTGATGCTCTGTTGTATTGCGAACAAAATCATGACATAAAAACCTGACCCCATTTTTCGAGCAGATTTATACTTCCCCAATCGGAGTAAACCTAATGCGTTGGCTGATATTATTTCTTTTCATCATTTTTCTTTTCCCGTTTTCCTTGCCGGGCAAGGCGCAAACCAATTCTTCTGCGAACCCGCCTGCGCAAAAGAAAGAGCAGGAACAAATTCTGAGCATTAGCTCCAGCGAAGTGATGCTTGATTTTGTGGCGCGTGACAAAAAAGGTAATCGCATCCTTGACCTGAAACCAGAAGAAATTGAAATTTACGAAGACGGCATCCGGCAAACACCAGGCACTTTCAAATTAGTCGAATACGAAAATCGCAATGCGGCTTCCAGTACAGGTGAAGTACAACAGAAAAAACCACGGATTGATCCCTCGCGTCCGCTGCGTTTGGTCACGTTGGTTTTCGACAATCTTGATACTGAAGCCCGTGCCGTCGTGCGCAAATCGGCGATGGATTTTATTGACTACAGCTTGAACGATAATGTGTTGATCGGAGTTTTTGTCACCGCGCAAAAGTTGTATTTAATTCAGCAATTCACCAATGACCGTGCCAGATTGCAGGCGGCGATTGATAAAGTAATCGTGAGAGTAGAAAAGCCGTATGAATCATTTTCGGATGAAACAGCACGGCAACTAAGCGCACTTGCCGCCGTTGATGGTAATTCAAGCGCTCTCGGTGTGACTGATTTTTCGGCGAGTAGTCGCGGATCATTTTCGACTCCATTATCGGCTTCGACCGATGCTAATGGAGTGCCATCCGATCCGTCGGGCATCGCCATCGCCAGATTTACACTGGGGTTCTATCGCAACCTTGCAGTTGCCGAGCGCGAGACGCAGGCGCGTCTTTCAATCTACCCGTTAATTCAATTAGTCCGCGAACAAAAGAAATTACCCGGCAGAAAAACGCTGGTGTATTTCTCAAAAGGGTTAGTCGTGCCCCCTCTTTTAGTACCCTCATTTCAAAGCGCGATGAGTGAAGCCAATCGCGCCAACGTCAGTATTTATGCAGTTGATGCACGAGGATTGACTACAACGATGGAAAGCGCGGAAGCTTCCAAAGAATTAGGAATGGCACTGCGTCAGAGCGAAGAAATGCGAGCCGGAAACGGTCCTGTCGCTCGTGATTCAATGTCAGCTTTTGAGACTGGTGAAAATAGTATTCGCATGAACAAGATGAATACGTTGAATGAACTGGCAACGAATACTGGCGGATTTTTGATTGCTAACACCAACAATTTTAAAGAGCCTCTCAAGCAAATTACTAATGATTTAGATGGACACTACGAAGTTTTTTACTCACCTGTAAAAACTGAAATGGATGGCAAATACCGCAAACTTTCCGTCAAAGTTTTGCGCCCTGGTATTAAAGTTCAATCGCGCAGTGGATACTTCGCCATCAAAGTCGCCGAAGTTGCTCCTGAATTCAACCCTGAAGGATTGCTTGTCGAAGCTCTGAATTCCGAAGCCTTACCGATGGCATTTTTACATCGCTCTTTGCCCATTCGATTTTCCGCTGACCAGCAAAACACAAAATATCTTTTGGCTTTAGATGTGCCAATCGCCGGACTCAATTTCCAAACTGACACCATAGCCAAAACCTACGAAACAAAATTGGCGTTGTTGCTACAAGTCAAAAATGCCAAAGGTGAAATGGTGCAGCGCATTAACACGACGTATCCGTTGAAGGGAAAATACGAACGGGAAGAAGACTTAAAAGTTGGCAGCCTTGATTTCACGATCCCGCTTTCGTTGCCTTCCGGTGCGCTGACAATCGAAACAGCTTTGTATAACCTGGACGGCAAAAAATTAAGCGCCCAGCGTCAAATATTGAGCGTTCCGCCCTTTATTGACGGCCTCAATACCAGCAGCCTGGCAATCGTGAAGCGCGTTGAAGCCGTGAAAAATGTTCCCTCGAACAATGCGAATCCCTGGTTACTGCCGACGGGAAAAATTGTGCCGAATTTGGGTGAAGTGATTTCTATTTCAGCCAAACAATACTTGTCCTTCTTTTTAGAAATCTATAGTGAGAAAAAATCATCTGATGTGGTCGGCCTGGCGTTGGAATTTTACCGCGATGGCAAGTTAATTTCGCGGGGCAAACTGGAGCTTCCGGCGGCGGATGCCAATGGTAAAATTTCTTATGTTGCCTCCATTCCCGCCCAGAGTTTCCGCTCCGGCGATTACGAAGTTCGCGCCGTTGTCAGCAGCGGAAATTTACAGGTTGTCGAACGGGCTAATTTTAAACTGGCTCGTACCGATGGCGAGCCTGTGATGAAAGAAACCGAAGCTCGCAGGACACATGCAAATGACGCGAATGGTGACGACGTTGAGGAATTGACTCCGAGCGGAACTGGCAAAAAAGCCGAAGAAATTATGCGGGCTACGCCCCTCGCAGTGACCGAAACCGTGACGCTCAAAACTGATGAATTGCTCGCCGATGTCACCAGAAACGGCGAAAAAATGTATCGCCGCCTGCTCAATTACACGTATTCGCTCAAGGCTACCAAACGAAAATTGATGCGCGGTGGCTGGATTGAAAAAGAAGAAGAACAAGTCTCCGAGGCCTATCCTGTCCACACGCATCACGAATTAGTGTTGATGGTCAGCAATGGCAAAAAAGTTCCTGACTGGTTGATTCAGCAACAACGAACCGAAGCCGGGCGGGTGCTGGAACAGGATCAAAATCAAACGCAGAAGCCGGAAGAAATGTTAGCCAGGGTTTCAAGTTATGTGACTGCCGGGGCTTCAGGATTTGAAAACGGGAAAGTGGGCAACTTAGGTTTCGACCCCACCATGCTCATCAGGCATGGAGAATTTTCAGCATTGCGATATGAAAAGCTTGGTGAGTTATTGACGATAGCGTTAGATTTTGAATTGCGCCAGAATGCTGAATTGCCGGAGAAATTTGCCTGGCTGAAAAACCTGCACGGGACGATATGGATTGATGACAAAGAAAAAATCATTGTGCGGATTGAGGCGTCCCCGCTTGATAAAGCGCCAAAGAACTCTGGCGCAAAACCGGGCAAAAGTGTGTTATTTTATGAGCAACAAAAAATTGCCACAGGTATTTGGGGGCCGCGCATAATTAGGATGAACTCAGGCGGGAAAGCCGCCGTTTTTAATGGCTTGAATTGGGATGTGATGTTTGAATTCAATGCCTTCCAGAAATTTAATACCACGGCTGAAGATGAAAAAATCAAAAGGCCGACGCGCTGAAGGTAAGTATTAGGTCAGTATCGTCTGCGGTAGCGGACGGGTTAGTTTGAGGACAAAATATTCAATGACAAAATTAATTGTGTTATTCGCGCTGCTGTTCTCCTGGGCTGTCCAGCAAAAAAACATCACCAATGACGGGGAAGCGCATGGCGATGCTCCTTATTTGCTTGAGAGTGGCTGGACTCCGCTCCTGAACGGCAAAGATTTGTCCGGCTGGCACGGGATGAATCCGACTGCCAAAAATGAATGGTTCACCACGACGGGAATCACGTGGGAGCGGTTGCTGGGGCCGACGCGATTGAGCGGAACTCCTGCGCCGGGTGAGCGAATTTTGAATGGAACCGGACGCACCGTGAATCTGGTGACCGATCAAAAGTTTGGTGACATGGAATTATATCTGGAGTTCATGGTGGCTAAAGGCTCGAACTCCGGCGTATATTTGCACGGGCTTTACGAAGTACAGATTTTTGACAGCTATGGCTCATCCGAAGAAATGACCTCATCAGATTGCGGCGGCATCTATCATCGCTGGATTAATAATGTTGGCGTTGGCGGCTCCGCTCCCAGCCGTAACGCTTCGCGTCGTCCGGGAGAATGGCAGTCGTATCACATCTGGTTTCGCGCTCCACGTTTTGATGCAAAGGGAAAGAAAACTGAAAATGCCAAATTCCTGCGTGTCGTTCACAATGGCCTCTCAGTACAAAAAAATGTCGAAGTAGAAGGTGGAACGCGTGCGGCGATGGAACTTGCCGAAGCGGCGACGAATCCGATTATGATTCAGGGCGATCACGGGCCAGTCGCTTTACGCAATATTTATTGGCATCCGTTGCGTGAATTGATCGAACGGTAGCCAAAATAGTGGTAACTTTTACCGTTGTGTTTTCGTCATCGTTATTTGTTGAGTAAAGCGATTCAGACCCATCTATTTTTACAGGTGGAATTAACACAGGCGTTATCGTCATGAGTAAGAAAAATCTGTTGCGAGTATTGATAATTTGCTGTCCGCTCCTTGGCCTGGCTTTAATGCCACCGACGAATCTGGCGCAAAAATCGCAGCCTGCCATTTCTTTTGAGCAGGCAGTTTTACCCGTGCTGACTGATTATTGTGTGGCCTGCCATAACGAGAAAAAACCTTCTGGCGGGTTAAATCTTACGACTTTTAAAACTGCCGCTTCCGTTCTCGAACATCGTGATACTTGGGAGCGCATTCAGCAAAAAATTCAATCAGGCGAGATGCCACCCAAAGGCGCTCCCAAACCGGAAGCTGCCGAAATCAAAGCTGTTACTAAATTTATCGAAGCCGAATTTGAGCGTGCGGATCAGAACACTAAACCTGATCCGGGTCGCATTACGGCGCGCCGCCTGAATCGGGCGGAATACAACAACACTGTGCGCGATTTATTGGGCGTAGACATTAACCCCGCCGAAGATTTTCCCCAGGACGATTCCGGTTATGGTTTCGACAATATCGGCGACGTGCTTTCGATTTCGCCCGTGCTGATGGAAAAATATCTGACCGCCGCTGAAAAAGTTGCACGGACGGCGGTCTATGGCGCTCCGGTTATGAAACCTTCCGTTGTCGAGTTGCGTGGGCAGGGACGAAAAAATGCTCCGAGCTTTACCCCGCTGAGGGATTACGACGCGACCGGATTGAGTCTGCCAAATGCGCTTCACGTCACATTTCGGTTTCCGGTGGAGGGCGAATATTCCTTCAAACTTCATCTGAATGGGCAACGACCGCCGGGATCAGCCGCCGTGAAATTTGCACTGTGGGTAGACGGGAAACAAATGCAGGCGCTTGACCTTGATCCCGAAGGCCGGGCATCGTTCAGCGAAAACAAGCAGGACTTTGATTCCAACACGCTGGATTTTCGGGCGAAAGTTCCAGCCGGCGAACACTGGGTTGCTGCTTCGATTTTAAATTTATATGACGGCTTGCCGCCAAGTTTTCAGGGACAAAACCCTTCGCAGAAACCTGAACCGCCGCTGCCGGTATTCAAATTACGGGAAGGTGTTTCCGCTGAAATAAACGAACGGCGCAAAAAATTATTTGATGAGAAGTTGAAAGAAAAAGCTCCGGTCAACACGGTGCGCGTGAGCAGAGTTGATATTGGTGGGCCATACAATCAATTGCTCGGTGCCACGCTCGCCAGCCGGAAAAAGATTTATACCTGTGGGCACACCGATGGTCATCATCAGGCGGAGTGCGCAACTAAAATTATTGGTAACCTGGCGCGGCGGGCTTATCGCCGGTCTGTGACGGCTGAGGAAATCACTCCGCTGACAAATCTTGTTGCGCTCGTTCAGAAAAAAGGCGATTCGTTTGAAGAGGGAATTTGCCTGTCAATTCAGGCGCTGCTGGTGTCGCCTCATTTCCTCTTTCGCCTTGAACAGGAGCGCCCAGTCACAGGCACGGCGAGCAATGAAATCGGGTATCCGATCAATCAGTATGAACTGGCCTCGCGGCTGTCTTATTTTTTGTGGAGCAGCATGCCGGACGAGGAATTGATGCGAGCGGCGGAAAAAGGCACATTGCGCAAACCTGTAGTGTTGCAGGCGCAGGTGCAACGAATGCTGAAGGATGAGAAGTCGCGTGCGCTCGTCGAAAATTTTGGTGGGCAATGGCTGGAATTGCGCAAGCTGGAATCTGCCAAACCGGATAAAGATAAATTTCCTGAATTTGATGAATATTTGAAAATGTCGATCCGGCGCGAAACCGAAATGTTTTTTGAAGGCATCGTCCGCGAAGATCGCAGCATCGTTGATTTTCTGGATGGCAAATATTCTTACCTGAACGAACGGCTGGCAAAGCTTTACAACCTCCCTGATGTGAAAGGACCCGAATTTCGTAAGGTCTCTTTGGCAGGGAACGCGCAACGCGGCGGCATCCTGACGCAAGCCAGCATTTTGACGGTTTCATCGTATACGACGCGCACTTCGCCCGTGCTGCGTGGTAAATGGATTTTGGACAATATTCTGAACGCACCGCCGCCACCGCCACCGCCGGGCGTTGCGAATTTGGACGAAGGCAAAGTTGGCACGTCTGCTTCCTTGCGGCAACAGTTGGAAGAGCATCGCAAAAATTCGACCTGCGCCTCGTGTCATGCACGGATGGATCCGCTGGGGTTTGGGCTGGAAAAATTTGATGCCATTGGCGCGTGGCGCACAATGGATGGTAAATTTCCGGTTGACGATACAGGCACACTGCCCGATGGTCGGTCATTCAATGGGCCGGATGAGTTGAAAACAATCCTGAAAGCTGACCGTGATGCTTTTGCGCAGTGCCTGACCGAAAAGCTGTTAACGTATGGTTTGGGACGTGGGCTGGAGCGTTACGATAAACCGACGGTGAAAAAAATTGCTGTCAATGTCGCCGCTAGTAACTATCGATTTTCCAGTCTGGTGCTGGAAATTGTCAACAGTTTGCCGTTTCAAATGCGTCGGGGAAGTTTGAAAAATTATGAGCTTGCTCCTGCAAAAATTGCCGAAGCCCGCACGAAATAAGGGCGAAAAGGCGCAATTTTCCTTATCGCTATAATCGGAGATCAATATGTTCATCACTCGTAAAAATTTACACAGACGCACATTTCTGAAAGGTGTCGGCGCGGCGATTGCCCTGCCAATGCTTGACGCGATGACGCCGGCAATGACCGCGCAGGCCAAAGCGCCTGTCCGCCTGGCGTTCGTTTACGTTCCCAATGGCGTCGTCAATATTGACTGGTGGAAGCCGAAAGGTACAGGCAAAGATTATGAATTTACGCGCCTGCTGAAACCCCTGGAATCATTGCGCGAAGATTTCTTTGTGCTGTCCGGGCTGGACGATAAAAACGGGAACGCGCTCGGCGATGGCCCCGGTGATCACGGACGCGCAGGGGCTTCGTTCCTGAGTGGTGTGCATTGCAAAAAAACTTCCGGTGCAGATATTTTAGGTGGCGTTTCCGCTGACCAGGTGGCGGCGCAATTAGTGGGCAGCAAAACCAGATTTGCCTCACTTGAACTTGGCTGTGAAGATTCGCGCACCGTTGGCAATTGCGATTCCGGCTATAGTTGCGCCTATACCAACAGCATTTCGTGGCGCACGCCAACGACGCCGAATCCGCCGGAAGTGAATCCGCGTTTAGTTTTCGAGCGGTTGTTTGGAACTGCCGATTTGAGTTTGTCGCCCGAAATTCGTGCGCGTCGTGCCGGGTATCGCAAGAGCATTCTCGACCTTGTGCAGTCCGACACGAAAAAACTTGTCACCAATTTAGGGGCAAATGATAAGCGCAAAATTGATGAGTATCTTTACGCGATCCGCGAGATTGAGTTGCGCATTGCCGCCGCCGAAAAAGATAATCGCCAAATCACGCCGGGCATTGAAAAACCTGCTGGCATTCCGATTACCTTTGTTGAATATTCCAAGCTCATGTGCGATTTGCAGTTGATGGCGTTTCAGACAGATTTGACGCGTATCTCAACGCTGATGTTTGCGCGAGAAGGAAGCATGCGCGTGTATCCTGAACTTGGTATTTCTGATCCGCATCACCCGCTCACGCATCATCGCAACACGCCGGAGTGGATTGAAAAAGTAGCGCAGATCAATACCTTCCACGTGAAGCTGTTTGCTGAATATTTGCAGAAACTCAAAGACACTAAAGACGGCGATGGCTCGCTGTTGGATCACTCAATGATTGTTTATGGCGCAGGTATCAGCGATGGCAACAAACACAATCACGAAGATTTGCCGATTCTGTTAGCTGGTCGTGGCGATGGCAGCCTTAAACCCGGACGCCACATCGCGTACACTCCCGGCAAGCCGATGACGAATTTATATTTGTCGTTGCTGGATGGACTCGGCGCAAGACCCGAAAAAATTGGCGATAGCACGGGCAAGCTTGATTACCTGACCGGATTGCAGGCATAGCCAAAACAAAATTTAATTTGGTGGGAAATATATTTATGTCCAACAAATGGGGACTTGCCTGCTTCGTGTGCGCCATTTCTTTTTCATTAATTTTGCTTGCCAGCATCTTCAAATCAGAAGCAAAAGAAAATTCATCGCGCACAGCCTTTCTTAAATTGATTGACCGTCCACTGGTTCCACTCGCGCCGGAGGAAAAAAGCCTGGGCGAGGCTGAAGGGTTGTTGCAAGCACATTTCACGTTTGCGACCGAGGCCGGGCAACGAGTCCCCGGCATCCTTGTCAGGCAAACTAACGCTACCGGAAAACATCCTGTCGTTATTGCGTTGCACGGCACAGGTGGCAGCAAAGAAAGTCAGTTGCCGTTGCTCAAAGATTTAGCGCGGCTTGGTTTCATCGGCATCGCCATTGATGGGCGCTATCACGGCGAGCGCACCAAATCCGGCTCCGGCTCGGCGGAATACAGCGACGCGATGTTACGCACCTATCGCACCGGTCAGGAACATCCTTTTCTTTACGACACGGTTTGGGATGTGATGCGGTTGCTGGATTATCTGACTACACGTCCTGATGTAGACGCCCAGCGTATCGGGATGATTGGTTTTTCCAAAGGCGGAATGGAGACTTATTTAACGGCGGCGGTTGACCCGCGTGTTGCGGTAGCCGTGCCCTGTATTGGAGTGCAAAGTTTTCATTGGGCGCTGGAAAATAATTCGTGGAAATCGCGCGTCGAGACTTTCCAATCCGCAATCAACAGCGCGGCGAAAGATTTCGGCGCGAATGAAGTCACTACCGATTTTGTCCGTAAATTTTATGACCGCGTAGTCCCTGGCATTTACCGGGAATTCGACGGACCGCAAATGTTGCCACTCATTGCGCCACGCCCATTGCTGGTCATCAATGGGGATTCCGACGCGCGCACACCGATCCCTGGCCTGATGGAATGTATTAACAAAGCGCAAGCCGTTTATCGTAGTCAAAAAGCTGAAGATAAAATTGTGCTGCGGATTCAGGAAAAAACCGGCCATGCCGTCACGGCTGCTTCCCGCCAGGAGGCTATCTTGTGGTTTCAAAAATGGCTTAGGCCATAGTGTGCCGTATCATTTACTGGCAGCAATAATTATCTGAGCCGTAAGATTAGGGGAACACGGAAAAGCTGACCTGGACAGCCGGTTTTCCGTGCTTCGTGCAGTGTTCGGCACAATCAGAATGAATGGTATTCACTCTCCTCAGACGATGACTGCAGCCGTATGTCATTACTTATAATCTATTCAATCAATACTTCGGACATTTTTTGTAACGGTAAGTTCTGTATTTTCAATATGCAAGTTTTCGATTGGTTGAATTAAATCAAACTTAGCTAAAAACCTGAGTTTGATTTAATTCAACTCTAGCTGCAAAATCAATAACTTACAGCATTTTACGCATTTAAAACTGTCCGAACCATTGATTTATTAATTCGATATAAATGAAAGGAAAATTCATGCATAGCACAATAAGCATACTTAGCCTCATATTAATTTGTTGCTCTGCTCTAGCTCAGACAGCAGGAAGAGCGAGTTGGAAAGATATAGCGGTGCAAAGTTCATCTGCTGTAACTGGTTATATTGAAAATCAGATGTTAGTAGTTCGGCGTGATAAAATGTTAACTACCAGCGATAAAGGCATTGTGAATCTACCCAATCCCAAAGACTATGTCGTTGGCAATATAATCCAGCTTCGTCTTGAGCGCATAGTTAAAAATGATGGTCTCCTAAAAGCAGGAGGGGTTGTTGAAATTTTCTTACCAGGTGAGCCATCAGAGGGGACACCGATACTTATGACAAAGAGAAAGTACTTAGTGTTACTCGCGCCACTAAAAAGCTTCAGTAAAGAAAACTTTAAAGCAACGATTTTTAACCCTAAAGTCTCACCCGAGAAGGAGGAGGTGATTAAGCCAGCGACTTACTATAGTATAGTTAATGACTCGAACGGAGTACAAGAAATCACTGCCAGGAATCAAAAATCAATAGATGCGGCTATAAAAGAAATTGAAATGACTATTCAAAAGCCGCGCAAGTGAGCCAATGACAAATTATTAACCGGAAGTAGCAAGCGAAGGGAAGGAACATATTAGGCCCCTTACAAAAGTCGAAAAGGTTAAAGCTAAGTCGTTAAAACTCAATGGTCGCTGTGACTTTTGTAAGAGGCTTACTTTTCTCTTATTAGATTGATGGGTAACGCAATAAAATCAGTAATATGTCTTATGATTCTTAGTGCGCTAATAATATTTAATTGGAGCAAAGCACAAACTACTGATTTAGTTAATACTTCCCTAGGAGAAATGTTCCGTTTGGCTTCATTGAGTGAATACATTGCCACTGGCGTTATTATTCAGCACCAACCTATAGGAAGAAAGCTAGGTAGCGAAGAACTTGTAAAGCTGGACGATCTTAGTAAAACTCTTGGAGGTACATAATATGTGTTTCAGGTAGAATCTTTATTGACAGCGAAAACTGATTTCGAGCCAAATAAGACAAGGCCAAAAATGAGGGGGAAAAAGATTTTTATCTTCAAAGAACGTAATACGAAATTCTTTCAGGAAGAGCAATATAAGGGAGGACATCGTTATTTGATAGCACTCAAGCTTTTACCTGATCAAAAAGGCTTATCCGCGATATTTACTCTAAGTGAGAAGCCTTTATATTTTGAAGCATTTGAAGGGAAGAAAGGTTTATTTTAGCTTTCTAAAGAGGCTATACCCTTTGTGACTAAACTTAAACGGTTTGGTAAAGCATTGAGTCCAACGAATAAAGAGTTAAAACTTAAAACCCTTAAAGTGCTGGAACAGTCTGCGGATTCAGAAACTAAGCAAAGTGTGAAAGAGGCAATAAATTTACTTAAAAAGAAAAACGTGCATTAACAATTCTGCGGCAAGCTAAACCATAAATAACGCTGGGAAAATAAGAACGACTGCCGAGTTTTTAAGAATCGGCAGCCGTGATAATAAACAGGAAGATTAGGATTAATCGCCGCTGATTGCCAGCGCGCCGTTGCCATCATCTTTCTTGTCTTTGATGCCGCCGAGCTGTACCAGCTTCGGCGCATCAGCCTGTTTCAGCACGGATTGCATATACAATTTGCGCATCAATTGCTGTTCGTCTTTGGCGGTTTGTGGCAGGACGCCTTTTTCACGACCACGCGCAGCATCGGTGGTGTTGACGACTAATGCATGTTCCGTCTCACCCAAATTGACGCTGTGGTTGTTGGCGAAAATTTCGTGGCGACCATTGTCTTTATACCACTTCGCTACGGTTGCGTTCTGGTGCATATTTTCGATGATATTGCGCCAGCCGATGCCTGTGTTATAAGCACAGAAAGAGATTTCGCCTTCCTGTGTGCCGTAAGGAATGATGCACATTTCCGTGCGGCGGAAATCGTAATTGAACAAATCCTGAAACCACATTCCGGCTACGAACAGGAAATTCCAGGGGTCCTGACGACGCTTCTCAATGTCTTCCTTCGTGCGTTCGCCACTGACTTTGCCGTAATCTTTGCCCGATAAACCAAAGGTCTTATCGAACTTCTTCATCAAATCAAGCAACGAAAAAGTCTTGGGCGCATTGAATGAATTGTAGTTTTTGAGCAGCGCAAACGCGATCATCAGATTCGACATCATTTTGCCGCGTCCGGCATCCGTAATTTTCGTGATGTCTTTCATCAATTGTGGAATGTTGATGAAGGAAGGAACCGGAGCCATTTCCTTCGTTTCCTTGTTAATCATCAACGCCGTGCCAACACCGCAATTCGGATGGCAGCCGCAACTCATCTGGCCCCATTCGGCTTGTGGCCCGTGAATGAGGTCAGCAAAATCCGCGAACGTACTCATGATCGAAATCGGGAACCAGTCGCGTGTCGGTTCGGTCACACCAATTTGTTTTTTCACATCGTGCGCCATGTGCGAGAGCGTGTAACGTTGACGCAGGCGGCGTTCATCGGTGATGTCTTCGTCGCGTCCGGTGAAAGAAACCGGCTGGAACGAAATGAACGAAATCTTCTTGGGATTGTCGAGCGCAAAACGAATCACCGGGCCGACTTCCTCATTGTTGACATCATTGACCAGCGTCGTCACCAGCACGATGTCTACGCCTGCTTCGTGCAGGTTATCAATCGCCTTCAATTTGACATCAAACAGATTTCCGACCTGGCGATGTCCGTTCGCGGCGTTGCCGATCCCATCGAATTGCAGGTAAACATACCGTAATCCGGCTTCCGCAGCCTTGCGACAAAATTCTTTCGACTTGGCGAATTCGATGCCGTTGGTTGCAGCCTGGACAGAGTTGTAACCGACTTTGCGCGAGTAACGAATGGCATCCAGGAAGTAAGGCGAAAGCGTTGGCTCGCCGCCGGAAAACTGAATTGACATTTGACGGCGCGGCTTAATGGAAACCGCATTGTCCATAATTTCCTGAATGTCTTCCCAGCTTAATTCGTGGACGAAACCGACCTGATTCGCATCCATAAAGCAGGGATCGCACATCATGTTGCAGCGATTGGTTAAGTCTACGGTCAGGACTGAACCGCGTCCGTGTTTGATGGTTGATGAACCATGCTTGTGCAATTTTTCATCGCTGTGCGCATCAATGTCGCGGCCTGGATACATGTTTTCAATATGTTCGAGGAACTTCGCATCCACCGCCATCATATCTTCGTAATGACCGTGAATCGGGCAATCCTTAATCATCCAGATTTCATTATCGCGTTCAATGATCGTAGCCTTAATTTCACCGGGACGATCTTCGATAACCTTAAAAGGGTCTTCGCCATCTTCAACAATGCGCTTGCGCGCCTCTTTCACACAGGCGGGGCAAAGTGAATCGGTCGTGCGCGGCCAGCCCAGAGTCGGCTTGGATTTTTGCCAGGACTTGAGCATCGGTTTTTCCGACCATTTCGGGGTAAAGGAAGGAGCCGGTTTGAATTGATTAACTGACTGGATAGCGTCGAAAGCTACAGTTGCGAATTTCGATAATCCCTTTTCGAGATACTTAACTGGTCTATGTGCCATTATTTTTCCTCACTTGATGGGTGTTTGTCAGATTGCTGAAAATTCATCTCGTCCAAACGCCGTAAAAAACATCTACTTAAAATTATTACAATTCTCATCGCTCAATTGAGACGTGTGTCAGTTTCGCACGGTCTCAGCAAATAAAATCTATGCTTTGGTAAAATTGCCAGCCTGTTACTGCTTGGCGGCGGCGAGCGACCTTATTAACAATATGATTATAGCAAATACCAGACCACATAAGGCAAGGGCTGCCGGGAATTCTCAACGAAAATGTTAATTATTGTAAAAGTTGGATTTATAGTGTTTTATTAAATAGTTGTTAATCAGCATGCAGGTCAGAATAAGGGAAATCAGTAAGCAAAATACGATTGGGAGATTAGGCGTCGAGTCATAATGGGCTAACTATGATCATTTAGATTGATTGTGGGGCAAGTTGACATTTGGGCTGCGTGACATTGTACTTGGATGTATCATAATGTCCTATATTAGAGATTCTGAATAAGTTTGTCGTATTAGTCGGAACAATTTGTTGTAAGGTTTGGATTTTGAATTTCGAGGTGCTGTACTGTTTTGTTTCAGGCGAATTTGCAGGTAAGATGTGCCATTAAAGCAGACGAAAATTTGGAATCGTGCGACGTGCTTGAAATAACGTATGCCAGAGTCAATCACAGGTTCATACTTTACTTACTTTTGTCACAGGCTAGGAACACTTGCTGTAAGCCTGCTTCTTTTTTCTTTTCTTTTTTTTGCTATGCCAATCAATGCTCAGGATAATGCGCTTAAATCTCGTGCTGAACTCAGCAATTATGAAGAAACCAGCCGCTTCGATGATGTGATAAATTTCATCAGTGAACTGAAAAAACGCACGAAATTTTTGCGCACAGAATCGTTTGGCAAAACAGAGGAAGGACGTGATTTGCCACTGCTGATTTTGGCGAACCCGCCCATAACTTCACCGACAGCAGCGCATGCTTCAGGCAAAGCCATCATCTTTGTCCAGGCCAATATTCATGCGGGTGAAGTCGAAGGCAAGGAAGCTGTTCAGCACCTGGCGCGACGGATCGCAACGGGCGATTTAACCTCGCTGCTCGACCGCCTTGTGATTCTGATTGCGCCGATTTATAACGCGGATGGCAATGAAAAATTCAGCCTTAATAATCGCACCGAACAAAACGGGCCAGTTGCCGGAGTTGGAACCCGCGAGAACGGCAAAAAATTAGACCTTAACCGCGATTACATGAAAATTGAATCGGTCGAGGCCAAAGCTTTAATCGGTCTGTACAATCGCTGGGACCCGCATTTGATCGTAGACCTGCACACGACTAACGGTTCGTATCACGGCTATCATTTAACCTACTCGCCGATGCTGAACCCGAATACGGATGAGCGTTTGATAAATTTTGAGCGCGAGAAAATGTTGCCTGCGGTGAATACTGCGCTGCTGAATATTCACAAATTTCGGACGTATTATTACGGCAATTTTACGACGAAAGACGCACTAAATTACGAAGTCGAAAACTTCACGCAAAAACATGAAGGCAAAGAAAAAATCTGGCGCACGTTCGATCATCG
>JANMKB010000294.1:0-7269 GCA_031371805.1 Blastocatellia bacterium | reverse complement strand
GAATCATTTTAGATTTACAACCGAAAGGTTGGTCAAAAATAAGTATCTCTGGAAAATTGCCCAACATTCATTGCACCGGAGCGCGCGCCACGAGGGCTATGGCTTTTGAGTGCGTCCGGCGCGCGCCCGGTGAACGTATTGTTGGGCTGCTTACCGATTGTGAATCGCTGGTATCTCATAAGTGAAGAGCACAAAAATGAATAATGTAGACTGTTCCAAGTTGGAGGAAGGGGGAAAGACCCCAGATCAGACCGCCCTGAATCGCTGCGATTGCTTAATAGATCAGTATCTGGCTTGGAAGAAGAAGAACCACAAGCGGAGCATGCAATTTCAGGGTATTGCGCTCATCTTCACCGCTGTCGTACCAGTCATACTCCTCTTAGAGTGGAAGTATGCGAAGATTGTTGGCGCGGCTTTCTCGGCGATAGCCGCGATTGCGACAGGCCTACTCTCCATTAACGGTTGGCGGGAAAACTTCATTCGGTACGGCTACATCTATCACATGCTGCAAGTTGAGAAATACCTTTTTAAAGCGCGTGCAACTAAAGAGTATCCAGATAATGACACCCAAAAAGCTACGAGAAACTTTGTCAAACGTGTAGAAGGACTGGTGACATTGGATGTAACCGAATGGCGAACTGAGATGCAACGCATCGAAGATCGGGGACAGTAAATTTCCTTACCAACAATGCGCCCAACATTTATTGCACCGGAGCGTGGCCGTCAGGTCGTCCGTAAACAAGCGTCACACGGCCACGCCCGGTGAACGAATTGTTAGCACTTTTGAGAAAAACCGGTTGTGCTAACAAAAAAGCACAAATGGAAGATTTTGGTGACAATTTCAGGATGCTGATAAACTGGCTCAAGTCAATTCAGTTTTTATAAGAAAATCCTGCTTTGGAAGGTAATCGGACTGAGGCTATCACACAGCCTGATGCAGCTAGGATTATTCGCGGGGTTAATACTCAATTCAAACGCGGGCAAATCGGCTCGCTACAAATCGAACTCAATGCGCAGGGTAACGAAAACGGTCTAGCTCTCAGTTTGAACTACGACCCGAAAGTTATGACTTTTTTGGATGCTGCGGTGGGCGAGGGCGCGAATGGGGCTGCGTTGCAGGTCAATTCCTCGCAAGCCATAAACGGGCTTGTAGGATTTGCGCTGGCATTGCCGGCGGGACAACAGCTTGCGGCGGGGACTCATGCGTTGCTCAATCTACGCTTTATGTCCAATGGCGGCGCTGGTGAGGTAATTACGAATGTCAGCTTTTCTGATCAACTTTTACCGCGTGAAGTCGCAGATGTGAATGCGAGCGTTGTGGCGGGCGTGAATTATATCGGAGCTACGATTTCGATTTCGGGCAAAGCAGTGGCGACGGTGTCGGCAGCGAATTATGTGGGTGGTGAGCAGGCAGCAGAATCTATTGTCTCCGCTTTTGGCTCGCAATTGGCGGCGTTCGCACAGGCGGCAGCCAGCTTGCCGTTGCCGATTTCGCTGGGTGGTTCGCAGGTGATTGTCAAAGACAGCAAGGGAGCAGAACGATTTGCGCCGCTGTTTTATGCTTCGCCTGCGCAGATCAATTTCCACCTTCCGGCTGGCACGGCTGAGGGTGTAGCGCCGCTGACGATTTTCAGCGGCGCAGGCGTTACTTCAACCGGGCTGGTAACCATTGGCAAAGTCGCGCCGTCCTAGATGCTTCGGGGACAGACTTCGCGGCAGGCAGCGCTTTGCTGGTGCGCACTGATGGATCAAGGACGGAAAATAATCTGGCGCGGTATGATGCGGCAGGTGGAAAATTCATCGCGGAGCCAATCGACATGGGCAGTTCCGGCGAGCAGGTATATTTGTTGCTCTACGGCACAGGCTGCAAAAACCGGAGCGATTTGGCCAACGTCAAAGTAAAAATCGGCGGTGTTGGCGCATCCGTCGAATATGCCGGAGCGCAGGGCTTTTTTGCGGGACTTGATCAGATCAATGTGAAATTGCCAGCCATTCTAAAAGGACGCGGCGAGGTGAATATTGAGTTGATTGTGGACGGCAAATTGGTGAATGTAGTCAGGGTAGCGATCAGGTGAGATAAGCTTTTGAATGCCAGCCAGCACGTACCAACTGCTCCGCCATTCCAAAATAATTCTCAAAAAAAACGCGAGCTGGATCAATTGATCCAGCTCGCGTTTGATTGTGGGTAAATTTTGTTATGTCTTACGGAATCAGCACTGCATCGCCCTTACCCTGAATTGGCAAGCTGCTGCGTTTGTCTTTTGTCGCCCAAACTCCTGCTCCGATGCCAATTGCGGCTGCGGCGACGACCACTGCCGGAAAACCTCCATGCCACGAGAAAAAACGTGGGTCATCTTGTGTGACATTGGCGGTGGTTGTCGCGGTCGCATTTGTTCCCGGCACTTCAGCCGTGACCGGCGCTGTGCCTGTTGTTGCGCCTGCATTGTAGGGAATTGTAGCAATTCCTTTGGCGTCGGTATGGACTTCGATGCTGTTGCTTGCGAACATCGTTACGCCGAGTGAGCCAGCGCCTTTCAGCGTAAATCTTACCGGTAAATCAGCCAGCGGTTTATTTTGTTCATCCGTCACCAGCATTTGAATGTTGCGCGTGCGATTGACGCCAACCTGGAAAATGCTGTTCAGACTGGCGGGACGAATATTATAGCTCTTAGTCTCGAAGCGAGCTTTGCCAGTGGTCGCATCACGAATCATTGCGGACGTGAGCAAAGGCCAGTTACCGACGACCATGACGGAACCATTCGTGACATCAACTGCGCCGTTGCCTTCGCGCATTTCGACGCGAAACTGAGCGCCGCGTGAGGCCGCCATCACTGAATCTCCGGCGCGAACATAGCCGCTCGCGTTCGGATCAAATTTTAAAATAAGGTCGCCACTTAACAATTGCGCCGCCAAAACTTTTTGCGCGGATTGATCAGTGGCATGGACGCCAACTGTTTCGGTCGTGAGTTTGGCTTTTGCGCCGCTATTCAAAACTACCTGTCCAATGGATGAGAATGACAAGCGAGCGCCGGAACCTTTGGGAGCTTCCAGGACTTCGCCGCCCCATAACATTTCACGACCAGCGGTGAGCTTGCCGTTGATGAGGACGCCGCGCAAAGATTCTGCCGCGCCAATTGTGCTGGAAAATTTGCTGTCAGATCTGGCAGTACTGCCAGTATAAAACGCGCCGTTGGCAGTTAACGACAGCGAGCGCATAAAGGTTGCCCGTTTGCTGGCTAATTCATCCATCGCTTTTTCGCGGCGTCCGGCTTCGGCAATAACGGACGCTGGTGCTTTGATTTGAAAACTGCCAAGTAACTTTTCAAGTTTTTTGGAAGAAAGGAACTGCGCATCTTTTTTCGTGGTCGTGGAAGTTAACGTTTTGTTTTCAATTGCTTTGACTGGCGCAGCGTAAGTGTTGGCGATGACTGTACCCATTCCCGTTTGCAAAACAGAGTGACCGGATTTCAGGTCAACTTTGAAATTCGCTCCGCGTGAAGCCGTAAATTCAGAACCCGCAGAATTGACCAAAGCCCCGGATTCATTGAGCAATTTCACATTCATCTCACCTGCGAGCAGAGAAGCAGAAAATGCCTGTGTGCCAGCCGCTTCATGAATCCTGGCGTTTTCCATCTTCAATTGCAGGGAGCCACCGGGATTTAATTTCACTTCGCCGAGCGCGCCAAAAATAATTTTGGCTCCTGCTGCTGCTTGTACTAACTCATCTCCCCACAGCGTGAAGCTGCCTTTGGCCTCACGACCATTGATGAGCACTGCGCCATTCGCTTCGATGATGCCGATGGCGCCAGATGCTGCCGAATTAATATTTGTTTTTGTGCGTGTGGTTGCGCCGACCGGAAATAAACTGCTGCTGAGAACCAGGGCGATGCTTAGCCCCGTAGTTCCGATTGATGCGCCAAATCTCATTTTTCTCATTGCTTACCTCCTAAGCAAATTCAACCTGAAACTGACATGAATAATTGGGGTCAGGTCTGGTTGATTTTTATTATTTTAAGTTTTCAATGATTGCGATGAAAGGTAGTGTTCGCCTCGTCTATTACAAAGACGAGGCGAACACTACCAGAAAATAAATTAGCGAACCTGAATGCGAACCGTATTCGCTTTCTTGCCATCAATGCTGAGGACAAGATCAATTTCGCCACCAACCAGCAGGCTGCGTGGGACGCGAATATTGACCTGATCTACGCCGACATATGCGCCCTGTGGCCCGGCATAAACCACTTCGGCATCTACCCCGGCAATTTTAGCAGTGACGGTTTCCATGGCGCCGTGATTACGAATTCCCGTGCCAAACAACGTCAGGAAAACCTGTTCATCAGGCGCTCCCAGGTTGATTGGTGTCGTCACGAATTTCTTTTGCAGCGCATCGTACTGATAAACCGCTTCGTTGCTTTGTGAATTATCCGCTTTAACCCGTACCACATATCCCGACGGAGCGCCCTGCCCGTCAGAATTTGCCGTGAATAGCGCCGGAGCCATCTCCGCAATCGCCATCGTTCCACTGGAAACTACTTCACCCTTATATGCCACTACCACTTTGGCTTCACCAGCGGCAGCGGATTCAGGGATTAAATAGTTAATCTGTGTTGGGGAAACATAGAACAATGGAGCGATACGTTCGACTTTATTACTGTCGGTAACATAAACCGAGACGTTCGCCAGATTGGTTGGCAGTGGCAATTTTTCCGCCGGAGCAGTTTCATTGCCAAAGCTTTCGCTAAAGGCCGAAGCGATTCCATTGGCCGCCAGCGTTGGTGTAAAGCTCGCCGCTGAAACCGTGACAGCATTTAAAACTCGGCCCCGTCCCGTGCCGATAGCGCCTGAAGTGGCAAAAGCGCTGTCTTCGCGGTCATAGAAAAATCCTCTGACCACGGTAGCATTTTGTCCGCATTCGGAGGCCGAAAACTTCTTGAATAAAGTGAAGCTCTGGCCTTTAAGAATGCCAAGTTTGGGCAGGTCAATGTCAAAGCCTGGCGCTTGTCCAATCTTGTTACCTGCCGCATCGTAGAACTGATACGAGAAACGGTAAATATTGGCATTGGCGTCATAGCCGGAAATTTCCACACTGTATTCATCGGCGCCGGATTTCGTGAAGACAACCAGTGGATCAAGTCTGGGCGCAAGCGGATTGATGAAACGTGAATTATTTTCCACGCGTCCGGTCAGATTTGAAGTTGCCAAAGTCGCGCCTCCCGATGTGATTGTTAGCAGTGAATTGATTAATTCCGGGATCACCTGACTAGCGGCCAGATTTGTGTAGCCTCCGGCAGGCGCAGGAATTTTCGGATCGAAATAAACCCTGAAAGTAGCTTTCCCGAATCCATTCACTGTTATGGCTGTGCCGGAGCGGACTTCCTGTGGCGTTTCGCTGGAAATGTTCTGGATAATAAATGTGCCACTGTCATCTGTGTTGGTAATCTTTCCGCTGTCCACATCAGCGCCTGTTCGTTTGACGCCAAAGCTGAAAGTAAGCGGCTGACAGCCGGTATCTTCAACTGTGAAGGTGGCGGACGGTCGGCTTGCTAAGGGGATTAATGAGCGCGCCGGTGTGATGGGATCGCCAAAATTAATTGATGAAGCCAATGTGACTTTGGGGGCGGCAGGTGTACACGCTGAAATGGTGAACGGCAGCGAACCTGAACTGACGCCATCACTCGTAATGACCGAGACATTAACAGTACGCGCCGTATTTAACTCCGCTGCGGTAACAGTGGTGGTCAATTGCGTGGCGCTGACAAAATTGGTTGGGCGAGCAACGCCATTCCACACAATGCTGTTCAAGTCTGAACAGAAACCGACTCCCGTCACAGTCAGCAGGAACGATGATCCACCTACATAGGCAATGTTGGGGTTGATCGAACTAATTACAGGCGCAACCGTCAGGGTAAGGATAGTTGACGTTCCTCCGCCAGGGGGAGGGGTAATAACTGTAATCTGATATTTGCCGGCACAGGCAATGTCGCTGGCTAAATAATCAAATGAAAGTCTGGTGGAGGAAATAAATCTAGTGGGACATTTTCTTCCGTTTAAGTAAATCGTGGAGCCGTTGATAAATCCGATGCCCCCTATTTCCAGCGTGCCAGAGCTACCCGCTAAAATTGTGGATGAGCTAAGACCGACTACGGTGGGCAGGGGATTTAGAATATCGAAGGGCAGGGCGTTTGATAATCCTCCGCCCGGCGCAGGATTGAAAACTGTAATGCTGGCAGCTCCCGCAAGTGCATAAGAAGAAGCCGGAACTGGCGCTGATAACAAAGTGCTATTAATAAACGTAGTTGGTAAATCTACTCCATTCCAACGGATAATTGAGCCATTCACAAAATTTGATCCGATGACACCTATCGTTAATGACGAACTGCCGGCAATAATTGAGTTGGGAGAAAGTACCGTGATGACAGGAACCGGATTATTCAGCGTGATCGTATTCCCGGTGAAAATTCTTTGGTCAAGCAAAATTCCCATTTCATCTGAAATTTCCAATTGCACGGGCGAACTGGCAAAACCAATTGGTGTCGTTGTTCCAAAAGCATTATTGGCAATATTGAAAGTCACGCGCAGGATTTGCCTGGTTCCGGCGCTAAATTTTTGACCGGGCGGTAAGGCGATGCCGATGCCGATGCGACCACTGGCAACTGGAGCTAAGTTATAAATTGGCAGTGCCGCGGCGGCATCAGTTCCCAACACCAGAAGTGGATTACTTAATTTTGCCTGATCAAATGCCAGGGTAAAGCCGAGCGCATTTTCATTGCCAATGGCAACCAGTTCGACCGGAACGGTCACGGTTCCTGAGCCATACGTTGGTGCGCCGATTCTGACCTCTCTGGCCATTTCGCTCACAGCCAAAAGTCTGGAAGCGGTTTCGGTTTGAATTGCTACCGCTGGGCCGCCAACCGCAGTCAGCGGGTCTAGTCCCGCTTCATACCGCATGGCCTGCACCAAATCAGCAATGCCAATTTTGCCGTCTCCGAGTGAACCGCGTGGCGCACAATCGGCCCGTTGAAATTCGCTGCCATTATTGGTGGTGTCGAGTCCGGTGGCGAATTTTCCGATCTGGTTGTAATCAGATTTGGAGATCGCACCATTTTTTCCGGTCGGGCGAGGTGTAACGTCGCCTTCGTAACCGCTGGCTTGTGCGTGAGCGCTGAAAAAGTGCGTGGTGAGTGAGAAGCTGAATGACGCCGCGAACAGGCAGGCCATAATCCAGCGAATGATTTTAGAGTTGCCGGTCATTGCAACCATTCTCTGTGT
>JANMKB010000278.1:0-2383 GCA_031371805.1 Blastocatellia bacterium | reverse complement strand
CTGAGGCGGTAATTTCTGATGCCACGTGGCAAGCCTTGTCAGCGCGTTACACTACACAGCAACTGATTGATTTGGTGTTCGCCATTGGGCAATATAATTTAGTCTCGATGGTGCTGAACACCCTCGGCGTACAATTGGACGAAGGGATTCCCGGATTCTAATTATGAGGTGAGGAAATGTTCGAAAAATTCTGTCAGATGTCTATCTCCATACTTAGGAGATTGCATTATTGAAATAGAAAAGTATGGTTATTGGCAACGATCAAACTTTTATCCGCCTGGAATTGTCTGTCACTGCTACAGCCTCTTTGCCTGGCGCAGATTATCTTGCACTGGATATTACAATCTCTGACAACAGGTTCTCTGGTTACAGCGATTTAGTGTGGTTCAGTACAATCCAAGTTCAACAATTTCTTTCGCACCCGGAAAGCTCTCATCTTATTTTACGCAGTTTACATGGCATCAATCATCGAAATAATTTCTCGCTTCATATAGTAACTTCTGCTACAGGGCAGGTGATAGTTTCAGCCAGTTTGCAAAACCTGACTTTTGTTGTAGACAGGTATTGGCCTTCTTCGGTGCAGGTTGCGTTTGAACCAGCGGGAAAGGAGCTATTCCAAATAATGAGTGAGTTCAAAGAGTTGTTGATGCCTTAAAAAATGACGGCCAATATTTATTATCCTTGAGGCCTTGCAAGACAGAGACTGGTGTTAGGAAACGCAACAAACTGAAGTTTGTTGGACACTGAAAAAATTAATTTGCAGCGTATTTAATCCTCAAAAATAAAATGAAAATAACTCTTCTCTTTCTGCTTGCCTTGACACAATGGCAACAACAAACAATCAACACTGACGCCAGTTTTCGCGGGCTTTGCGCGGTCAATTCCAACGTCGTCTGGGTGAGCGGCACAAAAGGAACTTTTGGCCGCACGCTTGACGGCGGCAAGACGTGGCAGGTTGGAAATATTCCTGCTGCTGAGCAACTGGATTTCCGCGATGTCGAAGCGTTTAGTGCAAACACCGCGTATTTGCTGAGCATTGGCAACGGGGAAGCGTCGCGGATTTATAAAACTTCGGATGGCGGAAAGAATTGGAAACTGCAATTTAAAAACGAAAATCCGAAAGCGTTTTTTGATGCGTTTGCATTTTGGGACGAACAGCACGGCATTGCGATGAGCGATTCGGTTGACGGAAAATTTGTCTTACTCAATACAAATAACGGCGGCGCATCCTGGGAAGAATTAAAGCCCGAAAAAATTCCTGCCGCTCTGCCGAATGAAGGCGGATTTGCAGCGAGCGGGACTTGTATTTTCACGCAGGGCAAAAGCAATGTCTGGATCGGCACCGGCAAAGGGCGCGTATTGCGTTCGACAGATAGCGGCAAAACGTGGACAGTAGCAGAAACTCCAATCATTACGGGTGTTGAATCCGCGGGCATCTTTTCCATTTATTTCAAAGACAGCCAAAACGGAATCGTTGTGGGCGGCGATTATCGCAAGCCGAATGAGGCAGGGAACACTGTTGCAATTACGAATGATGGTGGCAAAACGTGGAAAGTGTCGGCAACTACTTTGCCGTTCCGTTCCGGCGTCGTCTGGTCAAAGGGGAAATGGGTTGCGGTCGGCACTTCCGGCTCAAGCGTTTCCACTGACAATGGCGCAACTTGGCAACAACTTGACAGCGAAAATTACAACGGTGTCAGCTTTACCAAAACAGGCGAGGGCTGGGCTGCCGGGCCAAAAGGGCGTATTGCAAAATTCAGCAAACCATAGCTGAACAGTTACAAATAAACCGCCCTTATTTTTTATCCAAAATCTTCTGTTTCTCACTCGCCGTATTTGCCTGCACGGTTTGTTGATACATTAATTCTGCGCGTGCCGGGCCAACTTTAAAATCGCCTGGAATTTGTACCCGCAGTGCGGATTGGAAGGTCGCGTCTCCGTCAAAATAATCCAAAAATAATACCGTCCGATTGTCGCGGAATTCGCGGGAGGAATACCAGTCGCTCCAATTGTTTTCGGAATAATTCAGGTTGATGCCACTGACACTTTGCATTTGTTCACAGCCAGCGGGAATCGGGTCTTCGATCATCACCTGTCGCGCTCGCGCTCCCGTCAAATGGAGCTTCGAGACGATGTAATCGCCTGAACGTAACTCTCCGGTTAACGGCTCCAGCTTCCACGAAGCTTTGCCGCTGCCGTCGTCATTAACGCGCAGGCGTAAATACTCGCGCGTAAGTTTCAGGTTTTGCGTAGCCTGGGCCACGGATGATTCTTCGCGGGAAAAATAATCAAGTGTCGAAGCGAGGTAGACAACTCCGCGCCCACGTTTCACAATGCGGATTTGATTATTGCCTGCCAGCGTTGCGCCTTTGCGTTCCAAAAT
>JANMKB010000314.1:0-5822 GCA_031371805.1 Blastocatellia bacterium | reverse complement strand
GAAGTAAAAGACCCGGACTCTGGCAAAGTGATCAGAGTGATTTCAGATAAGGTGGGCGAGATTGTTTTGACGGATGTTGATGATGAAAGCGCAGAAGGAAACTTTGTTGGTAAAGGCGCGGCGAAGGTGAAAGATAAAGTTATGCCGATAAAGTAGACATTTGGGGAAGTAAGACTTTATGGCATTTACTGATTTCAAAACAATTGCTGAGGTACAGGAGCGGTTCTTGATAAAGTACCAAACGGCTGATTTTGTACGGAGCAACGTAGTCGAAGTTAGCCCGAAATTGAAGGAGGAGCTTTCCTTTGTCGAGCAATATATTGACACGCGGGTTTCCGAATTTGCGATCCGGGAAAACCTGATTTTTCCGGTGCTGCGCGAAGTCTATAAGAAATATGCGGAACAGTTTTCGTTGTGGAGCCATCGCTTTATTAAGTATGACGAGGTGCTGATTGGAACGCCTGATTACTTTGTTTCTGAACGCTCTGAGCTTGGGAAAACTGTCCTGGGCAAACCGCTCTTGTTGATGGTCGAAGCCAAAAAAAATGACTTTGATGAAGGCTGGGCGCAATGCCTGGCCGAGATGGTGGCAGCGCAAAAACTTAATGGTAACGAGTTGGCTATTTATGGTGTTGTCACCGATGGTCAGGTTTGGCAGTTCGGGAAACTGGCAGGCGCGATTTACACCTACAACGACAAACTTTTCACGCTGGATGATTTGGCTGAATTACTGGGCGCGTGGGATTATTTATACGAACAAATCCAAGCCCAACTGGCAGTATCTAACCAGCTACAGTAACAATGTAATGAGTGAAAGTGAGTATCAACAACTGGTCACGCGAATGCTGGAAAACGCTGCCAGCCCGATGATTTCCAGCGATACTGGCGTGGAAGCAGCGCAACAGGTTGGACAACTTGCGGCGCAGGAAGAAATTGAATGGGCTTTAGCTGGTGGGTTGGCAATGTATTTTTATGGTAGTCCGCGCATGACGAAAGATGTGGATATTATTGCCTCCAAACATTTATCGCTCACGCCGCAACATCCACTAACTTTTGGCGGCAGTAGTTATTCGTTAAAAGTTGGCAAATATGCAGTGCAAATAGATTGGATTGTTCGCAATGATGGTTATCAAAAATACTATCGCGCCGCCTTACAGGATGCGCTGGACTTGCCCAATGGATTAAGTATCGTGTCGCCGGAATGGTTAGTAATTTTGAAACTCAATGCCGGACGGCAAAAAGATTATGACGACATTGTTTTCCTGCTCAAACAAACGAAGCTGGTTGATCGCTCGCTTGTAAAACAAAAAGTTGTCACAACCGCGAGCGAAGATGTCTGGCTGGCAATGTTGCCGTACTTTCGCCGCCTATGCGATTTGGCGGATGGCAATACAACCGAGCCGGGCAAATATTACGATCAGGATTAGTCAGCGCGGGAGGTAATTATGCAAGCAATAACAAAATTTCATCTGCATCTATTCGGCTTTGTGTTGGTAACATTGCTGAGCTTGACGATTATTGCGCAACCGAGCAGCCGCGAAAATCCCTTGCCATTATTAACGAACGAACTCAAAGGCAATATCGCGCCGAATGTTTCGTTACAACGATTCTATTCTTTTGAGGCTGGCCCCGGCGATGTTTCATTCTCGCTAGAAGTCAAAACCAACGAGCAATGGGCGAACATCACAATTGAAATTTCTGACCGCGAAGCAAACACGCTGAATAAATTTGATGTTTCATCCGGCAGCGATAAGAAAAATGTCAAGCTGCATTTGGAAGCGCGGCAGCCTTTAGTCATGCGGGTTTTCGGCCCGCGTAACAATCAGAGCGGCTTCTTCACGCTCAAGGTTGGCGGCCCCATTTATCTGGCGAAGACTGTTGCCACTCCAAACAAACCGGAGCCGCCCAAAAATATTCCAACCAGTAATCCGGGTAGTAATCCGCCCGCGCCTACAACCTCGACTTCCTCACGCAGTGGTGGTGATGAATTGATTTCAATTCCGACTGCGAGCGGAACGACTTCCGGCGGCGTCAACGAAATCAATACTGACAAGCGCCTTGCACTCGTGATTGGCAATAGTAATTATCAGGTCAGCCCGCTGGCGAATCCCGCCAATGATGCCAACGCGATGGCGCAGGCGTTGCGCGATTCAGGGTTTGAGGTGATGCAATATACCAACCTCAATAAACGCGCTTTGGAAGACAGCCTGCGGACTTTTGGCAGCAAGGTTAGCAGAGGCGGCGTCGCTCTGTTTTTCTTTGCCGGGCACGGTTTGCAAATCAAAGGCGTGAATTATCTGGTTCCGATTGGCGCGAATATTCAAAAAGACACCGACATCGAATTTGAAGCCGTAGACGCCGGGCGTGTGATGTCCGAACTTGAATCCGCTGGCAGCCGACTAAATATCGTGATTCTTGATGCTTGTCGCAATAACCCATTTGCGCGTAGCACTCGTTCAGTTTCGCGCGGATTAGCCGTGATGAGTGCGCCCAGCGGAACAGTAGTTGCCTATGCCACCGGCCCTGGCGAAGTGGCAAGTGATGGAGACGGCAAGAATGGTTTGTATACGCAGGAATTGCTCAGAAATTTGCGCGAACCGAATTTAAAAATCGAAGAAGTTCTCAAACGCACCCGCATCTCCGTCAAGGATAAAACCAAAGGACAGCAGGTTCCATGGGAGAACACTTCGCTGGATGGAGATTTTTACTTTAAGAAAAAATAAATATTGCTCGACAGGCCGTGAGCTTGTCGGATAAGAGGAGAGAAAACGAGATGAACGTCAATTTAAAATCACTGGTTGCCCGACTAAATGAAACCTGTAACAGTGCGCTTCAGGGGGCGGCGGGACTCTGTTTGTCACGCACCAACTATGATGTCGAAGTCGAGCATTTGCTGGTCAAATTGCTGGAAACTACGGACACTGATTTGACGAAAATTTTACGGCATTACGAATTGAATTCGTCGCGTTTGGTGAAAGACATCACGGTTGCGCTGGATCGGTTAAAGTCTGGCAATTCGCGGACGCCTTCCATCTCTCCGCATATTCCCGCGTTGTTTTCAGATGCGTGGTTATTGGCTTCCGTGGAATTCGGTGAAGCGAAAGTTCGTTCAGGACATATCCTGCTGGCCTTTTTGACCAATGAAATAACGGCACGATTAGCGCGCGAAATTTCTAAAGATTTTGCCAAAATAAAAATTGATGAATTGAAAGAAAATTTTGCGTCGTTGACCAGTGGCTCGGCAGAAGCGCGGGCGGCGGAAGGCTTCACTTCGCAACCAATGGAAGACGGCGGAGAAAGTTCAGGTGGCGCAGTTGGCGCTCCGGGGAAAACTAAAGCGCTTGACCAATTTACAATTGATCTGACGGCCAAAGCACGGGCGGGAAAAATTGATCCGGTGCTGGGACGTGATCTGGAAGTGCGCCAGGTCATAGACATTCTCACGCGGCGGCGACAAAACAATCCAATCCTGACAGGTGAAGCGGGCGTGGGGAAAACTGCCGTTGTCGAAGGATTTGCCTTGCGCATTGCTGAAGGCGATGTCCCGGAACCGCTCAAAAATGTCGCCGTTCGCACGCTTGATATGGGCTTGTTGCAGGCAGGCGCAGGCATCAAAGGCGAATTTGAAAATCGCTTGAAATCGGTGATGGATGAAGTCAAAGCTTCACCGCAACCAATCATTATTTTTATTGATGAAGCGCACACGATGATTGGCGCTGGTGGACAGGCCGGGCAAAACGACGCAGCGAATTTGCTGAAGCCTGCACTGGCACGCGGGGAACTTAGGACTATCGCGGCTACAACGTGGGCGGAATACAAAAAATATTTTGAGAAAGACGCCGCGCTCGCTCGTCGTTTCCAGGTCGTTAAAGTCGAAGAGCCGGACGAAGCCAAAGGAATTATCATGATGCGCGGCATCGTCAGCGCCCTCGAAAAACATCACAACGTGCGCATCCTGGATGAAGCGGTGGAAGATTCTGTGCGTCTTTCACATCGCTATATTTCCGGTCGGCAATTGCCGGACAAATCTGTCAGCGTACTTGACACGGCGTGTGCGAAAGTTGCAATTGGACAGGGAGCGACTCCTCCATCCGTCGAAGACGCACAACGGCGTATCACGAATTTGACGACCGAAATCAACGTGCTGGAACGCGAAACAATTACCGGAGCGGCGCACGACGAACGCATTGGCGAGTTAAAAGCTGATCGCGCAGCCGTTGAAGAGCGGCTTGGCACGCTCAAAGAACAGTGGGACAAGGAACGCGACCTGGTAACGAAAATCAGCGACCTGCGTGGCAAACTTGAAACGATGGCTTCAGAAGGTAAAGCCGATGGAGCCGCAGCGTTGAAAGTTGAGTTAGCAAAACTAAATTCTGAGTTACTAACTGTTCAGGGTGAAACGCCATTGATGCAACCGGTCGTCACTTCGCAAAGCATTGCCGAAGTCATTGCGGGCTGGACTGGAATTCCAGTGGGCAAGATGTTGACTAATGAAATCACGGCGGTCATGAACTTACATCAAAAATTGGAAGAGAGAGTGCTGGGACAACCGCATGCCTTGAATGCCATCGCGCAACGCATCCGCACTGCGCGGGCGCAACTGACTGATCCGCGTCGTCCGGTGGGCGTATTTTTGCTGGTTGGTACAAGCGGTGTTGGGAAGACTGAAACCGCGCTCGCTCTGGCAGATGCTTTGTATGGTGGTGAAAGAAATTTAGTCACCATTAATATGAGCGAATATCAGGAAGCGCATACCGTATCGTCACTCAAAGGCGCGCCGCCAGGTTACGTTGGTTACGGTGAAGGCGGCGTCTTGACCGAAGCTGTGCGGCGCAAACCGTATTCAGTGGTGCTGCTTGACGAAGTAGAAAAAGCGCATCCTGACGTGATGGAATTGTTCTATCAGGTCTTCGATAAAGGAATGCTTGAGGACGGCGAAGGGCGCGAGATTGATTTCAAAAATACGTTGATTTTGCTGACCTCGAATGCGGCGACCGACACGATGACCAAGCTCTGTGCTGATCCTGATACGCGGCCTGAACCGGAAGGAATGATCGAAGCCATTCGCCCTGAACTGATCAAAATCTTCAAACCCGCGCTGCTCGGTCGGATGGTGGTAGTTCCTTACTATCCAATTGCTGACGACATCTTACGGCTCATCATCAAGCTGCAACTCTCACGCATCGGCAAACGCATCGGCGAAAATCACGGTGCGGCCTTCAGCTACGACGAAGCCGTCATCGAAGCCATCGCCAGCCGTTGCAAAGAAGTAGAAAGCGGCGCGCGTAACGTGGATCAGATTTTGAATAAGACAGTGTTACCCGCGATGTCGGGTGAATTTTTAGCCCGAATGTCAACTGGTGAACCGATCACGCAGGTACATGTTAAGGTTGCGGAAGACGGGAATTTTAGTTATGTGATCGAATAAGCTTACATAAATATTACAATCCAGAAGGAGGGTTTAATGGCGCTCAGAAAATTTAATGCAGATGAAATTGTCCTGACGAATCAGGAAGCATGGCAGGTCCTGGTGTATTTTTTTGGAGGTAATGCCGGGGCATATCCAGGCTGGCTTAATGATAATGATCGCTCCTTTGCCCAGGCTTTATTACTGGAAGCGGTTGATAAAAGTTATGCTATGAGTTGGGTACAAACGCTGTTTGAATCCTCAGCTTCCCCGAATGCTTCGGTGAAGGGAATTCTTAAGTCGCTGGCAAAAAAAGCGGCAAAAGACTGGTTGCATCAGGCAAAGCCAACTGACCTGGAAAATGCGAAAATTTACTTATCGGTAAAAAATCGGTTAACGCTCAATTGGCGCTCTG
>JANMKB010000186.1:0-1514 GCA_031371805.1 Blastocatellia bacterium | reverse complement strand
GGCAACATTATTCATTACACCGGCAAAGACCCGGTCGAAGAACTCAAGCCCATCATCCAATACGTCACCGGATTTTGTGCGAAAGATTGCGCCGTCCAGAAAGGCGAGGTGATGTTGCAATTCGGCGCTGGCAAAGTAGATTTCAAAGCTGTTTTCGCGGCCTTAAAAGCTGAAGGATTTTCCGGGCCAGTCATGGTTGAGTGCTGCAAACTCTCGGATAACCCTGCCGAAGTTACCGCGAATGCAAAAGCGAATCGGGAATTTTTGGCAAAGGTGCTGGCGCAAACTTAGATGTAGCGTAAGCTTTCCAGTTTGCGTCTGTGGCGAGAACGGCACATTGCCAGCAAGAGGACTTCTGATTCAATGATCGTCTGGATGCCATCCAGCGCGAGATTGAAGCGCAACTTATCAAACCAGAAAAATAAACCTGAGGTGGCTATGAAAAATTTATTGCTCATCACAATCCTGCTCGTATTTGCACACGCCGCCGTCTCCGCGCAAAACAATACTGCCGCCAACACGATTTATACCGGGACGGCGCAACCGTTCGTTTCGGCTACTGCGCCGACGGGAGCGCAACGCGGCAAAAACGCTCCGATGACAGTTGAGGGAGCAAACCTGACAGGCGCGACCGAGGTGTTGTGGAATAAACCTGGCATTAACTCAAAGATCGTTTTCAATACGGAAACAATGCGCGAGATGCCAAAACTGGCCGAGGGGCAAACCGGGCAATTAGTCATAGACAAACTCACCCGCAATAAGCTCACGATTGAAAATATCATCGCGCCTGATGCTGCGCCCGGCATTTACAGCTATCGCATCAAAACGCCGATGGGGACGACGAATCTCGGCAATTTTGTCGTCACTTCCCTGCCTGATGTCACCGAAAAAGAAATGAATGATGCAGTGACTGACGCGCAGGAAATTAATTTGCCTGTCAGCATCAACGGGACGATTAGTAAACCAGGCGACAACGATTGCTTTAAATTCAAAGCCGAAAAAAATCAGACGTTAGTTTTTGAAGTCGTCGCGGCGGCGTTTGGCTCGCGTCTGGATTCCGTGCTGACATTAATGGATGAGCAGGGCAAAATTCTCGCAACGAATGACAGCGGCAACGGCGGTCTGGATTCTTTGCTCGGTTTTAACTTTCAGGAAGCAGGTGATTACATCATTCGCGTCACCGAATTTGAAGCGCAAAAACCTGTCGGGACGGGCATGCCGTATCGTTTGAATATTGGCGAATTCCCTTATCTTTACAGCATATTTCCGCTCGGCGCAAAAAACGGCGCGGTTGCCGAAGTCACGGGATTCGGCTTCAATCTGGGCGAAAAAAATACATATTCTTTTGCTGCCAAACCCAAAAATCCTGCTGATGTTGCAATGATGCTCAAGCCATTGACATCGAAAAGCGAAACCTACAATTCCGTGCGCGTGGCGCTTGGTAATTACCCTGAAATTCTGGAGTCGGCAATCGTGCATAACTCAATCGCCACAGCCCAAGCGATTAATTTCCC
>JANMKB010000185.1:0-8237 GCA_031371805.1 Blastocatellia bacterium | reverse complement strand
AAGACGGCGGCGCAGTGCATTTCGCGCTGACGATTCAGGCTGTGCGCTCGCTCAATCCCAACACGAAAGTCGAAGTGCTGATTCCTGATTTCCAGGGCAATGAAGCGGCGTTGATAGCTGTGCTTGACGCGCAACCAGACGTGCTGAATCACAATACGGAAACTGTGCCGCGCTTGTACCGCCGCGTCCGACCACAGGCGAAATATCGAGAGTGGACTTTGACGTTGCTTGCACGGGCGGCGCAACGGCGTGATGAAGAAAAGCGTGGGATGCTGACAAAATCAGGCGTGATGCTGGGGCTGGGCGAAACCGATGAGGAAATTATTGCTACGATGCGCGATTTACGCGATGTTGATTGCGACATTCTGACGCTCGGTCAATATTTGCAGCCTGCGCCGAAGCGGTTACCCGTAGAAAAATATTACCACCCCGAAGAGTTTGCAAAATTCAAAGAGCTTGGTCTGGAGATGGGATTTCGCTATGTCGAATCAGGGCCGCTTGTGCGTTCAAGCTACCACGCGCACGAACATACATCAGGCGTGCTGCCGGTGGCTCTGGTGCAAATTACCCCGCCTGTCTCGACCAAACGACAGTTGCCAGTATTGAATTTTAATGCAGCGTAACTATTTTACCTGCGCTTGAATATTTGATTAAAAAAAACGACAGATGAATTTGAGTTATGCCTGATCAAAATGCCAAACAGCTCCAGAATGTAACGGGGCGCTATTACGTTGACACAGCCTGTATTGATTGTGATGTTTGTCGTGATGTAGCGGAGAAAAATTTTACTCGCTACGACGACGGTGGGTATTCTTTCGTCTACAAACAACCGGAAACGTCCGACGAAGAAAGCCTCTGTCAGGAAGCGCTGGAATCCTGTCCGGTTGAAGCCATCGGCAAAGACGGAGCGCAGACGTAACCACAATTCCCTGCTCCATCCTTACTTCCAACCGTGCATCCGCAAATAAAACTCGTGTCCATTAATCGTCAATCCGTCGGGCGGACGACGCGCAAATAAGGTGGCTTCTTCGAGTAACATTGGGATTCCGCCATGCGCGAGCGTCAAGCCATAATGCCGATTGGTGAAAATAGTCTTCAGGCTCGGATTCGGAGGTTGTGAGAGGCCATAGCGCAAGGAGTTAATGGGCAAATCGGGTAGCCGCGCCGGATTGATAAATTCAACGCTGTCATCGTAAATATTAAGGCCGGCAGGTTTGTCAGTTACGCTCCAGTCACGATGAATCAGGAAGTTGGTCAGGGCTTCGATGATGGCGGATTGATGATAACTGGCGCGACTGAATTGCTGCTCTTCTACGCTTAAGGATTTGCGTGACGGGCGCACATCCTTCAAATCAATATAACGGCGCATAAAACTCTGACAACCATCAAATAAACGCAACAAATTCCCTTTCACCTTTTGCTGTTCAATCACCGGAGCCGCACCTTTGCCGCCGCCGAAGCGCGTTAGTTGCACTTCAGCCCGCGGGAGCAGTTCCACGACTTTTTCGTGCGCACCAAATAATAATAAACCGCTCACAGTGGGAATGGCCGTATCAATCAGCCTCATCGCCAAACCAAAATCATTCATCATTTGTGCCGTGGGAAATCCTTTGTCGTTCGTGTCCCATTCGGCGGGATTTGCACCGCGCACAAAACTCCAGAAAAGCGCTTCGTCTATATCAGTAATGCGGGATTTGAAAAGTGGCGTTTGCTCAAACCGAAGGCGTGGTGATTCACCGTAAATTTCTGACAATTCTTCGCGCGTAGTCTCGCGTTTGCTCGCGCCTTCGCGCAGGAAAAACTGATAATCAAGCGTGTGATGCGGACGGCGGTGCGCTTCGACCTCAAGCATGACAATACGGCGACCGTTATCAAAAGCCACTTTTTTGATGTAGGGAAAAACCGGCGGCAGAATCTGGCGTGCGCAGATTTCGCGGATTTCGGCTTCGACTTTTTCAGGATCATCTACGCCTTCAATGCGCAGTTGATCATTGACGCCAAACACGAGCGCCCCCCCGTCAGTATTGGCCAGCGCGATGATTTCTGCGGTGAGTTTTTCGACATTACTGAATTTGACTTTGAGTTCAAGGTAAGTGTCTTCGCCACCGCGTAGAAACCTTACCAACTCCGCCCGCGAAGTTGCGGGAGCCGGGACAGAAAGCAAATATTCGTGGTAAGAACGCTCGGAATTAGGCGGATAACGGCGAGAGTTATTAGAGCGTTTGCGGGACATGGGGAAAAATCAAAAGGTAAGAGGCAAATACCGAAAGGCAAAAGTAAAAAAGGGCTGGGTCGCCGCTTTTGTCTTTTGATATTTGCCCTGACCCGATAAAAGCTGAAGCTGTTTTTGATTAAATTCCGCTGCGAGGCTTAATTATTTCACTTTGTCGTCAGACTGAAGTTTTTTTTTCTTCAGTCTCTTCATTATCGTCGCTCACAGCTTTCTTAAAATTGCGGATGCTTTCGCCCATCCCTTTCGCTAAAGAAGGAAGGCGCGAACTGCCGAACAGCAAAAGAACAATGACGAGAATGATGATTAATTCTGTAGTGCCAAGTCCAAACATATATTTTATCTCCTCTGGTCAATCATTGTACGTGGGCAATATGGAGGTGTCAATTTAGTTAACAGTTGGTGATCGGTGCTGAGCGATTAATTGAAGTTTACTTCATTAAGGTGCTATATTGTCCACTCACCGATAATATTAACCTCGTTCTTTCTGAACCAAGACAAGGAGTTGTGAGTTATGGCTGAAGACAACAGCGGAGACAAACTAATTTATTTATTGATCGGCGCAGGCATGGGCGCGATTGCGGCTTTACTGTTCGCTCCGAAAGCAGGCAGTGAATTACGCGCGGATCTCGCCGACGCTGCCAAACGCAGCGCCGATCAGGCCCGCGATCAGGCGCGTCTGGTGGGCGAACGTGCCACCGAGTATTACCAGAACAGTACTGAATACGCGACGGAAGTGGCATCTAAGAGCAAGGAAGCGTTAAATGATATTACCGAACGCAGCAAAGAAGCGATTAGTGATATTACTGAGCGTGGCAAAGATATTGTGAATCGTCAAAAGGCTTCGGTTGCTGCCGCGATTGAGGCAGGCAAACAGGGCTATCGTGAAGCGAAGTTGAATGACATCGCTAAATCAGGCGCGTCATCAGGCGCAGCATACGACGAAAACTAACCTGCAAAGGTGCGGGATGCTCATCCAGCATTCCGCACCTACTCTCTAAATATTTACTCCAGTGGAAAAATACTTAATTATAATTCTGGTCATCGTCACGTTTCTGTTGATCGTTCAGGCAGTCGTTTTCATTGGCTTTTACTTGCTGGCGAAGCGCGTCGTTGAGTTGGTCGAGCGCGTCGGTCAATTGCAAACCCGTGCTGAGTACCTCCTTAAAAACACCGAACCGGTTGTCCAGATGTCGCAACAGGTAATGATTGAATTTAAGGAAGCAGCTGGATATTTTTCGCAGGGTGCACAACATATCAACGCCATTGTCGAAATGGCACGAGACGAAGCCGCCGAAGTGAAAAGCTTATTGGGTGATACCACCGCGACGGCCAGGCGTGAATTAGAAAAAGCTAAATTTCGTGCTGAGCAAATGCAAAACACCCTCGCGATGACCACCGATCAATTTCAACGCACCGCAGAAATTGTGCAGCATAGCGTGTTGGAACCAGCCCGCGAATTTTCATATATCATGGCCGGCGTGCGGCGTGCCCTCGAAGTCCTGACCGTCGGCAAGAGTTTGCCCGTCAATCGTGCCCATCAGGATGAAGAACTGTTCATTTGAGATCAATGCGAGTCAGGCCGCAAATTGCCAGGCAACGAATTGACCGCCACACCTGCATAGTGTAAGTTTACAAGCGATGCACCCGTAGCTCAGTTGGATAGAGTGTCAGCCTCCGAAGCTGAAGGTCCCGCGTTCGAATCGCGGCGGGTGTACCAAAATTTTCATAGTGTTCTCCATCACTTCAAGAGGGATACTCAAGCGAGTATCCCTCTTTTCTTAGCGAAATGTTATCAGCGACAGTAAATGTGGTGTAGCATTCAACGTGTAAAGCTGCAAAGTATCATCACGCAATTTCAAGGTTGTCATCCCGGTGTTCTAATTCCAAAATCTTTTCACTCGTCAGATGCAAGACAGCACCCCTTGAGAGCAGATAAAGCTTCGCGTTCACGAAATTAAAAATCAGTCCACGATTCAAAACCCTCAGCCGGAAAACGAGCTTCAGGCGAGGCCAGCATCACCGTACCTTTTATCGCATGAGCATTGTCAGTCAAAGCAATTTGCAATGTTCCGAGCAGCTTCACTCTGTTTGAATTTATTCCAACATTTAGCAGTGATAATTTTGAGAATGACTGATTAAGGGAATTATTTTGGTTGCATTAGGATGATGAGAAATTATGAGGATAAAAGGAAGCGGTAGCGAGTAAAATTAACGCACGTAAAAACTAATGCGCGGGTGGTTATTTTTCCAGCATATGCAGCAAAGATCAATAAAATAAGGGGTGGTTGCCCACCCCTTATTCAAGTTCGAGAAAATTGAGAAGTTTATTACTTCTTCTTTGCTGCTGCTTTTTTAGCTGGCGCTGCTTTCTTGGCAGGTGCTGCTACTTTTTTAGCAGGTGCTGCTTTCTTGGCAGGTGCTGCTACTTTTTTAGCAGGTGCTGCTTTCTTGGCAGGTGCTGCTACTTTTTTTGCTGGCGCTGCTTTTTTTGCTGGCGCTGCTGCTTTTTTTGCTGGCATAAGTTTTTTGCTCCTTTCTTTCGTTGTTCACTGGCCCACTTACATAACCACAAAATGTTGTATTGTTTTTATGCTTGTGGACTACAGTAATAAACATACAAGATGAGGATGCTTATAAACTTGTTCGCAACATGATGTCAACATTTTTTTTAGTCATGCTGAGTGCATAAATGATTAAGCATCTTAAATAAAATTTTCCCGCATCAGATCATCTGCTCGCATCAGAATATTGGTGGCGACAAGACCCGCATGAACATTGCCTGAAATACACATCATAGTTTTCATTCCTGATCTTTATCATTCATTCTTCAGCCCTCATCGCGATAAAAAAATTTTCATTATCATTCATTATTTATCAGCACCTGCTGCATAAATTTTTCTTTCTCACACCTGACTTTCATCTATTGTCAGCAACCGCACAAGCGATACATAATCATGCTTGCTACATCATCAATGAAAGATCTTTCATCAATCACAAAGGAGACGACATGCGTATCTCAGGTTCACCTCGCATCATCACAATAACCCTGTCAATATTGACTTTTCTGCTCATCGCACAACCATTTATGACAGCAATAAATTTCCCTTCTCAGGCACAGGTGCAAAGCTGGGAAGAAAAATTTCGTGCGTTACCTCACGCAGATTTATTGAAAGAATACATGCGCGAATTAAGCGCCGAGCCGCATCATCTAGGCTCTGCACGTGATCAGCAAAACGCAGAATGGCTGCGCGATAAATTTAAATCGTGGGGGCTTGATGTCAGCATCGAAGAGTATCAGGTGCTCTTTCCCACACCGAAAGAACGGGTGCTTGAATTGCTGACGCCAACGAAATTTATTGCGAAGCTGAAAGAGCCTGCAATCGCCCAAGACTCTGATTCTACTGATCAAAATCAACTTCCAACCTACAACGCATATTCCGGCGAAGGCGATGTGACAGCATCACTCGTGTATGTGAATTACGGAATTCCTAGTGACTATGAAGCACTCGAAAAAATGGGCGTGAGTGTGAAAGGTAAAATTGTGATTGCACGATATGGTGCAAGTTGGCGTGGCATCAAACCAAAGGTTGCGGATGAACATGGTGCGATTGGTTGCTTGATTTATTCTGATCCGAAAGAGGATGGTTTTTATCAAGGGGATGTTTATCCAACAGGCCCGTATCGCAACGAGGACGGCGTCCAGCGCGGTTCTGTGATGGACATGCCTGTTCACCCTGGCGATCCGTTAACGCCCGGTGTAGGGGCTACCAGAAGCGCAAAACGCCTCTCGCGTAAAGAAGCAAAAACAATTCTCAAGATTCCTGTGCTGCCAATTTCATACAGCGATGCCTTGCCGTTGCTCAAACAATTACGCGGCGCGATTGTACCTGAAGCATGGCGTGGTGCATTGCCAATCACCTATCACGTCGGCGGCAACGAAGATGTCAAAGTGCATCTTAAACTTTCATTCAACTGGACACAGGCAACAACCTACAACGTGATCGCACGCATTAATGGCAGCACGTATCCCGATGAATGGATCATTCGCGGCAATCATCACGATGCGTGGGTGAATGGCGCTGATGATCCTGTCAGCGGCTTGGTTTCTGTGCTGGAAGAAGCGCGTTCATTTGGTGAATTGCTTAAGCAGGGATGGAAGCCAAAACGCACAATGATATTTTGTGCGTGGGATGGTGAAGAACAGGGCTTGCTCGGCTCAACTGAATGGGTTGAAGATCACGCCGCAGAGCTGACACAAAAAGCAGTGGCCTATATCAATACAGATTCCACGGGTAAAGGCACGCTTGGTATTGCCGGGTCGCATACGCTCGAACATTTTATGAATGACGTAGCGCGTTCTGTTGCCGACCCAAAAGGCAAAGGCTCCGCGTGGGATGCACAAAAGGCGGCGCGTGAAAAAGCGGCAACAACAGACGAAGCAAAACGCGAATTGCGTGAACGTGCCGACCTTCGCCTCAGCGCATTAGGCTCTGGTTCTGATTACACCGCGTTCATAGATCATCTTGGTATTGCTTCCTTAAACTTAGGATTCAGTGGTGAAGGTGGCAGCGGTATTTATCATTCGATTTATGATTCTTTTTATTGGTATACAAAATTCTCTGACGGAGATTTTACGCATACGCGAGCGCTTGCACAGGTTGCAGGTACAGCGATGATGCGCTTAGCTGATGCTGAAGTCCTGCCGTTTGAATTCACGAACCTCGCCGATACGATCAGCAATTATGCTGATGATGTGGCGAAATTATTAACCACCAGCAAACCACCAACGAAAATTGAATTGCAGCCTTTACGCAATGCCGTAGAAAAAGTACGCAACAGCGCCAACAATTATGATCGTGCCTTGCGAGGTCAGCTTGCGAGCAGCAAAAAAATCGCCGATGTAAAAGCACTTAATCGTTTGCTCTATCAATCCGAAAGAAAATTATTGTCTGAGGCCGGATTACCGCGTCGTGATTGGTTTAAGCATCAGGTTTATGCGCCGGGATTTTATACCGGCTACGGTGTGAAAACGTTACCAAGCGTGCGTGAAGCGTTAGAGCAAAAATACTGGGACGAAGCAAGCGCACAAACGCTCATCATCAGTAAAACACTCGAAGCGATGGCGGCGCAAATTGATGAAGCGGTGAAGCAGTTGCGTTAGAAAAATTACTGCAAAGGGTCAAAGAACCTGTATGGATTGAGATTCTTTGACTCCTTGTCTCTTTGACCCTTTGCGGTAATTCCGATCCAAAATATTTTTGTTGACCCGTGCAACGAAAATCGGTATTTTCATTTCCTCATAAATTAACCACGGTGACAGCTATGTTTGTACTCAAGTTTTACAATTCCTGATTTCTTCTCTACGTCGCAATAAAACGGCGACAACCTTTTCGTGTATCCAAATTTAAGATTCCGAATTCTGGTTGACGACTCCGATCATTATTGAACGAGGAGTTTTTCGACCTGCGTCCTGCGCTTTTATCTGCGCAAGGTGGCTTTCAGTGCGTCTGCCAATGCAGCAGGTGTGCGCTTATTATTGCAATGAACAAAGAAAACTTTTTTAGTGAAGCCTTGTGCCAGCATACTGATGTATTGCCTTATTACGTCAGTCAGAAACTGGCAGAGAAATATCCCGAAACACCAATCCTCGAAGGCGAAGACATCAGCTTTGAGATTGAAGCCTACGAACGCGACGGACAATGTGATGTGGTTTGCGTAAGCAGTATTCACAATCAAATCAAAACGAAGTGGAAGGGCGTGGGCAAAAAGCTCCAGCAGCAGTATGAAAACGCGTGGCTCAGCATCATCTGGCAGGAGCACATCATTGATGTCGTCCTGATGACATTTGTTGATGAAGGCTACCGCACACGTTTCCACTGGATCGTGGCGGAATCGCGTGAAATTGCGGAGAACTTTTTCCGCGCAGTTTGTGACTGGTCAAGCGAAACACGCGGTGAGATTTTAGTGTTTGATGAAGGCTGGTGGGAAAAAGATGAAGAGCTTT
>JANMKB010000028.1:0-5242 GCA_031371805.1 Blastocatellia bacterium | reverse complement strand
GAAGCTTTTGTCGAAGAGATTTTTAAATACTCAGCCCGCAATGCAAAGACTATCGCGGCGCTGATCAAGCGCGTAGATGAATCCAGCACGCAGCGCAAAACGACCGAACAGGGAATTGAATTTGAAATCAGGCCGCTCGCCAAACCCGTAGACATTTTGGTTGGTGAAGTTGCAAAGAAAAAAAATCCCCGCTCAGGAAAAATGATGACGGTGATGATGGAAGATAAATTCACGCCGACATCAATGCTGGATTATGGATTCTTTGCCGCCCAGCGTCGCATCGCGGTTCCGCAGGCTTATCTCCTGCACCAGGAAAAAGGTCTGGAGACAGTGATCGAAAAACTCAGAATTCATGGCATCAAAGTTGAAGAGTTGACCAAACCCGCAAGCATTGAAATTGAAAGTTTTGTGATTGATAAAGTCACCCGCGCCACCCGCGAATTTCAGGGGCATCGCGCCATCAACCTCAAGGGGCACGCGCAAACTGAAACGATCAATTTTCCGGCGGGGACAGTGGTTGTTCACACGGCACAACCGCTGGCGAATTTAGCTTTTTACCTGCTCGAAGCCGAAAGCGATGATGGTTTTGTCGCATGGAATTTCCTGGATGATTATTTGGAGAACGGAAAAACCTATCCGATTTACAGGTTAATGAAAGAAACAAAATTACCGCGCCGAATCACACGATAACGAGTCTATACAAAACTGCCAGGGCTATGTTAGCCTCATCTTTACAGTATTTCTGAAGTACCAGATTATCATCTTCACATTTTCTGTGGCGATGTTCTGATCAATGATAACCACCTGAGAGTGCACTCATTTTTAGTAAATGAATGATTATGTATACGCTCTCTAAAGATTTGCAGAGGAGAAAGATTATGGGCAAGAGAATTTTGATACTGGGCGTGATTCTGACCGCGCTGCTGTCCACGACGGCTTTGGCGGATACCTTATATTTGCGCAACGGGAGCGTCCTGCAGGGTAATTTTTTAAGATATGAAGAGGGACAGATTGCTTTCCAATTAACTACTGGCGGTGATCGTGATCGTGGGCGTGTGTTGCGCTTCCCGATCAAAGATATTCTGCGCGTCACAACTGATCGTGATCCTGACGGTGCACTGAGCCGAACGACGAACACGCCCATCGCTAAACCAGTTGCCAATAATTGGGATACATCGCCAAACATTGATGTGCAATTAACCAACGACTGGGTTAATTCAAATATCAGAGTGGTGCAGGGACAAAAAATTCGCATCGAAGCCGGCGGCCAGGTCACGCTGGATGGCCGCGATAATTCTTCTCCGGCTGGTCTTGGACGCCGCGATACAAATGCTCCCCTGCCAGACGAAAATGATGGCGCTCTGGTCGCTTCGATAGGCAATGACCTCAATGTTCCGATCATTATGATTGGCCGATCAAAAGAATTCATCGCCGACCGCGAAGGGGTTTTATATTTTACCGTCAATCACTGGGAGACCAACAATACACGCGGTTCCTATCAGGTGCGTGTTTCGACAGAACGCCGCGCTGGTCAGGGGGCAACAACTCCGGGGCGACCTTATTACAACAGTCCCTTTGCCTGCGGGTTACCCGCCAGATTTACTGAAACCGAAGGCGGTGGTTACACTGGAATTTGGACCAGACGCGGAACGTCCAATGAATACGACGCGGTCTGGACAAAAGGTCGGCAACAGGTAACGGCGGTGTTGACGATCACGACACAGGGCAACCGAATTCTGATCAAGCGCACCTCCAGCAGCGATGGCTATCTGTGCGATTACGAGGGGACGGTGGCGGCAGATGGCGTTTCCATCGCGGGGAATTTTAGTTGCGGCAGTGGTAATTTTACCTGGCAGGCAACGGCTGAATGCCGCTAATCGTTAGCTTTGATTTACGCGACCAGAGTCCGACAACGTGGTAGTTGTCGGACTCTGCCGTCTTGATATATCTTCCCGCCCACGTTTCTTTTTCGGCTTTTTCTTACTTGAATTACCAATAGTATTTTTTTCACTAGCGTTTCTTCCTCCCACATTATGGGGAATGTTGAATTTGATTGTGCTGGTTTCTGTACAACCACTAATAATCGGAGGGTTAGCAGGATTGTTTTATGGAAATGCGAGTCCAAAGGATCAGGATTGGAGATTATCAAAAACATTAGTGGCTCTATATCGAATTAGCGGTTGGATAAGTGGCAAACGGGATGATGATGTAACTACGCTTTCGCTTGGAAAGAAGGATAAGCCTGAAGATTGAGCGCATGGAAACCTGCGCTCAAGGCGGTTGGAAAAATATTATCCTCCCGCCAGCCAGCGGGAAAGAATTAACTGTAACGCGCCACAGCCAAAAATAATAAAGACCGGATTGAGTTTTGCGCGCAGCATTAATAAAAATGCCAGCGTCGCAATGCCAAAGCTGATGGGGATATTTCCATAGCTGAGTGTGGTGCTGAGCGATGATCGTGCCAGACTAACTCCGGCAGATGCCAGCATTCCTACCACTGCCGGCGCGACGCCTGACAAAAAAGATTGCACCAGATTATTTGTGCGAAAGCGGTTAAGCGAAGTCCCCGCCACTATCGTCATCACAAAGGACGGCAAAAACGCGGCAACTGTTGCGGCAACTGCGCCAAGGATTCCAGCGACTTTGAAGCCAATAAATGTGGCGGTAATCATCACCGGGCCGGGCGTGATTTGCCCGAAGGCCATGCCGTCGGCGAATTCCTGATGCGTCAGCCAGCGATTCACATCCACTACATCATTTTCAATTTGCGGGATCATTACAAAACCGCCGCCAAAGGTTACGGAACCAATGCGCAGGAAGATCATTGACAGTTGCCACGTGGCCAGTAATTTTGCCAACAACGCGGAAATAAACGGAATTGCCAGCATCATCAACAACGGCCAGGTAACTGATAATAATTGCTCAGGGCGTAATTTCTCTTCGGATGATTCTTTGCTTAGGGGGGCTTTGCTTACTTCTCCTGGCATTGGCAGGGAAACTTCTATGCGGTGCTGGACAGCAAAAGCCTCGCCTCCTGCAATGACTTGCGCGGCGTGTTCACGGGCTTTTTTTTCAGCCAGCGTAGCGTGTGCTTTTTCCCGGCGCTCGCGTTTGACTTTCGACCGCACCCGTTCGCGCATCTGCTTTTTGAAGGACTGAATAAAAATCCCCAGCATCCCTGCCAATAACACAACTTCGGCGATGCTCGTACTGGTAAAAATCAGCATGAAGCCAACCGCGACGCCCATTTCCAAATGCCACTGGCGTTGCATCGCTGTCTTGCCAATACGCATGACGGTGGCGGCGATCAAGCCGACAACGGCAGCATTGAAGCCCTGGAAAACGCGCTGGGCATCGGGGAATTGTGACAGCTTTCCATGCACAATCGTCAGCGCAATCATCATCAAAAATGAAGGGAAGATAAAGCTGGCAGCCGCGACCGCCGCACCCCGCACACCTGCGACTTTTAAGCCGATGTAAGAGATGGCATTGACCGCATTAGCGCCTGGCAGGCTTTGCGCCAGTGAAACGGCGTCGAGGAATTCATTTTCGGAGAGCCAGCGTTTTTGATGCACGACGAGGCGACGAATTTGCGCGATGACCGCGATGCCGCCACCAAAACCAGTTGCGCCAACTTTGAGAAATGGTTTGACGAGCGTGCGCCAATCTGCCAGTGGCTCAGCTTCGGTTTTTTCGGGAAGCTGGCTGCTGATAAATTCACGGACTTGTTCATAGTATTGGCGAAATCGGCTCATATTGCCTTTGGATTTTTATGTTCTATGCGGCCAATTCTTCAAAATCTTCGATGCTTGGCAACTCCTGCAAATCCTTCAAGCCGAACTGAATTAAAAAATCTTTGGACGTGCCATACATCATCGGGCGTCCGACCGTTTCTTTGCGACCTTTGGTCACGATCAGGCGTTTTTCCAGCAAAGTTTTGATTGCCGATGAAGAAGTCACGCCGCGAATTTCCAGCACCTCCGGCACGGTCACAGGTTGCTTGTAAGCAATCACCGCCAGCGTTTCCAGCGCCGGTAAGGATAACTTTGCCGAAGGTTTGGACTTGAGATATTTGCGGATAAATTCGTGATGCTGTGGACGCGTTGAGAAGCGCCAGCCACCGGCGATTTCGCGCAACTCCAGACCGCTCTCACGGGCATTGTATTCCGCCACAATTTCCTGCAATGCGGCGCTGACCTGGCGCGTGTCAACGTCGCCCAGAATTTTGCAAAGCTGCGCAAAGGGCAACGGCTCATCCGCCACAAATAATACTGCTTCGATGACCGGTTTGAGTTCTGCCAGCGATGCCGTCACATTAACGTCATCGTCCTGGTTTTGTAACTGTGACTCAAGGACGACAGCCAAAGCTTCTGTTTCGGCGGCAGCTAATAAAACTTCATCGCGTTGCTCCAGGGCGAATTCGCCAGCAGATATTTCCTCGCTGTCTGAGGAAGCCGTTTCCTGCGGCTCAGTGGTAATTTCTGCCGCGATGCTGGCGAAGATTTGCGCGTATTCTTCCGCTTCAATATTCACGTCGTTATCAGGATTGTCGGTAGTTTTATTTTTCTTCTTGCTCATCACGTAATTCAATTTCGATAGTTTCGGTGCTTGTTTCCAGCGCAGCGGCTTTGGCTTCGATTTCTTTCAAGGCGTCAGGATTGCTGCGATAGGAATCAATGATCAATTCTTCCTCGGACGCATTTTCACAGGCGCGGGCGATGATGTCGCCAAAAACTTCGGCCTGCATCAGCGTAATTTTTGCGCCTTTGACCAGTTCCAGAAAGGCCAGAAACGTGAGGATCAATTCACGTTTCGAATGCGCTAAGGCAAAAATTTCGCGGACATTGATTTCTATATGCTCAGCCAGCAGCGCTCTGATTTGCCTGAGCTTTTCACTCATGCTCATTTCTTCGCGCTGAATTTCCATTGCTTTGATGGTTTTGGCGCGGTCAAGAATTTCTTTGAAGATGCGGAGCAAATCTACAACAGTGGCGGTGACTTCAGGATTATTTTTGTCAGTTTCGAGTGGGCCGCGTGTGTAAACCGCCGCTTCGACTTCGGCTTTTTCGTAAAGCATATTTGCAGCGGCTTTAAATTTTTGGTATTCGAGCAGTTGCCCCACCAGTTCGGCGCGGGGGTCTTCGTTGAGGTCTTCTTCGCCGACGGTTTTCGGATCAGGCGGGAGCAACAGCTTCGATTTGATATAAATCAACGTTGCCGCCATCACCAGAAAATCTCCGGC
>JANMKB010000116.1:0-3935 GCA_031371805.1 Blastocatellia bacterium | reverse complement strand
AGGGTTTTATTCTGCCTGAATGAACTCTGAGACAGTACCCGGAGCCGTAGCGACGGGGTTTAAGCACTATGACTTCCAATCCAATTCTAACAATGACAGGAATCAGCAAAGGATTCCCTGGAGTGGTGGCGCTCGATAATGATTCACTGGAATTTTTTCCGGCGGAAATCATCGCGTTGATTGGTGAGAACGGCGCGGGTAAATCCACCCTGATGAAAATTCTTGGCGGCGTGACACAGCCGGATTCCGGCACAATTTTACTCAATGGTCAGACAGAAAAAATCCGGTCGCCGCTGGAAGCCTCCAGACTCGGCATTGAATTTATTCATCAGGAATTGAGTGTCCTTGATAATCTGGATATTGGCGCGAATATTTTTTTGCGGCGTGAACCGACGACGGGTGGATTTCTGAAATTAATTGATCGCCAGCGGCTTTACCACGAAGCCGATATTTATTTAAAAAAAGTCGGACTTGATATTCCAAGTCGCACGCCATTACGAAATCTTTCCATCGCGCAACAACAACAGGTCGAAATTGCTCGTGCCTTATCCGCCGGAGCGCGCATCCTGATTATGGATGAGCCGACTTCAAGTCTGACGCTGACCGAAACGAATCGCCTGCTGGGAATTATCAGAGATTTAAAAGCGGAAGGCGTGAGTGTGATTTATATTTCGCATCGTCTGGATGAAGTGCAGCAAATTGCAGATCGTGTTGTTGGCCTGCGCGATGGACGCAATGCCGGAACGCTGGCACAGGCAGAAATCAGCCGCGAGCGTATGGTGCGGATGATGGTGGGGCGCGACCTCAAAGATTTTTATGTGCAGCCGGAAACCAGCGCCACAACGCACAATCAAAATTATCTGGAAGTAAAAAACCTGCGCACGATGAAGTATCCGCAACACGAAGTTTCTTTCACTTTGCGGCAGGGCGAAGTGCTGGGCTTCGCCGGACTGGTCGGAGCCGGACGGTCGGAAATTGCGCGGGCAATTTTTGGCGTTGATCCAATGCCCGGCGGAGAAATTTCACTCGCTGGAAAAAAGCTGAACATCAAAACTTCCCGCGATACAATTGCGGAAGGAATTTATCTTGCCCCCGAAGATCGCCGGCAATCCGGCCTCGTCGTGGATTTCAATATTCGTGAAAATGTAACACTGCCAGCACTGAAAAATTATGCTAGCGCCGGAATCATTAATGGCGTCAAAGAAACCGCCATTGCGACAGAAATGATCAGCGCGATCAATATCAAAACGCCTTCGCCGGAAATGCGCGCCGGAAATTTAAGCGGCGGCAATCAGCAAAAAGTTGTGCTGGCGAAATGGTTGGCGCTATCTCCCAAAGTCATGATTTTTGATGAGCCGACGCGCGGCATTGATGTCGGAGCGAAAGCTGAAATCTATGCTTTAATGCGCAACCTCGCGGCGAAAGGCGTAGCGATTATTGCCATCAGCAGTGATATGGAAGAGGTGCTGGGCATCAGCGACCGCATTGCCGTGATGCACGAAGGAAAAATTACCGGCATTCTGGAACGCGCACAATTCAGCGAAGAAGAAGTAATGAAACTCGCAACTGGCGGCTAAAAATAATCTTCGCACTTTCCCCTGATTCAAATGAAAAAAGAACTTGGCATCTTCATTTTACTTGTCGTCCTGTGTGTTGTGGTAGCGATTATCAACCCCCGCTTTCTGACTCCGACCAACCTGCAAAATATGGGACGATTGATCGGCGCTTTTGGCATTTTCAGTCTGGGGCTGGGACTGGTTATTATCACCAGCGGCATCGAATTATCGGTTGGCTCAATGATGGCGTTGCTGGGAGTCATCCTGTCAATGATGTTGACGCAATGGCACTGGTCATCCGCGCTGGCGGTGCTTGCCTGTATCGCGCTGACAATGGGACTGGATTTATTTCACGGCTGGTTAATTACCGGAGTAAAGATTCAGCCGTTCATCGTGACGCTGTGTGGACTGCTGTTTTATCGCGGCATTGCCCGTTTTATCACCAACGACGAGACCAAAGGCTTTGGCAACAGCGAAGGGTTTGAAGGCTTACGATATTTAGCGAATGGCAATCCGCTGGGCATTCCCATGCCGTTTGTTTTGCTGCTGATTATTGCGGCGATAATTTATATTTTTTTGCATCGCTCGGTGTACGGACGCTATTTATTTGCCACCGGTCGCAACGAAGAAGCGGCGCGGTTTTCGGGCATCAATACAAAGCTGATCATTACTTCGGCGTATGTAATCGCAGGGGCGCTGACAGGCATCTCAGGCATTATTTTTGCGTTTTACACGAACTCTGTGTCGCCCGCTTCGCACGGAAATTTTTACGAACTGTACGGCATCGCGGCGGCAGTGCTGGGCGGTTGCAGCCTGCGCGGTGGCGAAGGTTCGGTCATCGGAATTTTGATTGGCACGGCGTTATTACAGGTGCTGCAAAATCTTGTAAATTTGCTGGGCATTCCAAGTTCATTAAATTTTGCCGTGATGGGCGCAGTGATTTTGCTGGGCGTGTTAGCCGATCAATATTTCACCGAACGAAGAAATCGTAAGCAGGTCACAATGTTGCGAGAGGCAAAATAATCACTCGCAATTATTTTTCCACCAAGGCACACGAAGATTCACAAAGATGCGACGAGGAGAGCGGGCGACAGGGCGAGCAGGTCTTTCGCGCCGTTTCACTCTTTCCCCCTTTCGCCGTTTCGCGCTGCTTCGTGTCCCTTCGTGTGGCTTCGTGGATGAGAAATCCGGCTTGCTGATAGAACACAATGAATATCAATGAACAAAATGCTGCCGTCTGGGAAGAACGCTGGCATCCGTTGCGCGAAGAATGGGTGATCGTTGCCGCGCATCGCCAGAATCGTCCGTGGAGTGGCGAAGTTGTCGCGCAATCTGAAAAAATAATTCCGAGCTATGTTGATGATTGTTATCTTTGCCCTGGCAATGCACGGGTGAGCGGTAAAAGTAATCCGCCTTACAGCGGCGTATATGTCTTCGACAACGATCATCCCAGCGTTGGCATGGATGCTCCGACCGAACTGAAAACACCCTCCGGCATTTATCGCAATCGCCCGGCACACGGCATCGCACGCGTAGTTTGTTATTCGCCGCGTCATGACTTAACGCTGGCCGAACTCGAAAATGTGGAGGTCGAAAATTTGCTCATCGCCTGGCAACAACAATACGTTGATCTGAGTCAGCGCCCGGAAATAAATCATGTCCTGGTTTTTGAAAATAAAGGCGATGTCGTGGGCGTCTCTAATCCACATCCGCATTGTCAGATTTACGCGACGAATTTTGTTTTCAAAACAATTGAGACTGAAGCCAAAGTCAGTGAACAATATTTCGCGGTAAATAACCGCACAATCTTTCAGGACATCATCGCGGCTGAGCGCACAGATAACTCACGCATCATTAGTGAAAACGAACATGCTATTGCCTTTCTGCCTTATTTCGCACGGTACGCTTATGAGGTTTATGTCGCTCCCAAAAAATCTCATCCGAGTCTGGCGGCGCTGAGTAACATTGAGGTAAAAGATTTTGCGGCGGTGCTGAAAGAAGTTTTGATTCGCTTTGATAATTTGTGGCAAATGCCGTTTCCTTACGTGATGGCTTTGCATCAGGCTCCAACCGATGGCGGAAATCATCGCGGCTTTCATTTTCATATCGAATTTCATCCACCGCTGCGCAAACCGAATTTACTAAAATATCTGGCTGGCCCGGAAATTGGGGGCGGGAATTTTTTAAGCGACACTTCTCCCGAACAAAAGGCCGCAGAATTACGCGCACTTTCAAATATTCATTATAAATTAGGCGTAAGTGATTAGGCCTTTGGCTTTTGGGCTTTGGTCTTTGAAAAACCCAGCAATTCTCAATTTGGAAAAAACAGTAGCGCAATCTGCCGAGATGGCGTTGCTTCGATCACCAAAACCACCGGTA
>JANMKB010000096.1:0-5301 GCA_031371805.1 Blastocatellia bacterium | reverse complement strand
CATCACTGCAGCGGGTGCGACAGCTTTCGCCATGCTGACTCCGAATCGTTATAAATCATCCATGAAAATATTGATTAAGAACGAAAGAGTAGACGCTGCTGTTTCGGCGGAAGAACATACCTGGACTGATCGTAAAGGTGTGAGTGAGGAAGCAATTAACTCCGAAATTGAGTTATTGAAAAGTAAAGACCTGGTGCAACAAGTGGCAGAAAAGCTGCACTTGGACAAACGAAATAAAGAACCCGGATTATTGAGCGCCCTGCGGCGCAGGAATGATGGTCACCCGATAGGGCTGGATGATGCGATCCAAAACCTGCAAAACAATTTGGAAGTCAGCCCGGTCAAAAAAGCAGATATTATTGAAATTACTTACGTTGACACTTCACCGGAGATGTCTGCCGCAGTTTTGAAACAACTGGCGGATGATTATTTAGACAAGCATCTCAAGCTTCATCAAACCCCCGGCGCACATCAGTTCTTCAAAGATCAAAGCTCCACCTATGAACAGGAGTTACGAGCCGTGCAGGGGGAATTGACCGGATTTCGCAAACGGAACGAAGTCACTGATTTGGAGACACAAAAAAAACTGGCACTGAATTATCAAAGTGATTTGGAAAAAGTCCTAATGAGAACTGAGGCGGATATTCAGGATGCCGGGAAAAAAATAGAGCAAATGCGCCAGCAAATTAATTCCATGCCGGCCCGCATCCTGACGCAAAGCCGCGAAATCCCCAATCAATTCGCGGTGGAAAGATTTAATTCGGCTTTGCTTGAATTGCGGAATAAACGCACGCTCTTACTGACAAAATTTCGGGAAGATGATCGCCTGGTACAGGAAGTGGATACGCAAATTCAGGATACCAAAATAGCTTTGGAAAAAGCTGAGAAATTCAAAGGCGTCGAAAATCAGACGGATCAAAATCCGGTACGTCAGGGACTGGAACCGGAGCTTCACAAGACAGAGGCCGCACTGGCTGGATTGCGAGCGCAAAAAGAAACCCTGAACAGACAATCGGGCGAATATCAGGGCAGATTGAAGCAGCTTGAGGAAGCCACACTCAAAAATAATGAATTGGAAAGAAGCCTCAAAAAGACCGAGGAAGCCTACAAACTGTATTCCAAAAAAGAAGAGGAAGCCCGAATTTCTGAGGCACTGGATCAACAGAAAATTGCCAATGTGATGATCGCTGAATCGCCCACCGTTCCGCTTTCGCCCTTTAAGCCGAATCGTCCCCTGACGATGGCTTTAGGGTTGTTGATGGGATTATTTGGCAGTATCAGCGCAGCCTTTATGCTGGAATATTTTAATGACTCAGTGCGCACGTCAGACGACCTGGAAGCGCTGGTGGGGCTACCAGTGCTGGCGACTATTCCTGCCGCACGGGAGTATAAGAATATCGAACTTAAACTGGTGAATCCGATAGGGTTGATTGCGCCCATAAATGTAGAACAATCAACTCGGTGAAGGAACTGAATTCCATGCAGGCACAACCCAAAATCCAGCAACTATCGAATGAGAAGGCGCGCCAAATTGGCGATGTCCGTTTCATGCAGCTCGTCAATACAATTGTTGCGCCACCAAATAATAAAAGCTTGCGCACCATCGCTTTCGTTTCGATCACCGCACGGACAGGAACCAGTTCACTGGTTGCGGGTTTGGGAGAGGAGTTGGTGAATTATACCTGCAAGCCCTCCGTTTTAGTGAAAATGGAAGATTTAAAACAAATCAATTGGGACGATATAGAACATCTGACGCAGTATTATTACTTTACCAGTGTGCGGAATCTGCTGGCCTTGAACCATCCCTGTAAAGAAAACCCCAAAGCCAAAAAAGACCAGGAACGAAGCTCTGTTTCACCACCATTATTAGAGGGATCAATGATGGTTTTAAAGCGGAGTTTTAGTCATATTTTAGTGGATTGCCCAGCACTTAAATCATCTTCTGACGCTTTGATTATCGCGCCCATGGTTGATGGCTTGGTGTTGGTGGTGGAAGCAGATCGAACTACCAAAGAGCAGGTAACCTGGGCGCAGCGCACCATTGAAAAAGCCAATGGAAAATTGTTGGGAGTAGTCCTCAACAAACGTCGTTACCCGATCCCTGAATTAATTCATCGCTGGCTGTAAATTGGAAATCCCAAATTGCAGTTTCAGCTTAGAAAAAGCAAACCGCATAAATTGACGCCGGCGCCAGTTAATTATGCAGAAGAAAAAAATGATGATACCGAAAGCAGTTTACAATTTACTCATTAGCTTCGTTTTACTTTTTGGCATTGGCGTGGTTGCGGAGCAGGCGCAAGCAGAAAAGCCAGCTAAAGAAACAGTTCCCAATCTGACCAAGCCTGATCGTTATCGGTTGCAACCGAACGATGTGTTGGAAGTCCAGTATCGTTACTCGCCGGAGTACAACGATATGGCGAGTATCCAGCCGGACGGTTTTGTTGTTTTGAACTTCATCGGTGAAGTCAAAATTGGCGGGGTCACACTTGAGCAGGCCCAGAAGTTGATTTTAGAGAAAGCCGCGATTCGCCTGAAAGACCCTGAAGTAACGGTCAAACTAAAGGAATTTGAAAAACCCTCGTTTGTGGTTTCCGGGCATGTCAAAACGCCTGGCAGATATGATCTGCGTGGCAAAGTTATGTTGAGTGAAGCCATCGCCATTGCAGGGGGGTTTATTGAAAGCTCAAAAACTTCGCAGGTTCTGCTGCTGCGGAAACTCAATGCGGAGTGGTCAGAAGTCATTGAGGTTAACCTCCGGGAGGATAACCAGAAAAAGAAATTCACAGAAGATATAAGCCTCCGCCCCGGCGATATGCTGATTATCCCGCAAAACAGAATCAGCAAAATTGAACGCTTCGTAAAAAACGTTGTGCCCTTCAACCCGATGGGAATTCTTTATCGCAGATAAATGCGTTGATAACGTAAGAGTTGGCCAACGAAGCTGAACTCAAAATCGCCCCGAAAAATTACAACTACCGTTGGGTGTGCAAACCGACGACAGAAAAAGCAAAACGAAAAAGTAACAGCACACCTGTAATCAAAGCACTTGAATTGGACCATGCGGAAGCAATGGCCATGCATAATTACTACTACCAAAATGTATCATCTCGGATTTGACTATTTGAGAAAACTGCACAGGTTTCTCGACTCAATAGTTGCTGTGCTGGTGTTATTTGTCATCGTTGTATTCGCCAATCTGAATCATCTTCCCAATGACATGGAAGGATTTCTGGCCTTGCGACTGACGGTTTTAAATCTGCTAAAGGTCGGCGTTCTGGTCTGGTTGTGGCCGAAGATATTCAGCTATTTTGGGCTTTACGAATATCGTTCCGTGCGCAAATGGCAGGAGGAAATTATTTCCCTGCTGAAGGCCTGTACGGTTGGCAGCCTGATCGTTTTGATGTTTCCGCTGATCAATAGATCAGAAAATTTCGGGCTGGAACAGGTCGCTTATTTCTGGTTTACGGCTTTTGTTCTGACTGCGACGTTACGCTTATTCCTTCGTTGCCTGATTGGTAGAGATGTTTTGTATGCCCGTGAAGCGCACAAGATTCTGATTGTCGGCAGCGGTCAGAAAGCGATGGATTTATATCGTGAGTTATTTGAAATTTCACCCGCCGGATATGACCTGGTGGGCTTTGTTGACTCGAATCTTCCTGCTGGCACAACCGAATTTGTGCGCCAGAATTTGATTGGCTCGCTGTCTGAGTTAGAAGAAATTCTGGCTGGACAGGTTGTAGATGAGGTGTTGATTGCTTTGCCAATTAAATCTCAATACGAGCAAATCGAAGCCACGATTCAAACCTGCGGCAAGGTGGGGGTCGAGGCCAAATTCATCTTTGATAAATTTAGTTCGACTTACTCCAGCCCACGTTTTGAGCGCGGTCAAACGCCGATGCTGACGATGAAATTGGTGGCGGATGATTACCGTCGTTTGATTAAGCGGACGATAGATGTGACGGCGGCGCTGGGTGGTTTGCTGGTCGTTTCGCCTTTGCTGTTACTGATCGCTCTTGCAATCCGATTGACCAGTAAAGGGCCAATAGTTTTTTCACAGGATCGCTTTGGGCAAAACAAGCGCCGTTTCAAGATGTACAAATTCCGCACGATGGTCACCAATGCGGAACAGTTGCAGACAAAACTGGAGGGGCAAAACGAAGCCTCTGGTCCGATCTTTAAAATTAAGAACGACCCCCGCATTACTCCGCTGGGACATTTTTTACGCAAGACTTCACTGGATGAGTTACCGCAACTTTTCAATATCCTGCGTGGCGAAATGTCGCTGGTTGGCCCGCGCCCGCTGCCCCTGCGCGATGTCTCGAATTTTGAAGCGCCGGCGCAAATGCGCCGTTTTTGTGTTCCTCCGGGACTCACCTGCCTCTGGCAAATTAGCGGTCGCAGCACGTTAGGCGGCGAAGATTTAGTGACGCTCGACCTTGAATATATTGACAAATGGTCGCTCAGTCTTGACCTGCAAATCCTGGCACGAACCGTTCCCGTGGTACTGAAAGGTTCGGGAGCCTCGTAGGTCGAGACTTGAAAAAAAAGCCTTGGGCAAAGGCGCTAAGCCGCAAAAGAACTTTGCGAACTTAGCGCCTTTGCGTGAGGAAAAACAAACATGCTTAGTTCAGAAATCCGACAAAACTTATCTCGTGCGCGTGTCCTGCTCGTGGCGTATGCTTGTAGCCCGTACAAAGGCTCCGAATCAATTGTTGGTTGGGGCCGTGCGTTGGAAACGGCGCGATATTGCGAGACGTGGTTATTGACGGGGCCGGAATCTGAACCGGACATTAAAAAATATTTACGCGAAAATGGCGAAATTCCAAATTTGCATTTTTGTTTTTTGGCAGCAGATAAAACTGAAAAGCTATTACAAAAATTGCCGACCCTTTATGCGCACAATTATCTGGCGATTCGGCACTGGCAGCGCCGCGCCAAAGACTTTGTCGCGCCATTACATGCCCGCATCAATTTTGATTTGTTTCATCACGTCAACATTACGGGGTATCGAGAGCCGGGCTGTTTGTGGGAACTGGATGTGCCATTTGTCTGGGGGCCGCTGAGTGGGACACAAAATTTGCCCTGGAAATTTTTGCCTTCGCTTGGCCCCGTACAAGGTGGCAAAGAATTCGTGCGTAATTGTCTGAACATCTATCAACTCAATACGAGCCGACGCGTCAAAAAAGCTGCGCAAAAATCTTTGGCGATAGTGGCTGCGAACTCAACCATTCAAAAAGATTTTGCCCGTCTCACACGGAAAGAACCGACCCTGCTTCTGGAAACCGGTTTGTCCTCGGTCGC
>JANMKB010000093.1:0-2031 GCA_031371805.1 Blastocatellia bacterium | reverse complement strand
GGCAAGGCTTTGATCTGATCCAGCGTCAGCAGCAAGTCTGAGGTTGCTACGGCTTCGTCTGCTTCTTCGTCGGCATTGGCAGAAGAGCTTTCCGGCTTCGTCTTATCTTCCTCATTGGTCGCCTCAGCTAATCCAAACACATGCAATTTCCAAGCCATAAGATCGGGTTCTTCCTCTAAGCCGATGTCGCCGTTGACACGCGGTTCGCGCGCTTGTTCACGCGGAAACGTGGGCGCGAGGCGTTCGCCCTTGAAATAATCACGCGCTAATTGCTCGTCAATTTCGAGTGCGCGGCGCAACGGCCACGGGATGCCGTCATCCTCGCGCCGCGTCGAAAGCCAGCGCCAACCGCCCACGCCCGCTGCCGCTGCCGCTGCGCCCCACAAAAAGCTGCGGCGTGTGCGGCGACGCATTTGTTGCTCGACATCCTGGTTTATCAATTCCTGTTGTTCCTGCGTCATGGCTTTGTTTCCTGTACCAGAGGTTCTTCAATGGTCGTTATTTCATAACCCGTGACCATCGCGCGAAAGTTATTCCACCCGGCTTTGATAACCTGCGCGACGTGGACGAGAAAGAAAAGCACATAGCCTATCGTCAGCCAGAAATGCTCAAAGCGCGCCCATTCATAACCGCCCAGCAAAGACGTGAGCCACGCGAATTGCACCGGTTTGTAAATCGCCAGCCCAGTCAGCAGCGATCCCGCACCCATCAGAATGATGCTGGTGTAAGCGATTTGCTGTGCGCCATTGAATTTGCGACGCGGCAGCGGTTCCTTGCGGATGTGCAGATCGTGTAGCACGACTTGCCACGCTTCGCTCAGCGAATGGCGATTCGGCAGCAGATACCGCCACTCGCCTGAAAAGGCCGTGTACAAAACATACAGCAGGCCATTAATGGCGAAGAGCCACATCAGAAAGAAATGCCACGCCATCCCATCCGCCAGCCGCTGCGCCAGATTGAAGGTCTGGTAAAACCAGGCGGGGAAAAACTTGAAGAGCGTCACGCCGCCCAGTCCGACGCGATAGACATCATTCGCCCAATAAATCAGCAGCCCGCTCCAGATCAATAGCATCAGCAATGGAAAGTTGATCCAGTGCAACCAGCGAATCGCCAACGGATGTTTTTTCTCTATTCGTTTCATTGCACGCGCTCTTCAGGAGGGTTCTTTGAGCAGTTGCTCAACCAGACGAATGAATTTAACCTTATTGAGCAGGGCAACTCTCGTGCCAGTTTTCCACTCTCTAAGTCTGCAAATTAGCAAAGGCGTAGACGCGAAGCAGGCGCACCAGGGACTTGCCAGCCGCAACGTCTATCAGATAGATCCCTTAAAACACCGAATTATTTAGGGGAAGATTGTCAATGGGGACTAATGAACGAAAAAGTTTCAGTTCATAGTAGTGTAAACATAAGCTTACTCAGTCTCTGACGTACTGTGCTTATTTACGTTCACCCTATATATCTCCATTGCCGCTCAGAATATTCCCGGCGCTCAACGGAAAATTTATGCTGATTTGACCAGGCAGGAAATCAAAGACAGTCATCCCTGATTTGTAAAACGCGGCGATCACTATTTTCGCGCCGTAGTTTTTCAACTCAGTTCACTCAGATCGCCAGCCGCAATAATTCATAACATTGACACGAAGCTGCTTCCAGTCCGGCCCGGTTCAGGATTTGGATTTGACCGCGTACATAAGAGATAAGTTTGTTTTGTTGCAGGACGCGGGCGGCTTTGACTACGCCTTCGCGGCGCACGCCCAGCATATGGGAGAGAAATTCCTGCGTGAGTCGAAACTCATCAGGCCTGATACGGTCGTGCGTCAGCAGGAGCCAGGGCGTATCTCGTCAAGCCGAATGACCTTGAGCGGATTGAGGCGGTTATTGGCAGACTCCTTACCGAATGCGGAGCGGCCCAGAATTAAATTAAGGGATGCCGCGCAACCAGCCACCGCAAAGATTGAAGGGAGCAAATGGCATGATTCAGGAGACACCACAAGTTGATCTTTTCAAACAACAACGGCGTGCGTCGTTGCA
>JANMKB010000069.1:0-2494 GCA_031371805.1 Blastocatellia bacterium | reverse complement strand
AAAGGCGATTGGCACTTTGGGTTGCACAGCCCGGACTTTTGCCACGAACGTTTTGAAATCCGCCAGCACTTGTTCGGCAGTCTTGCCATTGTGAACGTCGTTGCCGCCCACGTGCAGCACAATCATCCGGGGCTTGTAGGGCAGAACAATTCGATCGGCGAATACAGGACATCTGAAAACTGAAACGAATCAATGCCGCGATTGATGATCGTGTATTCGGGCAAATCTTCGGCGAGCGTTTTCCAGCGAAAGAATTGCGAATCGCCGACCAGGAGAATGGCGCCTTTCGGCGGCGGCGCAGGTTTATCGGCAGTTTCATAGAGCTGCACATTTTTCTCGAAACGATTTTCGGAAGTTTGCGCATAGCTGTTACTGCTCAATGCCAGTGCCAGGAGGATTGTTAACCGAATAAATTTTGTGAACATTTTTTCCTTTTAATCACGTAGCGTGTGGATCAATTTTACTTTCTGAGCGACGGTCACCAGTCCAGTTCGCACTACGGTTCCGTAAACACCAGCGTTGCCTTTATTCAGGCGTCCTACAGCTTTGAGTATGGACGGGTTTTGTTGTGCGGTATCAGGATCAAGATTGATCGTATTGCAACGAGGGTCGCGCAACGTAACGCTGACAGCTGGCGCTAAATCGTCTTCGCCGAAAATCAGCGTGCCTCCGACCCATTCATCTTCGCAAAATATTTCGGGCGATATTGTTTCCAGGAGAATATTCGGGCGAAAGCGGCGATGATCAATTTCTTTTTCCAACTTCTGCGCTAAGCCACGAATTGTGTTTGTGCTGATGATAGAAACACTGGCTTCGTCAAAGGTGCCGCGGTCAATTTGCATCAATTCAACTTCTTTTCCGAAGCGTTGCGATAACTCCTGCCGCAATTCTTCGCTATAAATTTCCAGCACCGCACCGTCCGGTGTACGCACATGCATTGGCACATCGTCTTGTAAGATTGGTTCATACAGCGAAAGCACAGGCAACCGATTCGCATTCAGCCACGGGAAGCCAACCTTGTCTGTTACACGGCGAAACGCAAATCGGCGGTCACCCGTCAGCCCGTGCCAACACAGCGTTGCTGCTTCCAACGCTGTGCCAATCATGGATTTGACAGGGTAGCGATAAAGTCCCTCGACGCTGCCAATTTCAATAGTTGTGCTCATTCTGTTTTACCTTCCTGATAACGTTCCTGCGCATATCGTTTGGCGAGCAAGCCCGTAGCTTCATCAACATTGATGGATTGCGCCAGCAGGCCTGTCCATTGCTTACGGTTTTTCAGTACGAATCATTTCTTCGACAGCTTGTTGTTCAATGGGGTCGGCCAGGACGCGTTGGACGCTCCACTGTTTTTTCTCCAGCAAATGCGCGACCAACAAATTGAAGCGCCAATATAATCCTGACTTTGCCCAATCCATTTTCGGATCGCCTGCCAAAAATGCGCGTCTGGCTTCGTCGTAATTGAACGCCGCGCCTTTGCCGACATAATCGGCGTAGCCTTCGCGCTTCCATTGCGGCAACTGATGATACGCGACTCCACCTACCGCTTGTCCGGTTAATGAATGCGCGATTTCGTGTGCGATAAAATAATCCAGCGTGCGCTCGCCCGTCACGCGATTTCCGCTGGGGCCGATCAAACAATTTTCTTCGATGATTGAATCGCGCAGGAAAACATTCGTAGTGATTGGATAATAATTGACGCCGCCCACGCCGTACTGATAAGTGAAAAAGAGATGTTGCCGCCAGCGTGCATTGCAAATGAAAATGAGATGTTTTTGTCCGGCGGAATAGAGCGGGGATTTCGTTAGTTTCGCTTCTACTAATTCCAGCACTTGTTGCCCGGACGCTGGTGTGAATGATTGATCGGAATACAACGTCAGGTTTTTTGCGCTGACGGATGTGTGGAAAAATGGTTGCGGCAGGCTCAGTAAAAGCCAAATCAAAGCTACAATCCCAACAGTTGCTGCGCCAATTTTTAGCAGGATTTTCTTAGTAAATTTCATAACTTCCACTTGAACTCTTGACGCCTGTTTTTCGCCGATTAATACAGCTTCCGTTCGTTAAGGTATTTGACGATAATCCGCTTCACTTTCAGCACATCAATTGAGCTTTGCGATTTGTAAAGCACTACCACGTCGCCCAGAAATTAATCAGCCGCAACTTACTTTTATCATTCGAGGCATTGTTTTGACGCAACTTGCGCATCCCTTCCGCATCAATCGGTTCAATCGTAATTGGCTCGGCATCAAGCTTGCTCTTATATTTGCGCATCTCTTCGCCTTTTGAAGACCATTTCACCGAACAGCCAAAGACGCGATTTTCCTTCACGGCTACTTCTTTGCCTGCGATCATTGTAATACTGCGCGGTTGGGCAATGGACACAGGTGAAGATAACGACGAGAATTTTTGATTTGTCGAAATCGCTGAGCTTCCAATTCTTGCCGTCAATGCAGGGTAAATTAAAGTCAGGTGCTTTGGTGCCTGGCTTCAGGGT
>JANMKB010000003.1:0-2348 GCA_031371805.1 Blastocatellia bacterium | reverse complement strand
CCGAGTTCAAATTATCGGGGTGAATCAGAGGAGAACCGCACAATCTTGCAGAAAATATCGAAAGGCGGCAAAGACCATACAATCATCAGCCCTGAATCAATGCGCAATGCTTTACGTGAAATGTTGGCTAACGAAATCCCTGATAGTAACATCAACCGTAAACGCCGACACGATTTAGACCAGCTCGCAGTTGAATTTAAGGAATTCCCGAACGCTTCAAAATTTGCCGATGATTTTCTTCTCGGTTTTATGGTTGCCGACAATGAAGCAATCAAGAAAAACAAAGGCTTGCCTTCAAAACGCGACAGTATTTTCCGCATGAATATGGCAGTTTCGTTGATGCCGTATCGTTTTAATGCCGTCTTTCATCAGTCGCCACTTAACGCAGACCCAAAAGAAGGCAAAGCACCTTTTAGAAATTCATCAACTTCAGCTTTAATTCACCGAGAGATTGTTCACACAGCCTATCAATACCCGTTTGCACTTGCCGGACAAGATTGCCAATCACAACCAATTTGGACAAAAGCCTTATTGAAAAGTATCGGACAACTAACTAATGTCGCAGGCGGACATGCCCGAAGTTTTTATGAGATGTCGCCAAAAAGCATTCTTGTTCGCCTGACTCCAAGTTTGATTGCGGGTTTTGATACTTACGGTTTTGGTGTTGACGGAAATTTTGCTGAACTTAGTCGAATTAATTTTACTTTAAAGCCGAAAGAAGGCGAGTTGAAGGAATCCGACCAAAAAGAGAGCGGACAAGTCAATAAAGATTTACCCGCAAACGAATTTTGGATTGGTGGCGATTTGGCGAGAAATATGGACGCAGCCGAAAAGAAAAGCCTGACAGATTTAGGGGTACATTTTTATGACAATCCACAAATTTTGCTTGAAAAAGTCAGCGAAGAATTTCTTAAAACGGAGTAAATTTTATGAATACTTTTTGGCTTAAAATTCACGCACCGTTTGCGGCTTTTCGCGGCTTTCAGGCAGGAGTTTATCGAAGCACCTCGCCCGTCATGCCGCCATCTACTGCTTACGGGTTGGTTCTAAATTTGGCAGGTATTGAGATGCGTGATTACAGCAATTCGAAAACTACAGAAATTCTTAAAAATGTACCGTGTTTGCGGTTAGCAATTGGTGTTGTGCAAGCTCCCGAAAAGTCTTCGATATATCAACAGCTTCACAGTTACCCGGTCGGAAATTCAGGGAAAGAACTTGCAACTTTGACAAAAGGGTCGAAGTTTTGGATTACGCCTGTTCGACGTGAATTGTTGGTTGATTATGTCGGAATTATCGGCATTCAAACTGTTGATGAAACTTTGCAAGAGCAAATCAAAAAAGGCTTGCGTGGTGAACTTGAAAAGCCTCGTTACGGCTTACCCTTTGCCGGAGATAATAATTTACTGTTTGATCGCATTGACCTCATTGCAGAGCCTCCGTCCGAAACATATTGGTATGCGCGTATGATGCCTGATGATCCTCCGCGCAAAGGTTCTTGTCGCCTAACGGTAGGGATTGATCGTGCGGATAATAGCAAAACTTCTTCACCGCTTTTTGCGCCAAGTGCTAAGTCTTCGATTCCGCCAGAAAGTGCGTGGACGTGGACGCCGCATGAATAGGCAGCGTTTGGAGTGCTACGGCTTGGCGTAGCTTTGGTAGAGGCTTTCATTGCAGACACGCAGCGATACAAGCCTCTACCAAAGCGGTGCCGGGTCACGCGCACTCCAAACGCTGTCGCATTGCTAAATTTTTCAGCCTTTAATCATTGGAGAAAATCTTATGACGAATACTCACGCCGTACTGCGTGTGATGTCCTTGCACGCTCTGGCTTATTGTGAACGGCTTTTTTATCTCGAAGAAGTTGAGGAAATGCGCGTCGCCGATGCGCGGGTTTACGCGGGGCGGCGGCTCCATGTGGAAATTGAACGCGATGAAGATGGCGATTGGCATACGCTGGAACTCGAATCTTCTATGCTTGGATTGCGCGGCAAAGTGGATTGTTTGCGTAAACGCGATGGGCTGCTGATTCCGTATGAACACAAGCGCGGACGTTCGGCGCGGTCAGGCGATGGCACGCCAGCTACGTGGGCGAGTGATCGCCTGCAAATCATCGCCTATGCCGCGCTGGTCGCCGACCATACCGGAGAAATTATTCCCGAAGCGCGGGTTCGTTATCACGCCGACAACGTCACCGTGCGCGTCCCGATTGATGATGAAGCGATGGCGGATTTACACGCAGCGATTGAGCGGGCGAGGGAATTGCAAGGCACGATTGAGCGGCCTCCTGTCGCGACGAATGAACGGCTTTGTGCGAAATGTTCGCTGGCTCCGGTTTGTTTGCCGGAAGA
>JANMKB010000736.1:0-4682 GCA_031371805.1 Blastocatellia bacterium | reverse complement strand
TTGGACGCTGGCTCGCGTCCTTACTGAGCATACGCAGCAGCAAATCATTCAGCGCTACAGGCAGTTTTGGCTGCCATTGCTGCGGCGGTGCAGGCGTTTGCAACGTAATCGCGTGCAAATAGCCGATCATCGTCTCAGCCTTGAATGGATGCCGCCCTGTAATCAACTCGTACAACACGATGCCGAGCGCAAACACATCGGAAGGATGACCGACCGTTTCACCGCGTGCCTGTTCGGGCGACATATACGCCACCGTTCCCATTACTGTGCCTGGTGCTGTTTGCTGCGCCAGCGTTGCCGCTTCGGAATCACTTTCGGTCGCAGGCCGCAAGCGCGCCAGGCCGAAATCCAACACCTTCACATAGCCATCCTCGCGCACCATGACGTTGTCGGGCTTGATGTCTCGATGCGTGATGCCAGCGGCATGCGCGGCACTCAAGGCCTTGGCCATTTGCTGACTAAGGGAAAGAAAGGTGTCGAGCGAATTGTCTTCAGTGATTGTTCGCCGCAACGTATGGCCAGCGACCAATTCCATCACAATGAAGCGTCCTGCGTCGCAATCGCCGATGTCAAAGACAGTAATAATGTTCGGGTGACTGAGCGCGGAAGCGGCTTGGGCTTCCTGCTCAAAGCGGTGTACGCGCTCGGCGTCAGCGGTGAGTTCGGCGGGTAACAATTTGAGCGCGACCTTGCGTTTGAGGCGTGTGTCTTCGGCCAGCCAAACTTCGCCCATGCCGCCCGCGCCGAGTTTCGACACGATGCGGTAATGCGAGAGAGTTTGATTCGCGATTAGGTTCTGATTCATCCAAATCGTAATTGAGTCGCCACGGGTTTATAGTGGATGCCGTCTGGTTTGACGCAGGCAGGATAGCGCATCTTCTACAATTGCGCGAGTGCGAAGTCATAGCCAGTGCCAGTTTACCTTATCGAATTTTCAACACCACGAACGTAATATCGTCATCCTGCGGGCGGCCTTCGCTCCAGGTATCCCCGAGTTGCACCAGTGCGGCAATGATTTGCGCGGCGGACTGGTTGGCCAGCACAGGCAATGCCTGATGAATTCGTTCATCCTCCAACATCTCGTCGTTTGGATTAAAGCGTTCAGGCAAACCATCGCTCATCAGCACGACGACATCGTCCGTGGCGAGCGTCAGTTCCCGTTGTTGATATTGATACTTTGCCATCCCGCCCAACGGCAGCGCTCGCATCACGACCTCTTCTACCTCGCCGCTCAAAGCGCGATAAATCAGCACGGACGGCATTCCGGCAATGCTCACACTCATCTGATTGCCTTTCACTTTGACCATCGTCATCGCCATAAACAATCCGCGTAAGTTCATTTCTTTCAGCACACGGTTCATCCGCTGAAAGATGTGCGAAATCTCTGGATGATACGCGAGCGAAACGAACAGACTCTTGACCGACGACACCAGCGTGCCTGCTTTCAAACCGTGTCCCGTCGCATCGCCTACCGCAATCGTCAGCGTACCGTCTTCGCCCAAATGAAAGTCATAATAATCGCCGCCGACTTCCGAAGCGGTTTTCATATACGCGGCGATATCAAGATGCGGCAGGTTGGGCAATTTCTTCGGCAGCATCGAAAGCTGCAACTGGCGGGCTTCTTCCAGTTCTTTCGCGCGGCGTTCGTTCTCTGATTTTTCCTGCGCGTGTTGCACGCGCAGTTCAGCCTCGGTACGCTGGTGTTCCAGTTCCTTGACCGACAAGTGCATCACCTGTCCCAGTTGTGTTTCGAGATTACGATTTACGCGCGCGAAGTTGCGGGCCAGAAAGGCAGAGATCAGCAAGTTCAGCATCAGCCCCGTAAATTGCTGAGCTGCGGCAAGGCCTGGTAAAGCAGCGCCGCTTATTTCTTGCTGGAAAGCATTGAACGGATGGACACAATAGAGCAACACACTTATACCAATAACAATTGCGCCTGCTTCTTTTCTGACAATCGCACGGAAAATAATGCGCAGCTGTTCCAGCGGAATCACCAATAACCCGACCATATACATTCCGCGAGTGAATCCGGCATGGAAGGGGAAAATATACTGCCACAGAATAAATAATTGTAGCAGGGCGACACAGTAAAATCGGCGCGTCAATCGTGCTTCAAACTGCGTATACAAAAACGCCAACAGGCATAAATCAATAGCTGCGATTGCCACAGAAGAAAAGTTAAAGATGAAGATTATGGCTGCCTCCGCCCCTTGTGTGCCAGTGAAGTGAGCGCGGGCAAGCAAGATTACTGTCGCAACGCTCAGGCCATATAAGCCGAACCATAGATTCGCGCGATGGACTGGGTAGTAAAAAAACAAAAACAAGTGCAACAGTCCGATGACGCCGAATAATGTGGCAGCAAAGATCAGGCTCGTATGAAGCGAGCGCATCAGCGTTTCGTGTTTCGCCACTGCCCCATTCATTGCTTCTACACTCAGGAAAAAACCAATCTGGCGCGGAGAGAGGCGTTGACCTGCCTCATTAGCGAAAAAGCGATGCATCCAGCCCGGCTTTGCTTGTGAGAGAGCGTGAGAGTGTCGAATGGCTAACACATGCTCGCCCGGTTCGCACAGGGTAATCGCAATAGGCCTTCCCTGTGGATTGAATTCAACTTCGGTTGCTCGCGTTGCGCTCACGATGCCGAAACGCTCAACGAGCTTGCCGTCCAAATAAATCTCCGACGCGCCGTAATGCACCATCACCAGCGCCAGCGGCTGATTGCTCAACGCCGGATCAACTTGCAAGCGCAGCCGAAACCAGCCGAGGCCGCGCCAGCCGCTCCTGGGAATACTGTCGAGTGTGATCGCCGTTCCATTCAGCGTTTCCCACGCACGATCATCGAACTGCGGATCAGCAAAACGCGGATCATCGTTCGGCGAATACTTCCAGCCGAGCTTGTCGAATTCGACGGCTTGACCGTTTTGCAGTTGGTCTGCGGTCAAAACCGTTTGCGCCTGCGCGGCGACAATCGCAATCCACAAAAATGTAGTGAGCAAAAAGAGAGTTCGGAGTCTGACCGCGCCGATGTTAGCAACAATGTTGTATGGCGAGAGATTCGTGCTGGCTTCGATTTCTTTATTCATCTCAATGTCATTTTTTATTCGCCAATAGACGCACAATTTCGCCAGCGATTTGTTCGATTCGTTGATCAAGTATTTGTAGTTGTTCGGTGAGCAACTTCTGGCTGGCGTGGGATTGCAGCAATGCTTCGCGCAACTCGGCGTTTTCCGTTCGTGTCCGGCGCAAGGCAATTAAGGGTGGACGATTGAGGCGTAGCCGCTGCAAATGAAACTTTCCCGTTTCGGTCAGAGCCGTCAAAAAACCATTGGATTCAGGCTGTAAATGCAGGCTTACATTGTCGCGCTGAGGATGGAGTATTCTTTTTTCAGTTGTCGAAATCGCCCAAAAATCACCTTTCAAACGATTACAGGTCGTACAGCAATACACTAAATTTTCGACTTCATCGCCACCGCCAAGCGAGCGCGGTTGGAAATGATCCAGTTCAAGTTCGCTCCCCGCATCCTCTTCGCGGACACCACAATAGCCACAGGCAAAATCGTAGGCGTGGCGGACAGCTTGGCGGAGTTCGGCTTCGGTCATTTTGTTACTCACGCCGCTAAGTCGTGCAGCACGCGCTCGCGTTCATTTTTCAGAGCTTCGTATTCATTTCGCAAACCCTTTAGTTGCGCGGCGGCTCGCTTTGCCAACTCATCCTGACGCGCCGCGAGAGCCGTCAATACTGCATTCTGCGTCTCGGTGCGGCTGATTTCATTTTGCAATTCGCTTTGTGCCGTGCGCTCAAGTTCAAGCGCGGGATTCAACGCTTGCCATTCTTCCTGCTCTAATTCAGAGAGCAATTTTTCGAGCGTTTGTTCTTCTTCCGCCATCAGCGCATTTTCCATTTCACGCCGTTGTAGTTCGTTTAGTTGTTGCTGCTTTGTTTCGTTCCACATAAAAATCTCCGCAGGGAATGATAGCACTATCAATTGAAATTTCTTACCTCACCAATCCCACCCGCCGATTTTAGCGATGATGTGATAAGGCGATTACTTCGACCGACGAAAATCCAGATCGTGAAAGTCGTAACTGAAATCCGTCAACGGTGAAATGGCGAGCATTGTGAAGCCTGCGGCTTTGCCTTCCTGATCAAGACTGAAACTCACAAATGCATCCGCATCCATGCTGCGGTCTACCCATTTGACGACGAAGGTATTGCCTTTATACGGCAGCATTTCTCCAGTGAGTTTGGGCGAGCGTTTGGAATCAAACCACGGCTTGCCATTTTTCACGGAGATCGTGACTTCGCCAAGCCAGGCGTCGGCATACTTGCCGAGAAAAAGGTCTACTGGAGTTTTATTGTTGCTGAGTTTCTGCGTCGCTTCGATTTCAAGCCAAATTTTATCGGTCAAAGCTCTGGCTTCGTCCAGCGATTTTTTGCGCCGGTTTGATAAGTCAGTGACCCAATCGGTTCCAGTCTTGCCGAAATAAGCATCTTTGATTTGATTCGTAATGGACTGAAACGCCGCGCCTTCCTGTTGGTTGGTGAGTACGATAATGCCGAGGTTTAATTCAGGAATCATCGTGATTTGCGTGACCATTCCTTCGAGTCCGCCGGTGTGCGAAACCTGTTTGTAGCCATTTACATCGCTCAGCCCAAAGCCGAGTCCGTAGGCGGAAAAATG
>JANMKB010000728.1:0-5738 GCA_031371805.1 Blastocatellia bacterium | reverse complement strand
CCGGTATTTAATGAATTGCTGAGTAAGGCGATGGCGAATGTCCGGGAAGTTAAATATGAAGGCGTTCCCACCAGAATTTTCTCTCCTGAATATTTAATTGCAATTATGCTTCAGTTAGGACGCGCCAAAGATTATGCGCGGGCGGAAATGTTTATTGCGCAAAATCTCTGTAACGAAAAAAAAATGCTTGAGCTAATTCAGCGCCATGGCATACAAAAGCAGTGGCAAGAGCTGTCGAGGAGGATGCAATGAAACCCACGCAATACCCGGAGGTTAGTGAATTACTGAAAGCAAAAGAAGCTCGTCGGGAGCGACTAGCCCGGCTTTCGTTCGAGAAAAAAATTGCTATTGTGGAACAACTGCGGCAAGCGTTCCCCAAAAAGCCTTCACCTGTGCAAAAGAAAAAGAGACTGGTCGGCATCAAGCAAACCACCTCTTCTTCTCAATCATAGTTTTCGTGCGCCTGATCTGGTTTATTTCTACTTCCATCCCGCGCCCTTAGTTTTCGTTTTCACCCGCGCCAAATAATGATTCGCTGTGATGTAGAGCGTTGAGCCACCATCGCCCCATCCACAATTCGCGGTTGGCTCTCCGGTAGCGATGCGTCCCAGAATTTTTCCGTCCGGCGCGAAAATATAAACGCCCCCAGGACCTGTCGCCCAGATGTTTCCGCCAGCGTCTACTTTCATTCCGTCCGGTAAGCCAGGGTTGTTATCACCAACCATTGCTGTCGCATCGTACAGCACTTTGCTTTTGCCGAGCGTGCCGTCAGCATTGACCGGGAATGATTTCCAGAGCGCGGCTGCCGGATCGGATTGCGCGACATACAGAGTTTTTTCATCAGGCGAAAACGCGATGCCATTCGGACGGGTCAACTCTTTCGTGAGCAAAGTCACGGAACCATCTTTCGGTGAATAACGATAGACGCCACAGAAATCCAGTTCACGCGCCGGATCGTTTTCACGCTTTGGCAAACCGTAAATCGGATCAGTGAAATAAATATCGCCATTGGATTTGATCGTTAAATCGTTTGGGCTATTCAGGCGTTTGCCCTGATATTTGTCCACTAGTGTAATTTTGCCGCTGCCTGGTGGCAACATCGAAATTCGACGGTCTCCATGTTCTGCAAAAAATAAACGTCCCTGTGCATCAACCGTGATTCCGTTGCTGCCCGGCTCGTAGCTGTATTCGCCCACACCAGTGAATCCAGCAGGTTTCATAAACAACGTGATGCCTTCGCCTTCTTTCCACTTCATCACAGAGTTGCGCGGAATATCAGAGAACAGCAAATACCCGCCGTTATTGATCCAAACCGGCCCTTCCGCCCAGATGAATCCCGTCGCCAGTAATTCAACACTGGCATCGGTTGGAATTAATTGATCAAGCTTCGCATCGCTGCGAATGATCTTACCGAAGCTGGGACGATTTTTGGAATCCTGCGCTTTGGTGGTGAATTGAACGGCAGCGAATATAGCCAATGCTGCGATGAGTGAAAGGGTGGTGTGAATGATGAATCTTTTTTTCATGTTGTCCTCAAGTTTTTAATTTTTTATCCTGCCGGATGAACCCACGGCTTACGATATTCGCGTTTCAATAATTTGTTCGCCTCAGCATCGCCTGTGACTTGATTTTTGTTTGCATCCCACGTCAATGAGCGTCCCAGCTTCAAGGCATTATTTGCCAGAATGCAGCTTGCTGTCGAAATGTAGCCTTGTTCGATGTCGGCTACGGGGCGGCTGCGTTTATCAATCGCACGGAGCAAATCCATCATGTGACCGCGAATGGCGGGCGCGACGTGACGTTCCAAATCTTTTTCTGTGCGATCAATCGGGTACTGCTCAAACTCGTAGGTCACGTCTTTGTGAATTGGTTTTTCGATTTTATCCATCGGAATAAAATCGTAACTCTGCACACTGGCTTTGAGCGTTCCCTTTTCGCCATAAATCGTCATGCCCCATGGATATTGGGGATCGGGCGGAGCGCCGTAAGTGCGATGTTGCCAGATCACCGGAAATTCAGGGAAATCAAACGTAGCGGTTTGCGTGTCAGTGATGTTTGCTTTGCTGGCTTTATCCACCAGAATTCCCCCCGAGGAGGAAATTTTTGTCGGCCACCCGAGGTTCAACATCCAGCGCGTCATATCTAACATGTGAACGCACATGTCGCCGACGATGCCGTTGCCGTATTCCATGAACGCCCGCCAGCTACGCGGATGATTTAGTTTATTATAGGGACGCATCGGCGCGGGACCTGTCCACATTTCATAATCCAAATAATCCGGCGGCGCAGTGTCAGGCGGATTTTCTTTCGTCCGCATGTGGTAATAACAATAAATTTCTACCAGGCCAATTTTGCCGAGCTTGCCGGATTGCACAATTTGTTCGCGGGCTTCGATCAGGTGCGGTGTGCTGCGGCGTTGCGTGCCGATTTGCACGACGCGATTGTATTTGCGCGCAGCATCGAGCATCGCTTTGCCTTCGGCAATGTCTACGCTGATGGGTTTTTGGCAATACATATCCGCGCCCGCTTTGGCGGCTTCGATCATCGGCAACGCGTGCCAATGATCCGGCGTAGCGATCAGCACAATGTCCAAATCTTTTTCTTTCAGCATCTGCCGATAATCGCTGTAGGTACGCGGAGTCTTTTTGGATTCCTGTCGTCCCGCAACTTGTTCGGCGCAATCTTTCAACAGATTTTTGTCCACGTCACACAGCGAAACGACTTCGGCAGGTGCGACTTGAAGCAAGCGAAACAAATCGCTTTTGCCGTACCAGCCTGTGCCGATAAGTCCGACGCGTGGCTTCTTCTGCGCAAATTCTTCACGGAACGAATAGGCACTGGCTTTCTTTGTGATGAGCGCTGAGGTCAGCGCCAGCCCTGTACTTGTTTGGATAAATTCTCGTCGTTTCATAGTTGATGCTCTCCTCATTTTTTTAGCCACAGATTCACACCGATTAGCAAGATTTTATATGTGGTTTCGGAATTTCTTTAGATGATTTAATCTGCGAAAATCTGTGTAATCTGTGGCTCATTTTGCAGCCTGCATTTCTTTCGCTACTTGTTCGCACTGCTTCATAACGCGCAGTAAATTTTCGCCCAGGATTTTTTTGATGTCCGCTTCAGAATGTCCGCGTTTGAGTAATTCATACGTAATGACGGGATATTTTGAGACATCTTCTAAACCAACTGGCGCAGCATCAAGCGGGATACCGTCCAGGTCGGCGCCAAAGCCTGCGTGATCAATGCCTGCGATTTTGATGATGTGTTCGATGTGATCCATCAACACCGACAGCGGCGTTTTATCGAACTTATATTGCGAACGCCATTGCTTCATTTCAGCTTTCACACGTTCAGGATCAGTCGGAAATTGTTTTTTGAATTCGTCTTCTTTGGCACGTCCGTTGAAAGTAACTTCAGCTTTTTTCGGATCAATAAATCCATCGTAAAAATTGACCATGACTACGCCGTTATTTTTGGCAATCGCACGTAGCTCGTCGTCATTCAAATTGCGCGTGTGATTTGCAATCGCCCGTGCTGAAGAATGTGAAGCAATGACAGGAGCTTTGCTCGTAGCAAACACTGCGGTCATCGTGTCATCGGCGACGTGCGAGATGTCTACCATCATTCCCAGGCGATTCATTTCCAGCACAACTTTTTTGCCGAGATCATTCAGCCCGCCGTGATGTTTGACGCCTGGGTTTTTTAAGTCTGCTTCAGAATCTGCCCAGTTATTGGTGTTCGTATGTGTGAGCGTCATGTAGCGAATGCCGAGCCGATAAAAATTATCAAGCGCATACAAACTGTCTTCAATCGCGTGACCGCCTTCGATGCCCATCAACGCAGCAATTTTTCCTGTCTTATGAATGCGGCGAATGTCGTCTGCTGTATAGGCCATTTCCAGTGCTTCAGGATGTTTTTTCACCTGGTCATACACGACGCCAATCATATCCATCGCACGTCTGGCTGAGCCGCCACCATCTTCCGGTTTTTTGCCCACAAATTCTTTGCCAACATACACCGCAAAAAATTGTGCGCCGATACCGCCTTCTTTCAGGCGTTTCAAATCGGTGTGCGTTTTGATTTTGCCGTCCACAATGCCGCTTTGTGCGAGATCAAAACCATCATCCAGAATCGCTGAAGTTACATCATTATGCGTATCAATTACGATGGACGATTGATGAATTTTCATCGCCTTCGCCCATAATGCAGCATCTTCAGAAGAGAGGGCTGGTGTAGGCGCAGGTGTCGGCGGAAGTTCAGGCGTAGCAGTGGGAGAAGGCTTCGCCGATGCAGCCGACGGCGAAACCGATGGCGCGTTTGAAGCAGTCTGTTGTGGCGCTTTTTCGCACGTTTGGAAAATGCTCAGAAAAGTAAAAACTACGAAGCAATAAATTCTCGGCATTGAAAACTCCAGTAAAACCGTAAAGCTATGAGACAGGCGTCAAGAGTTCAAGCTTCACCTTGCCTGACGATTTATCAATTAAAACCACGCTGAAACGTAAACTCTGAACGCCGCGTTGACAATCAGTTACGAAAGGATTAATTCAAGTATTTGAATGCGTGTGATTGTAACAACGAATCTGACTTTCACCTACAGAGACTCACGGCTATGACACGAAAATTTTTGATAGCACTTGCAGGTTTATTATTAGCAGCGTCCAGCGTCTTCGCCAGGCCTGCGAAAAAACCGTACATCGTCTTTGTCAGCGGCGATCACGAATACAGTTCTGAAGAAACGTTTCCGATCATTGCGAAGGAATTAGAAACGAAATATGGATTCAAAACTACCGTGCTGAAATCTTCACCGGATGAAAATTCCGAAGAAAATATTCCGGGTCTTGAAGCCTTAGCGCAAGCCGATGTCGCCGTATTTTTCCTGCGCTGGCGACGCTTGCCAAAAGAGCAATTACAGCACATCGAAAATTATCTAAAATCCGGCAAACCCGTCGTAGCCTTTCGCACGACGACGCATGCGTTCAATTATCCCAAAGGTCACGAACTGGAAAAATGGAACGCGTTTGCAGTGGATTATTTAGGCGGCCCACCAGGCTGGGGCAATGGGCATACGCATTATGGGCATTTGTCCACGACGGATGTTTCGATGAACCCGGCAGCGAAACAACATCCAATATTGACAGGCATTCCCGCGACTTTTCATGTTGCGTCGTGGTTGTATCTGGTACGTCCAAAATATCCTCCGGCGGATGCTGAAGTTTTATTAATGGGCAAATCTGTGAATCCAAATAAACCGGACGCCATCGAAAATCCTGTAGCGTGGACGTGGAAAAATAAAGCAGGCGCAAAAGTATTTGTGACTACGCTGGGGCATCCGTTCGATTTCAAGGAAGAGGCGATGCAACGCTTAGTCATCAATGGGATTCATTGGGCGGCGGGGAAAAATGTGCCGAAGAAAGGGGCGGGAAAGATGTTGATTGATGTGAAGTATCACGGTATTCGTCCGACGACGAAGTGATTGACGCGCAAGGTAACAAGCAGTGATAATCGCGCCACCAAAATTATGAAGCTCGAACTACGATCAGTCAGAATCAAAAACTGCGGGGTGATTGACGACATCAAAATAGATTTCTTTGATGCGAGCGGTAAGACCTTGCCTGTTTGTGTGATTGGGGGTGCGAATGGAAGTGGAAAAACAACGCTGCTAGAAGTTATCGTAGCTATGGCGCAGATGCTCATTCCTAAATCGCCAGGTAATGATTTGCTAGAGCAAAGCCCCGATT
>JANMKB010000291.1:0-1889 GCA_031371805.1 Blastocatellia bacterium | reverse complement strand
CGCGGGCCGCCGCCCGCCGCATTGACATGACAGGTCGCACAACTGGTACGCAAATCCGGGCGCGAGGATGGATCCGCCGCATAAATTTTTAAATAATCGGGTAACGCGCCGAGGTTGATTCCCAGGCTTGAGACACCAATTATGAAGACGACTGTTTTTACAATTCTTGTTTTTAGCATTGATATATTTATTGCGAAATGAAAGAGATTTATTCCCACTCAAATTGAAGCAATCGCTATTCCGCCCATCTTTGACCTGATAATTCAGGACTTAGCCTATTTAATTTTTCCTGGATGTAACTAAAAGGGACAGCCCGTGAGACATCGTGACACGAAACCTGCCATTCTGAGGTCATCAGAGATGTCAATCAAAAGTTACTACGCAAGGGATACTACTCAGGGGTAATCACTCAAAAGCTAAGCGATTCTATTATCTGATAACAGCAAGAGTCAAACGCCTGAGAAGCTGCGGGATTTTCCTTTCGATAATTATTCCTGTTTTTGGCTGGTACAGGGATTGCGTCTCTGTGCCAGCGTAAGGTCTCTCATTCAGAGGTTCTTCTGATGTCTGACCCGCTTCAGGTTGTCGAGGCTCAGGGGGGTAAGCATCGGGCGAGTCTTAACATCTGGAAACGGTCAGGCATTCTGCATAAGTTTATTCACCAACAAAGGCTCCCCTGACCACACCTCTCGCCACAGAAAAACTGCAAGAGACTCCTGAAATTGTTGCGCGTCGTTCATTTCTTGGACTGCTTAGTGGATTAATCGCAACCGGCATCTCGGCTGTCCTGAGGATTACGATTGGGCGTTATTCCATCATCCCGGCGTTATCAACATCCGATGAAGCGGGCTGGGGACAATTCAAAGCACAACGCCTGGTTTGGATCAGCCGAAAAGGCGAGACGCTAACCGTCTTTTCCGCTACCTGTCCACATCTTGGTTGCACGGTGAATGCCAAAGACGATTGTTTTGCCTGTGCCTGTCACAACAGTAAATGGGAGGCGACCGGCCAAAAAATTGCGGGGCCGAAGCCACACGAAGGGACACGAAGAAGAGCGAAGCGACGAAAGGGTGAAACGGCGCGAAAATAACCTGCTCTCCCCGTCACATCTTCGAGCTGCTTCGTGTGGCTTCGTGGAAAAAAATCTTGCACCCTGTCTTTGCTTCCTATTGCGCCGACCAGGAATCGAAATTAATCCCTAATCTTTCGGCTTTGCGGTACAGCGAATAACGACCAATGCCGAGCAACTCCGCCGCGCGTAATTTATTGCCTCCGGTGTAGCGCATGGTGGCGAGTATATGACGGCGTTCTACTTCTGCAATCGTCAACGGTATTTCGCAAACCCATGCGTCATTAATGGGAATTTCAGGCAGGTCAGTTTGAGCTGGGATGATGGTAGCGGTTGGCACATCAGCGAGGCGCAGAAATGGTGTCGGGTTGAACTGCGTGAAATCTTCGGGCAACAAACTTCCGCTGGCATTGAGTGTGATGGCGCGTTCGACGGCGTTTTCCAATTCCCGCACATTGCCTGGCCACAGCAGGGATTTTAACCATTCAATTGTTTCTGGTGGGACACTTACATTTCTTTTTAATTTGGCATTCGTGCGTTGCAAAAAATGTTCGACCAGCAGGAGGATGTCTTCGACTCTTTCGCGCAATGGGGGAAGCGGGATATGAATGACGCTGAGGCGATAAAGTAAGTCCTGACGAAAATCGTCAGAGTTCAGCAAATCCTGCACCGGGCGATTGGTCGCGGCGACAATCCGCACATTGACGCGACGCGCTTCACTGGCGCCGACTGGCCTGACTTCCTGCTCCTGCAAAACCCGCAGCAGTTTGACTTGAAAGGCCGGCGACGTTTCGGAAACTTCATCCAAAAATACTGTGCC
>JANMKB010000287.1:0-6517 GCA_031371805.1 Blastocatellia bacterium | reverse complement strand
CCGGTCTGTGCGCTCCAGCCAGTCCGCCGCCAAATGCCCCATCACATGCGCGATTTCGCGTCCCTGATAAAATTTGCCGATGCCGTCAGGATCGTGTTTGGCACGTTGTTCATAGGTGGTTTGCTGAACCGGAGCAGGGGTTTGGATTGCCAGACAGACTGTCAGCAACAAGAGCGCAGATAAAATCAGGAAACAGAGTTTAGTCATAATAAATTTCGTGGGTTGACAGGTTTCAGTAAGGACATTACCATAACAATTCGTTTTTTGAGGCTAGGTAGCTCAGTTGGTAGAGCAGCGGATTGAAAATCCGCGTGTCGGGGGTTCAAGTCCCTCCCTGGCCACCATTTTTTTTAGAATCAGCGGCTTACAGTTATTCTTATTTCCCGAAAGGTTGATTATGAGTAATGGACTGAAGCCGCTTTTTAATTTATTTATCAAAGAAAAACGTTATCTCGCAAACCTGGCAAAAAGACTACTCGACTCCTATAGAACCTGTTTGCCATTAAAGCCATAATCGCTTTTACTTTAATAATGGCATATACAACAGATTTAACATTACCCCAATTCGAGGTGTTAGATCAATTATTACCCAGGAGTAAAACACGCGGATACGATGTTTCAAGGCACTTGCTGGTGAATGGCATTCTTTACCAACTCAAAAACGGCTGTCAGTGGCGCGATTTACCAACCGATTTGCCAAACTGGCAAACGGTATATTCACAGTTTCAGCGCTGGCGCAGCAATGGAGTATGGGAAGAGGTTTTGAGAGCCTTGGCGAAAATTGAGCGCCAGGGGCAAAAAAAATAGCGTCTCCGAGTTTATTCTTAGGCGATTCAATGTGTGCCAAAAACACGGACACGGCGAACCTTGCAACCAAAGGCTATTGTCATTACAAATCCACGAACGGAATCAAAAGACATTTGTTAGTGGATGTTTTAGGCACTTCGTATTTTGTCAAATGCACGGCGGCAAAGATCAGTGAGGACGAGGGTTGGCTGGCAATAATCAAAGCCAGCAAAGAGTATTTTCTCAATCTGCCAGCCGGACACACAATCACGATGTTGCTTGATCACGGGTCTCACAAAGAGTATTTGGAAGCCGAAATAGAGCAGCTTGAGCCGGCGTTAAGAAATAAAATAAGAATCCCTCTGTCAGCCAAAATCACACCGGAGCAAAAGGCGACAGCGAAACAAGAAAAGCCAGCGAAACCTGGGTTTGTGGTGCTCGCCAGGCGGTGGATCGTCGAGCGCACGAAGGCGTGGATCAATCAATGCCGGGTGTTGTGGAAGAATTGCGAAGGTCTGCTGGTCACGAGTGAAACGAAGATTAAAATTTGTGCTCTTCGCTTGATCTTACACAGAATCGCCTAATCAATTTATTGCAAACAGATTCTATAAGAAAATCCTGTTTCGGCAAGTGCGAGAAAATTTATTGAATTCATGGACACTCCTACCTTGAAGGGCGCTAACAGACACACAGGCGCTGTCGCCCAAATGAGAGTTAATTCAGGTAGTGGTGCGGGCTGTAGTGTCGAGCTATTGGCAGATGACCACAACACACTGCGCGGCATCACCAATCATCAGTCATTGCTTGCCCCTTAGAGCGGCAAGGCAGAGTAGCAAGGGAAAATTGCGTATACGGAGTGGGAGCTTAAAAAACGTTGGGAGAGAAGGCAAGCAGCGGGAGATTAATTTCCCTGGGTACGCAGGCAGTTTTCAGAAGGCTTGTTAACCAAATAACCCCAAAAATCGTTTGCGCTTTTTGGGCTGTTCGGAATTTTCATTTTCTTCGCGGCGGGATTTGGATTGAGAGGGTGGGCGAAATTCTCCTACCTGATAAACTTTGCGCGAGGGTAATTCGACGGCGGATAAAACTCCGGTCAGGTAAGCTCCAGTATCGACAGCAATCAAATCTTCGCGTTGCCAGACTTGTCCCCATTCGCCGAACATTTGTCCGACAATGGTGTGACCGAAAACTACGAGCTTACCATCGTATTCGTTGAAGAAACGCCGATTGCGGCCCCACATCAGTTCCATGCTGTCAGGCGAATAGCTGGGATGAAGGAATGAACCGTCGGTCATTTTAGGCAGGCTGGCGTGGACATAAATTGCGTGATCGTCTTCGTACCAGACAGGGAGAGCGTCGAGAAACTCTACATGTTCGTGCGGAATATTCACGTTGCCGTCAGGGTCGGTGTAACTTTTCAGGCATTCAATGCCACCGGTTTTTAGCCAGCCATCTGCGGCTTCGGCGTGTGGTCGAGTCATGGAATTTATCAGCATGACTTCGTGGTTGCCTTTCAGAATGACAACAGTGTCAGGGGCTTCCTGTTTGATTTGCATGGCGCGCTCAACGACGCCACGTGAATCTTCGCCACGATCAACCAGGTCGCCTATCAAAACCAGGAAATCCTCGTGCGGTTTGTAATTCATTTCAACCAGAAGCTGATTGAGTAATTCCAACTTTCCGTGAATGTCGCCGACAGCCAGTGTTCTCATAATGCTCATACCTAATGCCCTTTGCAAAGAAGCAGCAAAAAGCTATCATTCTATGCTTCAGTCAGTATTGTAAACTATTGAAACGAAATTAACTGTCCCGAATGTCTTCAATTCTAACATTAGCCAATTTTCTGACGATCCTGCGCCTGATCCTAATCCCGGTCTTTGTGACCGCACTCTATTATAAAAACTTTGGCTATGCGTTGGCAATTTTCTTTGCGAGCGCAGTGACGGATGGCCTGGATGGCTTAGCGGCGCGTGCCCTGAACCAGAAAACACAACTGGGCGCAATTCTTGATCCAATCGCGGATAAGCTGTTGCTGGTCACGGCCTTTGTTGTTTGCTCACAAAAAAGATTCACCCTGCTTGATCCGATTCCCTTCTGGCTCACAGCCGCCGCGATCAGCCGCGATATTTTTATTGTCGTTGGTGCGTTGATTATCAATATGATCACGGGCTTCACGGGCTTTCGCCCTTCAATGCCAGGGAAAATCAGCACCGTTGTGCAACTGGGTGCAGTGACCGTTTTTCTGGCGGCTAACGCGATTGGGTGTTGTGCTTCTTATTTGAACTGGATTTATTATCTGACCTTTGCGATCACAGTTTTTTCCGGTTTGCATTATGTTTTTCATGCGAATCAACTGATGAACGAAAACCAGAAACCGGATTCTTCTTTATGAGCGAGCAGAAACATTTAAATTTATCTCCGCGCAATAATGGTCCGCTGGAATGGATGCGATGGATTCCGGTGACACTGGTCGTCCTGATTATTCTGACCGGAATCGTCATTGGCGGGCGGGTAATTCTAATTCCGTTGCTCAGTTCGTTTGCACTGGCCTATATGCTTGAACCGCTGGTTGAATTGTTCGAGCGGCGTGGCTGGACGCGGACAGCGGCGGTGCTGGCAACACTGGCGGCAGCCATCGTCGTTTTCATCCTGGCGTTGATTTTTGTGCTTCCAAGTCTGTGGGCGCAACTGGTCAAATCTTACGAACAATTGCCCAATGCCCTCGAAGCCGGACATCGTGTCATTGATCCGTTGATTCTTAAACTGAAAACCGCCAGCCCACCAGCCTATGAATTTGTTGAGTCGTTAATTCAAAAATATCGCATGCCGGAACAACAGGCAGAAATCGGCGCCACGATTGGTAGGTGGTTACAGGGCGGATTGCTGAAGCTGGTCACAGCAACTTCTTCGCTCTTCGATTTGCTGCTCATCCCATTTTTCGTTTTTTATCTGTTGAGCGATTACCGAAAAATGCAGATTCGGATTGAAAGCTGGATTCCGCCGCGTCACCAGACAAATGCGATCAGTCTCTTTGACCAAATCAATAAAGTGCTGTCAGCTTACGTGCGCAATCAATTGCTCATCGCATTTTTAATGGGCATCCTTTACGCGTTTGGATTTGCCACTTTACGTGTGCCACTGGCCCTGACACTGGGATTAATTTCCGGCCTGCTCAATTTTATTCCTTACCTGGGAACGCTGACAGGCTTGGTGCTGGCAGTTTCTTTCACCGCGCTTGACGGAGCAGGACCAGGGCGACTGGTTGGAATTTTAGTAATATTTATTATTGTTCAGTGCATCGAAGGATATTATTTAACGCCAAAATTGCTGGGTGAAAAATTGAATCTGCATCCATTAGTGGTACTGGTGGGTTTAGTCATTAGCGGCAACCTGTTTGGAGTGCTGGGAATTATCCTCGCGGTTCCGGTCATTGCCGCCGCCAAAGTCATCCTGCGGTTTTTGGAAGAAGAGGTTTATCGTCAATCAGTTTTTTATCAAAAGCAAAGCTTTACAGCCCTGACAGTTCAGGATCAAATCCCAATTGTTTCGCTTAAAACTGAAAATCTTACCGCTGGCTTACCAAAGCCAGTGCTTAAAAAATCAGATAAACCCAGTAATAAGTAAAGCTTAAGCTGTACGCATGTTGTCAATCAAAAAACTTGACAACAGCACACTCAACCTTTATACTTCGCCTGTTTTTATCGAACAGTTTAAGAGCGCTATTTAACAGAATTTTCACGCAGATAATGCGCAAGGTCAGGCACATGTCCGCTCAGGATGCCTGATAAAATGGAGGAGCAATGAGCAAAGTTATTGGTATTGACTTAGGGACGACAAACTCGGTCGTCGCCATTATGGAAGGTGGCGAGCCTATCGTTTTGACAAATTCTGAAGGCGGACGTACAACGCCCTCAGTCGTCGGTTTTACGAAAGACGGGAACCGCCTGGTTGGGCAGGTCGCCAAACGTCAGGCTGTGACCAACCCTGAAAACACCGTTTATTCAATAAAGCGTTTTATGGGACGGCGTTACAACGAGGTGACCGAAGAAATAAAACAAGTCCCTTACAAAATTATTCAAGCCTCGAATGGTGATGTCCGTGTGCATGCGGCTGACAAGGAGTATTCGCCACCCGAAGTTTCGGCGATGATCCTGCAAAAATTAAAGCAGGCGGCTGAGGACTATCTCGGTCAAAAAGTTACCCAGGCAGTTATCACGGTTCCCGCTTATTTCAACGACGCACAACGTCAGGCGACCAAAGATGCCGGGAGTATTGCCGGGCTTGAAGTGCTGCGCATTGTCAACGAACCAACAGCAGCGGCTTTGGCTTATGGTCTGGATAAGAAAAAAGACGAAACGATTGCCGTGTTCGATTTCGGCGGCGGGACATTTGATATTTCGATCCTTGAAGTTGGCGAAGGTGTGGTCGAGGTTAAATCCACGAACGGCGACACGCACCTGGGCGGTGACGATCTGGACGAGCGCCTGATTCACTGGATTACTGAGGAATTCAAGAAGGATCAGGGCATTGATCTGGCGAAAGATAAAATGGCGCTGCAACGCCTGAAAGAAGCCGCCGAAAAGGCCAAGATTGAGCTTTCATCCGCGCTGGAAACTGAAATCAATCTGCCCTTTATCACGGCAGACGCTTCGGGGCCAAAACATCTGGTTTTGAAACTGACCCGCGCGAAATTTGAGCAACTGGTTGACAATCTGCTGCAACGAACGCTTGATCCGCTTAAAAATGCGCTCAAGGATGCCGGTCTTGATGCCAGCAAAATTGACGAAGTCGTTTTGGTTGGCGGCTCAACTCGTATTCCAAAAATCCAGCAAATGGTCAAAGAGTTCTTCGGCAAAGAACCAAACAAGAGCGTCAATCCTGACGAAGTCGTGGCCGTTGGCGCAGGCATTCAGGCCGGTGTGTTGGCGGGCGATGTCAAAGATTTATTGCTGCTTGATGTAACGCCGCTGTCACTCGGCATCGAAACACTCGGTGGTGTGTTCACCAAATTGATTGAGCGCAACACGACGATTCCGACCCGCAAGAGCGAAGTTTTCTCGACTGCCACTGACAACCAGACTTCCGTCGAAGTGCATGTGTTGCAGGGCGAGCGTTCACTGGCCGGTGATAACCGCACGCTGGGCAAATTCCACTTAATTGGAATCCCACCAGCCCCACGTGGGATGCCGCAGGTCGAAGTCACTTTCGACATTGACGCCAATGGCATCGCCAACGTTTCGGCACGTGACCTCGGGACAGGGCGCGAACAAAAAATTACGATCACAGCATCTTCCGGTCTGGCGAAAGATGAAATTGATCGGATGATGCGTGATGCTGAATCGCATTCCGACGAGGACAAGAAACGGCGGGAAGGCATCGAAGTTAAGAATCGGCTGGATTCGCTGATTTATCAGACTGAAAAAACGATCAATGAAAACCGTGAGAAAATCGCCGTCGGTGTAATTGCCGAAGTTGAGGCAGCCTTGCCCGAAGCGAAACAGGCGGTTGAGTCAGGTGACACTGATCGCATCAATGCTGAAACTGATAAGCTAACGAAGATTTCGCATCGCATCGCCGAATCGCTGTACCAGAATGCTGGCGCGGCAGGCGCAGCGGACGCCGCTTCAGCCGGAGCTTCGTCCGGCGGTGATTCAGGTCAGGCATCGTCAGGTAATGATGATGTGATTGATGCTGAATACATTGATGTAGATGATAAAAAATAGTGGTCAGT
>JANMKB010000685.1:0-1572 GCA_031371805.1 Blastocatellia bacterium | reverse complement strand
GGCGGAGCATTTGGAGTGCGGCGGCTCGACGCCGCTTTGGTGCGCTTCAGGTTAACGCACAGCCGCGCAATCACAAACGCCAAAGCTGTGACAAGTCACAGCACTCCAAATGTTCGCGCCTGCTAACATTCAACTTTAATTTGGATCGGCTTTCACTAAATCCTCGCCATATTTTTTTATTAGAAACCCTGACAGGAAAACCAAAATAATTTTTACTGCGAAGGCGTAATTCTGAACAAAGTGCTGATGTACATATCGCCCTGATACTCCGTTTTGACACCGCCTTATGGGGACACGTACAATAAAATCATCAGTTGATTTTGCTGCGACCCGCTGCGCGAAAGTCGGTCAAAAATAATTCCTTTAAATCATGCTTTGACCGGCGCTGAGTTTTGTTCGCAGGCTTCCAAGCTTACAATCGTTGCACAATTTAATTCACAACAATGCTTGAATTATGATTACATTGCCAGCTTTAAAAACAGCTACCAACCCCTTACTCGCAGCGCACGCCCTGACGAAGGTGTATCGTGGCGTCGGCGAAGATGTAACGGTCTTCCAAAATCTGAATCTGACCATTAATCAGGGCGAGATGGTGGCGATTGCGGGGGCATCCGGCGTCGGAAAATCTACGTTATTACATTTGCTGGGCGGGCTGGATCGTCCAACGTCCGGGACGGTGAGTTTGGATAATTTTGACATCTTCAAAAATGCTGATGTAGAGTTAGCTGCTTTCCGCAATCGCCAGATTGGTTTCGTTTTTCAGTTTCATCATTTGTTGCCGGAATTTTCGGCACTCGAAAACGTGATGATGCCTTTGTTGATTAGTGGAAAGCCGCGGTCTGACGCTGAAGACCGTGCCCTTGATCTTTTATTACGAGTCGGACTTGTTGGGCGCAAAGCGCATCGTCCGGGTGAAATGTCAGGCGGTGAAAGACAGCGTGTGGCCCTGGCCCGCGCCCTGGTTTGTGCGCCTGCGTTGTTGCTCGCCGATGAACCAACCGGCAATCTTGACCAGCGCACCGGCGAAGAAGTTTTTGCGTTAATTCGCAGCCTGCATCAGGGCGAGCAGTTAACTTCCATCATCGTCACGCATAATGAAAGACTCGCCGCAACTTGTGACCGCGTGCTATATCTGGCCGATGGTAAATTAAATTAGTCGCAAAAGCATACAATTAAACCACGTTTGGTTTATATTAGAGGCTACAGAAATTTTTCACCACAGATGTTTGGTTACTACGCTGAGAAAATCTGTGGCAAAAAATAACCACTACATCAGGATTTGCTAATGTTCGAGAGATATACAGAAAAAGCCCGCCGCGTAATCTTTTTCGCCCGCTACGAAGCCAGTCAATATGGAGCCGTCCAAATCGAAGCCGAACACGTTCTGCTGGGGTTAATCCGCGAAGACAAGCAAATTGCGCAACGTTTTTTCAATCGTGCGCAGGCCAGTGTGGAGTCTATTCGCAAAGATGTGGAAAGCCGCATCGTCTTACGGCAGCGCCACCCGCAATCCGTTGATTTGCCGCTCTCGCTGGAGGCCAAACGTGTCCTTGCTTTTGCCGCTGAAGAATC
>JANMKB010000689.1:0-3548 GCA_031371805.1 Blastocatellia bacterium | reverse complement strand
AAAGTGGCTTCATTTACCTTGCCGCCTGTGTGAATCTCTACGCGATACAATTGATTCTCAGCACCGCGATAACTGGATGAGGGATTGATAATGCATGGTGTATTCGGATCATCCTTTGGCGCATCAGCCGCTTTCGCTTTTAGCAAGCCACGATTTTCTGGTTGCCAGGCTTTTCTTAATTCATCGAAAATCTTTAGGTTGTTGTCTTTGTCACCCGACTTTATCTTCGCATTATTTTCAACTTTCACCTGCCAGACAATTTGGGCGCGCGTGCAGGTATCGGCCCCACCAAGTGCGACTACACGGTTGCCGGGAGAGCCTTCTTTATTTTCTTCGATGTAAGTTACGTGACGTTCCCAAACATCAAGATAAGCCAGATATGTTTTGTCGTTATCTAACGGGGGGTGAATTTTTTGACCTGTGTAAGTCAACCCGTCATCGTTCTCGCATAAGATCCCATCAACATAATAGCGGCCCGCCCCAATATTAAAATCAGCACTCGTTCCATTCGCAGTGATCTTGAATCCGTCTCCTGGCCCACCGTGCGGTCCAATAATATCCGTCGCCAGCGTTTGCAAATAATGCAGCAAAATTGCTGTTTGCTCATTCCAATCGGCATCAAGTAATACGCGCCCTTGTTGCATCAGCACACGTGAGAATTGTTTTTTTTGATCAAAGGTGTCGCGGGTAAAATCGCCTCGGTATTCGCCTTGCATAAGTTCTCCTTCAGTTAGCAAAAATAATTCCGGCCTCGGTTCTCGCCGGTACATATTCAGTAAGCCGCGCACGCAAATTGGCAGCGCGTTGCGGTTGATAAAGATCGTGGTAGACACCCATTTCGGATTCGGCTTCAGCACCGCCTGTAACTTCTTCAGCGCAATCACCAGACAAACGGCAATAGGTTGATGCACCGTATCGTTTGCTTTCAAAGCGTGGTCGCACACGATCACGTTCTGCTTGTTTTTCGGCCTCGGTTTTCCCTGCTTCGACCAAATCGGGCTGACAACGAAAGCGGCGCGGCGTGCGCGAAAGCGGTGTCACATAACAGAATCGTAAACAACCTGTTTGGCTGCGTGCGACAAAAATTTTGCCATCAAAGATCGTGTCTTGCCCCAGTGCAATCGCGTGAACTTGCACCGAACCAATGACGGTGCTGCGTTCGATAGTCAGGATGGCATGCGCGACGGGGCAACCGGGTGCGCCGATTGCTTCGAGACTACTGTCTGTCGCATCTAAAATACTATCGCTGACATGAAGACAAATCGGATCAAGCCGTACCTCACTATTGATGCCCTGACATCTTGCTTGCACCATTTCGTGCGTAGGTACAGCATCTTTTTCTTTGCTACTTATTTCTGGCACATCCAACACATATGGCGGTTCGGCTTGTACCTGAATTGTACCCAGGATGCTATGTTCAACTTTGACATTAACGAACGGGCTAAAAATTTCCAGGCTTGGTTCATTTGGGCGTTTTGGCTCGCAATTATTTTCTAGTGTCCAACCAGGAACCAGCGTCGAATGGCGAATTGTGACTTCAGCAATCTCTCCAAAAAGCTGCATGCCGCGCCCGAAAAGGATCACACCATCCAGCATAAACCGACTGTTTTTTTCGCCGTTCACAATTAGACTGTCAGGGCGATCCGTTTTCCAATCAAGTAAGTGAAGAACTGGTCGCACACGGTTGGCAGCGCGAATTTGCAGGCTCTGACGTTCGCCCAGTTGGATGTCCAACGGTTCGGTAAATACGCCGCTTTCCATAATTTCAATAACCGCATTTTGTAAGTTTGCAGAGCTTTGCTCCGTCGCCTGATCCAAATCTTTTTTCCACCGAGATAAGGCCTCATTAATTGTTTTACAGTTTTTTTCTTTCCCTACTTGATAAAGGGTGTGCCGGGTGGGCTGAGAAAGATTTCGCGCATATTCACCGCCGCCAAGGTCTGCGCTAAAACCATAGTGATAAGAAACCTTCACGCCTTCTTTCGGCAGTTGACCAGAGGGAAACGCAAGCCTTCCACGCACTGGATCAACTGCAATTTTGCCGCGCGGGGGGGAATAATGCCAATCACTTAAATCAGCCGTAACCAGGCGTCCCGCCGCAACGGGTACATAATCAATTTCGACTTCTGCTTTTTTGTCTTTGCCAGATTTACCTTTCGTTGCTGCCATTCGTTTTGCTTCATAAATAAAAAAGCTGCGTCCTTCGCTATAAAAATCAGCCATCCGCTGTTCCAGCGCACGACGGCGAATGGGCGCAGGTACATTCAACTCTTCCGCAATGTGCGCCGGGTCAGATTCTTTCATTGGCTTGATGAAAAGGGGCATGTCATTGCCGAGCACATTAAAAGTGAAGCAATGCGCCCCAATGTCTTCCAGACAATGCGCTGGTGTTTTGGTTACTGAGTATGATTTCAACCGCCACGCGAACAATCCCACACTCGGCAAATTGTAACGCCCTGACGAATGATTGGAATTGATTCGGCGCACGTCAACCGAATGCGCAAGCCGATCAAATGGGCTGTTGAGCAAATCAAGCGCTGCGCCGTCGCGCACATCAATCGTGCGCCCTCGTTCCATTCGTAAACTATTGATGGATTGCGCAAACGCGAGCAAGTTACGAAATTCGATGGCGCGAGTTGGCCATCCGGTCACATCAGCAGCTAAATCTTCGAGCAGAGCCAATGTACCTTTGCGACGGCGGTTATGAATGGTATCAGCGACATCGCGGCGCGGAATCAAAATTTTATTGCGTGCTTGTGCGGGTAAAGTATTCGGAGCAGCAGGCTCGCCCGCTTCGTGAATTTGTTGATAGCCAACTAAATCTCCGATGTACGGCACAATCCAGTCTTCACAGGTTTCGATAAACCAGTTGTCATACATTCGCGTAATATCTGCTTCAACCAGGTTAACTTGTTCGGCAATAACACGCAGTAATTCGCGCAACGGTTCGCCGCGCTCAGCATCACGATTGCGATAGACGACAGGCAGTAGTTCGTATAATCGGTCTAGTTTGTCTTTGGTCATAACCATAATTTTGCCTCTACATTTTTCTTCAGACCGTTAGGTATTAATCAGATTCAGAATCAAAGTCCCTTTTACATCGGGCGTGAAATAAGCAAGCTGTGCAGGCGTTGGATTGCCATTGGCGGGCAAATTCACTGGCACGCGCGCAGTCAGAGCAAGCCCTAGAATCCTGGTAGAAATTTGGGATGGCGTTAGTAATTGGCCTTTATCTTTTTCAGGCACGCCGCCAAAAATATCCACATCCACATACGCCACACCGCGCACGCCTTGCATGACGCTGATGATTTCGCCCAGCAGGGCGTCTTGTCCAAGCTCGCGCTGTGCAAAGCTAAACGTGTCCAATAACGCTGTGCGAATTTGCGCCTCAACTTTTTCCCACTGATAGTCGCGTTGAATTCGCACTCCGGCTTGCAGAATAAGCAGCATTAGTTCGCGCACTTCCAATTTCAGTGGTTGATACGGATCGCCGAGATCGTGTAACGCGCGCGCCAAATTACGAAACAACTCCGAATTGTTATCAATAG
>JANMKB010000640.1:0-28955 GCA_031371805.1 Blastocatellia bacterium | reverse complement strand
ATTCGTAGTACGCCTAAACTCTTGACGGGAGAATCCATCGGGAGCTGAATTTTACCGAGCAAATAAATTCCCGCGACTAACGCAATTGCTACCCACGCTGACAAAAACACATTGCGCGTGATGGCATTCCAGCCCCAGACTAAATCTACATTGCTGAGGAATTTCAATCCGGCGGCTAATTCAATAAAGCCCATCGTGACTTTGACGCTGTTCATCCAACCGCCTGAAGACGGCAGCGATTTCAACCAATGCGGAAAAATCGAAAGCAAAAAGAACGGGAATGCGAACGCCGTAGAAAACGCCAGCATCCCAATAATTGACCAGAACCATTCGCCTTGCGCTGCGAAGACTAAGACCTGTCCGACAAACGCGACGGTGCAGGTAAACGAGGTCAGCGTGAACACTAAGCCCATTAACAACGTAGTTCCGAAACCTCCGCCACTGCGTGTTTGCGAATCAAGTTTGTTGACTAAACCCGAAGGCATCCGAATTTCAAATAAACCAAAAAGATTCAGCGCGAGTACAAAAAATAATGCTGCCATCGCCAGATTTAACCACGGATTTGCGGCGAATTTATTCAGGCCTGCGGCTCCGGCAATCAAGGTCATTAACAATCCGAGTCCGGTGAAGGTGAAGATAATTCCCAGCGCATAGACCAATGATTGCGCGATAGCTCTCCCACGCGATTGATCGGCTTGCTTGGTGAAATACGAAACCGTAATCGGAATCATGGGGAAAACGCACGGCGTCAGCAAAGCCAACAAGCCCGAACTTATCGCCAGCAAAATAAAATTTAAAATCCCTTTATTCTTGAGGTCTGCCGCTGAAGTCGTCGTGATTGTTTCCGCCTTTGTGCTGTCAACTCCATCGCTCGGCGGGATCGTGCTTTGAATCTCGAATGGAGACGGGCTTGCACTCGGAGAAGGTGAAGGCGAAATGCCGGGCGAAGGGCTGGGGCTAACACTTGGCGAAGGCGAAGGGGAAACGCTGGGCGATGGCGACGGTGATATTTTAGGACTCGCTGAAGGGCTTGGCGAAGGCGAAGTATTTGTCGCTACTGCCGCAATGATCGTCACATCCGCTTCAAAATTTTTTGTCGTCGGTCGCAAACAAGTCGTGTCATTACAAACCTGAAACGTCACTTTCGCTGAAGCTTTGGTAGCTCCGACAACTGCATCAGATTTGGCTTTAATTGGAATTGAAAATGAGACGCCACCTTCATATGTTTCCGTCTCAATCTGAAAATTCGGATCGAATGCTTTCTTCGCCGGAGGTGCGCTCACATTTCCATCAGGCAAAAATTCCCCGCCTTCTTCCAATGCAACTTTGGTCGCACGTGGTGGAGGTCCCTGATTGAGCGAATATAAATGCCAGCCCGGATCAAGTTTCGCCGTAACGACTAATTTCGCTTTTGCACCTTGTTTGACGGTTCCAGGTTCCAGTTTTGCCGACCAGGAAATCGGGTTTTGCGCGAAGGCATTGGTGAAAAATAATAGTGCGACGAAAGCGAATACCAGGCGGAAATTATGATGCAACATGATGAATTACGTTCTCCCTCAGAGTAAATGGAAAAAGGATTCTACTTTATTCCCTGCCATACAAGCAAAAACGCGGAAACCCCTGATGCAAGCGTCACCGCGTAATATAGCTGGCTTTGAATGTACAGAAAATCAGAGAGCGTTCCACCCCTGAATTATGATTTTTGCGCGGCCCGCATTTCCGCCATTTTCTTGAAACGCTCTTTCATAATAGCGACTCGTGCGGCTCCATTTGGATGAGCCTTGACGAGGCTTTCCAGGTTTTTCAGGTAATGTTGTCCGAACACACCCTCACGGAGTTCCGGCACAAAATCGCCGATTTTCGCCCACACTGCAAGAAATTCTCCATTTGTGTCGAAGAACAGGTTGGCGTCAATCGTACCGTGATTGACCAGCGCCGCCGCCATATCCCAATAACTGGTTGCCTGACGATACCAGGCACTTTGTTCCGGGTTACTCATCACCATCGTTTTGATTTCAGCGGCGCTGGTCGGCATAAATTCCGGGCCAGTCATAAAGCCGCGTGCCTTGCGCATCACCTCTTCACGGCGCATTTCGTAAAGCTGTAAAATTAATTTTGCATCTTCTGCTGTTGCCATTTTCTCTCCCTGGGATGAGCCGCGAATTGCTTGCGGCGGATTTTACAAGTTAATGTAATTCGGGCCGCCACCGCCTTCGGGTGTGACCCAGTCAATAATTTGATACGGATCCATAATGTCACACGTCTTGCAATGAACACAGTTGGAAAAATTCACTTTCGGTCTGCGCCCGCCGTCAACCTCTTCAATTTCGTAAACGGCGGCAGGGCAAAAATTCTGGCACGGGTTGCCATATTCTTTTGTGCAACGCTCAATACAAATATTCGGATCGAGAATATGCAAATGCGAAGGTTGATCTTCCGTATGTTCTGTGCCGGAGCGGTAAACATCCGTGAGTTTATCAAACGTCAGCGCGTTGTCGTATTTCACGGGCGCGGGATCAAGTGGGCCGGAAATCTTTTGCATGTGTTCGTGGCCGGCTTTGGTCGTGCGCAAATCACCACGCAACCCGCTTCCGCCCGTCAAATATTGTAAGCCGCTTTCCAGCAAACCCCGCACGCGTCCTTTTTCAAAGGCCTGATGAAAATTGCGGACTTCGTACATTTCCTTTTTGACATCGCTGCTCTCAACTAAATCATAGTAGCATTTCAATTGTGCTTCATCGTATTTGTCATCTAACAACGCGGCAAAAATCGCCTGCGCCGCAAAGATGCCTGATTGCATGCCGAGGTGAATGCCTTTGAGCTTTTGCGAATTTAAAAATCCGGCTGAATCACCAATGATGCAAAATCCATCGCCGTAATATTTTGGTTGCGCAAAGTATCCGCCCATCGGAATTGTTTTCGCGCCGTAATAAAGCAACTTGCCGCCTGCCAGCATTTTGGCAATGGCCGGATGCTGTTTGAATTGCTGAAACATTCGATGTGGATCAGTATGCGGATTTCGATAATCCAGACCAACGACCAGGCCAATATCGAGCAAATCATTTTGCATGCCATATGCAAAGCTTCCACCATAAGTATCATCCGGCAGCGGATAACCCAGCGCGTGCATGACAAAACCTGGCTTGACGCGACCTTTTGGCAACTCCCAAATTTCTTTGATGCCAGCCGAATAAATTTGCGGATTGCGACCAGCATCCAGCTTAAGTTTTTGGACAAGTTTTTTAGTCAGCGAACCACGTGCGCCTTCGCCAAAGACGGTGACTTTGGCGAGCAAATTTCCGCCCGGCTCAAACGTATCTTTCAACTCGCCATCTTTGCCGATGCCTTTGTCGCCGGTTTGCACGCCGATGACTTTGTCGTTGTCATACAAAACTGCGGCCCCCGGAAATTCAGGATAAATGTCCACGCCGGCGGCTTCGACAATGGGGCCGAGCCAGCGAATCAGCTTGTTGAGCGACACTACATATTTGCCATGATTGTTAAGCGGCGGCGGGATAATCGGGAATTTTATTTTCCCGGTTGCAGTCAGATAGGAAACGTCTTCTTCCGTGACGATAGATTCAAGTGGTGCGCCAAGCTCTTCATAATTTGGTAACAATTCTTTGAGGATGCGAATGTCCATCACTGCGCCGGAACACATGTGCGCACCGACTTCGCGTCCTTTTTCGATTACACAAATTGAAATCTCACCGAGGCTTTTGCCGCCGGTTTTTTCAGCCGTTTCGTTGTGGGCATTAATGAGTTGACGCAATTTTAATGCACCTGCCAGGGAAGCCGGGCCTGCGCCAACAAACAGCACATCAACTTCTAAATTTTCGCGTTCGATGTCTTCGTGCTCAACACCTGTCGGCGTCATAGGATGTACTCTCCTTAATTCTTCAATTGTTGCAGGCTGCACGCTTTTAGTTTATCAGTGCAGGCGATTCGGTCTGTTGCGCCAGCCATTTTTGCAGTTCTATTACATCGTGGAAATCCAGCACTGCTTCACATAATTCTTCAAGCTGACCAAGTGAGAGCGTGGCAATGCGGCACTCGCTGGTGCGGCTAAGTTTGGTGAAGCGCCGTTTGAGCAAGCGCAAGGCCAACGTCAGGGCCTCATTCTGCAACCCTTGTTGCAATCCCTGTTGCAATCCTTTTTCCAATCCTCGCTGTTCCCAGGTTGTAAGTGTTTCCATAATGATCTCTTTCTTGAATGGTTCCAATTTTTCAATCTCCGCCATGAACCATATTTCTTCCTCAGGATTTAATTTCAAATACGTGTCCACGAATCCGGCAATTAGTTGCAGGCGAGCCGGATCAAGTTTCAGAGTTGCCATCAGGTTGAAGCATTCGTATTTGACTCGTTGGCGTTCCTGCCGCGTCATTTTCATTTTCGCCATCAGGGCACTTGCGACCGGATTTTCATGTTGCACATAATCGCGCCAGCTCAGCCAATTCAACTGAATCACGCGATAGTTGAATTGTATCACTTTCAAATCAGGGAATTCGACCAGGTGCGAACTTTGTTCCAGGCGCAACGGGCTATCAAACGAGAAAATTACAATTGGATAAATGGGCAAATCGTGTTCTTCATACAGCCGCGCAAAATATTTGAAGAAGCGTTTCCCGAATGGTGTCCGCGCGCTTGCCTGATTTTCTACCAGGAGCAAAAAGTATGTCTCAAGCCCGCGAAATTGAGCTTTGACAATGATGTCTACTTCGTGACGTTCGCCAGAGGTCACATCGGTGAATACTTCTTTGTCGAGAAATTCGATAGAATCAATTTCCAGATACTCCAGTACTTCAGGCAAAAATAACTGGATGAATTCGACAAAGAAGGTAGAGATAAGTTCTTTGAAAAGTCTGTCGTGATTGGTCATTTTCGGGGTTGCCAAACGAGTTCGTAGCAAGCACCAACTGCTGCCACAATTTACTGCTTCAACTTCTCAAATTCTGCCGTCAGCGCCGGCACAACTTCAAATAAATCGCCGACGATGCCGTAATCTGCAATTTCAAAAATCGGCGCTTCGGCGTCTTTGTTGATGGCGACAATTGTGCGTGCTCCTTTCATCCCGACAAGGTGCTGAATCGCGCCGGAAATTCCTATCGCCAGATAAAGTTTCGGCGCGACGGTTTGTCCTGAAGAGCCGATTTGACGATCCATTGGTAACCAGTCGTTGTCACAAATCGGACGCGAAGCCGCGATTTCTGCGCCCATCGTTGCTGCCAGTTTTTGCACGATTTCGATGTTCTTTTGTTCTTTGATGCCGCGCCCGACTGCTACTATTAAAGGAGCCTGCGTCAGGTCAACAGCGGCTTTAGCTTCTTTGAATCTGGCCTCTGGATGCTGGCGAATCTGATCGGCGTCGAGGTTAATCGTCAGAGACTGGATTTCAGCTTGTCCGGCTTCCGCTTCATCGCCGCGAAATGAACCAATTTGGAAGCTGACGAAATGTGGTGTGTCACCAGTTGGCACAACGTCGGCGGAAAGTTTGCCCTGAAAAATCTGGCGCGTGAAAATTGCTGCGCCGTCTTCGATTTTAGAGCCGATGCAATCACCGACCAGCGCACGCTGCAAACTCGCCGCGAGCTTCGGCGCGAAATCACGGACTTCATAAGTGTGCGCCATTAAAATCAGCGTCGGCTGAAGTTGTTCAATAACCTGCCTGTAAGCAATGGCGTAACCATCCGCCGTATACAACTTAAGATTTTCACTCTCAACCGTGTAAACGCGCTGCAATTTTTTACCCGCGACCTCGGCGGCTAAATTGCCGATGCCGTGGCCTAAAATTACGGATGAAATTTCTTGGTTGAGTTGTGCGCCGATCAGTTGTGCGGCGCGGACGGCTTCATAAGAAGCGCGATTAATTTGTCCTTCGACGTGTTCGATAAAAACTAAAATAGCCATAATTCCTCATTATTGATTGGTGGGTAGTGGTCGGTTGCTGGTTTCTCTCCGACTACGGACTACGGACTACCGTTACTGATTCTCCCTGATATTTTCGGCGATGTTGGCGAGCCGTTCGGACGAAGCGCGAACTTCAGTCAGCGCATTTTGTAATTCAGTGTTGAGTGAACGCAGGAACAAGCTTAACTGGTCACGACCAAGCATATTGTCAGAAATCTCAGGATCAGTTTTGATGGCTGATTCGATTGCCTGCAATTCAGCATCGTACTTTTCAAAAAACTCGCGCGCCTGCACCCGCGCTTGTCTGAGCAATTCTTCTGGTCGTGATAATTCACTCATAAATTTACGCCATCTTAAAAGACTCGCGCTTCGTTCTTTAATTTCTCAACTAAGGTTGCCGCTGCCGCCGCCGCTGAACCTTCGATCATTTGCGTTTGTTTGGATTTTTGCGGGAAGTACACGCGCCTGATTTGTTGTTTTGGTGCGAGTGTTGCTGTCTCTATTCCCAGCCCCGCCGCATCAACTTTTTTCATCTCTTTTTTCTTCGCCGACATAATTCCTTTGAGCGTCGCATATCGTAAAGTGTTAATGCCCGATTGAATCGAAAGTACGGCGGGCGCAGACAAACTCACCCATTGAAAATAGCCCGCTTCAAGTTCGCGTTTGACCCTGATCCCTTCCCCTTCAGTTTGAATGTCCATCACGATTGTGACGTGTGGCAAGCCTAATTGCTCCGCCGCGATGACACCTGTCTGGGCATAGCCGTTGTCATCCGATTGCAAGCCGGTGAGCAACAAATCAAAGCCCTCAGCTTTGGCCGCTGCCGCGATCACGGAGGTCGAGCCGAAGGCATCAAGATTGTCGAAAGCTGTGTCTTCCAAATGCAAACCGCGATCCGCGCCTCTGGCCAAAGCTTCTTTGATAACTGATTGCACACGCGCCGGGCCAAGCGATAATGCCACGACTTCGCCGCCGTGTTTTTCCTTGAGTTGTAACGCCGCTTCCAGTGCATAAGCATCAGATTCGTTGATTTCATAAGTCAGGTCGCGGTCCTGAATCCACGATCCGGCTTCATTGATGCGTAAAATAGAATCATTTTTAGGCACCTGTTTAAGACAAACAATAATCTTCATAAAACCCTCAATTTGGATAACCTGCTAATGAATGAATCATCATTCATTTTTCAAAATCATATATCACTTCTTTTCAATTCCTTCAATTGCATCCAGCAACGCAGCTTTCATTTGATCCAGGCATTCGCGGGTTTGCGCTGCTTTGAGATGAGGAAGCGCACGCTCATTACCAATTTTGCCGAGGGCGCGAACGGCTGCAATACGGGCGCGAATTGCTTTGTCGCTGAGCAATTCTATCAGGTGATCTAAAATCTTTTCATCGGCTTTCTCTTTATTTAATTCCTTGCCGATTGCACCCAGACAGCCGATTGCGGCCACGCGCACAGCGAGATGCTCGCCGTATTTGCTGTGCGTAAGTGCTAAATCAACTGCACGTTTTTCTTTCGCTATTTTGAAAGCGTGAAAGACCGAAGCCCTGACTACTTCCTGCCACGAATTGATTGTTAGCGCCGAACAAATCGTATCATAAACTAAATTACCGTTTGCCTCATCAGTAATATTTGCCAAAGCCCTGACCGCCGCGACGCAGACAAAATAGCTGGGTTCATTTACCAGCACGGTTTGCAGGAAGGTAATTAATGTTTCATCGGCTTTTTTATGATTTCCGAGCGCCCAGATGCATGCTCTTCGCACCCGTGCATCCTCCTCAGTTTGGTAAGCCGCGAGCAAGCCCTGACGGACAGCTTCAGTGCCGCTTTCACCCAATGAAATTGCGGCTGCCATACGGACGGCCCAGAAATCTTTACCCTGCAAAATTGTACTCAGGATATTGCTAATCTGGTCATCCGTTTTGTAAGCCATCAATTCACGGGCGGCGCGAACTCGTCCTAAAACGTCTTCATCGTGAACCACTTGATAAGCTAATTCCTGCGCCGATTTAGGAAAGCGCAACAGCTTGAACACGCGCTGCCATTTGTCGAAAACAACCATGCGCGGTTTTTGTTCGCACGGAAAATAAAATTCCTGTTCAGCTTTTTCGATCCAGACATGGAAGCTGGTGCGGCGCTCAGTTTCAATCACTTCGCCTGTTTCAGTTGTCACGATTTCAATTTCCACCGGGAAACGAAAAGCTTTGGTCACGTCACTATCTTCATCGGTTTTTTGGACTTGTCTGACGCCCAGGCGCAGCATTTTATTGGCGCGTTGCCACTCATACTCAACTTCAATTTCGGGATAGCCCGCGTTATAAATCCATTGCTCAAAAAACCAATGCAGATTTTTTCCGGTGACTTCTTCGATAGCCACTTTCAGGTCGTTGGTTTCGACCACCCCGAAAGCGAATTTGCTGAGGTAACGAGCCAGCGAACGAAAGAAAGCTTCATCGCCTAAAACCTGACGCAGCATGTGCAAAACACACGCGCCTTTTTCGTAAGCGTGACGATCCATTAATTCTTCAGAATAACGGTATCGGTGAGAAAGAATCGGACGGCGATGGCTGGAAAAATCTTCGTGGAGGTAAGTCAGGAAATCCTGGTAGAGTGCAAACCGCGCTTCATCATTGCCGCTGGTGTGTTCGCGCCACAAAAACTCTGCATACGTGGCAAAGCTTTCGTTCAGCCAGATTTCAGACCAGTGCTTACACGTTACCAAATCTCCCCACCAGTGATGCGCCAGTTCGTGCGCCACGATGTCGTCATAATGCACCTCAAGTTCGGCCCGCGCATCCAGCAAACAACGATCTGTCATCGTCGTGGCCGAAGTGTTTTCCATGGCGCCAAATAAAAAATCATCCACAAGAATTTGTGAGTACTTCGCAAACGGATAAGGGTAGCCAAATTTGTCCGCGAAAAATTCGATCATCTCTGGCGTCCGCGCAAACAATTTTTTGCCCGCTTCGACGCGATCACTATAAACATAATATTCAACGGGCAGGCCTTGTAAACGCTCCTGAATCAATTCGTATTCGCCGATCACAATGGTGACCAGATAGGCCGGATGTGGTTGTTCCTGACGCCAATGATACGTGATGGTTTTCTCACTCTGATTTCCAGTAGAGCCAATCAGCATCCCGTTGGAAAGCGCAAAAAACTTTTCGTCCACTGTGGCCAGCACTTCGGTCGTCATTTTCTGGTGCGGAGCATCGAGGCAGGGAAACCACCAGTGTGCATCTTCGGTTTGTCCCTGCGACCAGATTTGCTGTGGTTTTTTGGGATAGTCCGCGTCGGGCCGGATGAAATACAAGCCTTTGCGCGGACGACAAAAATATTCAATTTCAATCGTTATTTCTTCATTACGTTTGGCTGCCCCGGTCAGTTCAATGACCAGTTTTTCCTGCTGTGTAGCAAAAGATAAAGGCAGCGAAGGTTTGTTGAGCGGAATCAATGGCGAGGTTTCCGGTTCAGGCAAAGCAGCTATTTTTCGGACGCTGGCAATGCTCATTTCTGCGGCATCAAGTTCAATACTTTGCATACCATCAGCAAATGGTGCCAGCGTCAAAATTGCTTTTCCTCGCACGCTGGCATTTTCGAGATCGAAATGTAACGCAAGTTTCAGGTGATTGATTTTGAAGCTTCGATCAGGCGCGTGATGGTCTTCGCCGGGGATTTCTTCGCGCTCAATTTTGAGCATCGTTTCATACAAATTCACGTCTCCCCACTGGCGTGGATCAAGCAGGGCAGGGTGAATCAGCGGATCATTGACAGGTGATTTTTCACTCATAGCGCCGTAGTTTCAATGTTTCTGTAACAAGTTGCAAGAGGAGCGGCGGGAATTGTTGAGGGAATCCGGCTCGCAACGGCTCGCGGTACTGTCCCGCAGGCGGGTACTGACACTAATGCTTGAATCACACTAATTCCCGACTCGAATTTGATTATGGACGATAGTTACTTTGGGGGCGTCATGGATTATTTGTTCGGCTTTTATTTTTTGTGCTTCAATCGCCACACGACCTGTCAAAGTGACTTCGCGGTTTTGCACTTTGATTTTTATCGGTTGCTCTTTTAGCTCAGCCACCGCCTGGATTTTTTCGCGCAAATTGGCTTCCATTTCCAAATTTTCAATATTGATGGCGGGAACTGGTTTTTCCTCTGCTTCGACCACAAGTTTAGGGCTGGGGACGATCTGAAGCTGATTCCTGACTTCCTTTACGCCGGGCATTTCTTTGGCCAAACTGGCAGCTAAATCTTTGTCAATTTCCGTTGGCACTTCACCACTTAACGTTATCTGACCTGCTTTACTTTCGACGCTAATATTGTGATTGTACAATCGTTTGCTTTGCGCCAGAGCGGATTTAATTCTGGTAACTAAGGCTGTGTCAGCTTTTCTTTTTTCGGCTTCATTAATTGCTTCGAGGCTGGGAGGCGGTTTTACCTCTGGCGTGTGATCTCGATTAATGACGAGGAAGTAATAACCGGATAAGATTACCAGCGAAAAAAACAATCCAAGCGCCAGCAAACGCAGCCAGAAATTGATTCCCATCTCATCAGCTTTTCGGAGTAATAAAAGCAATTGCATAACGATTCACCATTCCCGGCAAATTATAGATTTGCCCATTTCACCAAATCGCTGATTTTCATGCCAGAGACAATCAAGGTGGCGAAGAGAACATTCAAACCAATTAGTGCGGCGACCGCTTTGACCGCCCAGCGTTCAACCGTTGGTGGTGTGCCGCCACGCGGACCAGCCATAAGTTTGACAGCCTGGCGCGGGGCAAATGGTTTTTCGCGCAGGAGGCGTTCAGCCTCAAGGCGGGTCATGAAATCTTCAGAGGTGATTTTGACCCCAGCGATTTCATTTGGTTCGTATGCTGACTTCGCCTGGAATTTAGCTGGTTCGAGAGCTGACCGCTGCCCCGAAGTTACAGACGCAGTGCGCACGAGTTTTTCAAACTCCTCGTGAAATTCCTGGAGAAAACTCAAATCGCTGATCGTTGGATTAACTTCATTCACAGCTTTAGTATTTTGTGCCTGACTCTCAAAGTCCCGGCGATTGCCAGCGCCAACCACTTCAAAAGAGTGAGCGCAAAATTCGCAGGCTTGACTATCAATTTTATTTTCGCAGGTGCAGATTGAACTAAACATATCGTAACATCCTTGTCATAGTGTTGTTGGAGACATGACTAAATTAGGGGAAGATTGTTTGGAATGTGATGCAAAGCCGTGATTATTCCGCTTCGCAGGGTAACAAAATTTATGCAGAAAAATGACAATTTCTCTTTGTTCGATGAACCTGAAAATTCATCTCCCCGCTCGCCGGATCGTCAGGCGCCGCTCGCCGAACGCATGCGTCCGCGCACGGTGCAGGAATTTATCGGGCAGGAACATATTCTGGCGGAAGGTAAATTATTACGGCGGTTGATTGAAGAAGACAAGCTGACATCGCTGATTTTCTGGGGCCCGCCCGGCACAGGCAAAACTACGCTGGCGCAAATTATCGCGCACAGCACGAAGTCGAGTTTTGTGCCGTTTAGCGCCGTCACCTCCGGCATCAAAGAAATCAAGCAGGTGATGGTTGATGCCGCTGCGTTGAAGACCAAAGACAATCGCCGCACGGTTTTATTTGTAGACGAAATCCACCGCTTCAATCGTTCGCAACAGGATGCGTTTTTACCGTATGTCGAAAATGGCACGATTACTCTGATTGGCGCGACCACGGAAAATCCTTCCTTTGAAATCAATTCGGCGCTGCTTTCACGCCTGCGGGTTTTTGTTCTGCATCAATTGGAAGCACCGCAGGTCGCCGAAATTCTCCAGCGTGCAGTGCGTGATGAAGAACGCGGATTAGGTCAACGCAACGCGCAGATTTCCGACGAAGCTTTGTTGTGGTTAGCGAACCAAACTGGCGGCGATGCGCGCAATGCTTTGAATACGCTGGAACTGGCCGTGACTTCCGCTGACTCGCAAATTATTACGCAGGCCAATTTAAGCGAGGCGTTGCAACGGGCGAATGCGCTGTATGACAAAACGGGTGAGCAGCATTACAACCTCGTTTCTGCCTTCATCAAATCTATTCGCAACTCTGATGCTGACGCGACACTGTACTGGTTAGCGCGAATGATCGAAGCGGGTGAAGACCCGATGTTTATTGCGCGTCGCATCGTCCATCACGCCTCCGAAGATATTGGTCTGGCCGATCCCCAAGCCCTGGTCATTGCCGCTGCCGCCGCCAGTGCGACACATTTAATCGGACTGCCCGAAGCGCGTTTAGCCCTCGCTGAAGCCGCCGTTTATTTAGCCACTGCGCCCAAATCAAATCGCGTATATGTCGCCTATGAAGCCGCCGCCGCCGATGCTCGCGCCACGCAGGCCGAGCCGGTGCCGCTGCATTTACGCAACGCGCCGACTAAATTAATGAAGGGATTGGGCTATGGAAAAGATTACCAGTACGCCCACGATTACGAAGCAGGGAAGACGGCGATGGAATGTTTGCCGGAGCCGTTAAAGAAGAAAAAGTATTATTGAAATTTACAAGTGATTGCGAACAATAGATTCAATGGGCGGTGTTGTAGTTTTGGAAGAAAATTGTCCGATCAGTCACGCCGCTTCGTTACAATAACTGTTCGACGCATTTTGTAGCAATACATCAAAATTACATCTTTTTCTCAATTACTTTTGCCCACGAACGTTTACGTGAGCCTTGCAGCCACTCACGTCGCATATAGACCGCCAAATTTGCATAATTATCATTGTCAGTTTTTTGCCCTGTCAGCAACTTATAGATCAGCTCAAGATGTTCTCGATTCCAAGCCCACAATGATTTCCCGCGCGATTCCAAGTTATAAAATAATGCGCCTAATTCATCGAAAGTTTTTTGGTCGGCGTAATAAGGGCATCCTGTACAGCGAATAACCCACACAGGTTTATTCCAATTAGGGCAAAGATCAATGCAGGTAAAATTTCCTTCTTGAAAGCAAGGGTTTGTAGCAATTGCTTTTTGCCCACAGCGCGAACAACTTAGATCAATTTTGTTGGCACGATGAAGATGTTCCTATTGGACGTGCGTCAAACTGTTATGCATTTTCTTTTCTCAATTTACGTACATTCATTTGCTTGTGGCGATCACACTATTGTTTGAGCGTCGAACCAGAATTATGCTGCGCTTAATCTGACTGCGTCTTCTTTACAGGGGAGTGAAACAATAAATATTGATCCCTGACCAGGCTGACTTTTCGCCATAATACTGCCGCCGTGCCGTTCAGTGATTTTTCGACAAACTGCGAGGCCGACTCCTGTTCCTTCATAATCGCCGCGTCCATGCAGGCGCTGAAAAATGGCGAAAATCTGTTCGCTGTATTTCTCGTCAAACCCGATGCCGTTATCAGAAATTTCCAGACGAAAAATGCCCGGCTGAAACTCGCCTTTGATTTTTACGACCGGGGGTTCGTCAGGTTTATGAAACTTGAGCGCATTGCCAACTAAATTCTGGAGGAGTTGGCGCATCTGGGTTGGGTCAGCTTTGAGAATGGGGAGGTTGTCTGTTTCAATTCGCCCGTTAGTTTGCTCAATCCGAATTTCGAGATCAGCAATTACTTCAGCCATTATTTTTGTCAGATCAACCGCCTCAAAAGGGAGTGCTTTGGTTGTGATCCGCGATAGCGTCAAGAGGTCGTTGATTAAGGTTTGCATGCGACTGGCGGCGCTCAGCATGCGGTCAAAATAATCGCGTCCGTCATCGTCAATGGCGGCAGCATATTTAGTTTTTAAGCGGCTGCCAAAGGCCTGGACTTTTCGCAATGGTTCCTGCAAATCCTGCGAAGCAATTGAGGCGAAATTCTGCAATTCGCGATTGCTCCGTTCAAGGTCACACGTGCGTTCTTTGACGCGATTTTCCAATTCATCTTTCGTTTTCTGTACAGTTTCCAGAGCTTTTAATAGCTCGCGCTGTGACGTTTCGGCCCAGTCGCAGGCTACCTCAGTTTCGGCCAGAGCTTCCTCCAGCCTATGCCTGCGATATTCGCCCTGTAGCCGCAGGCTTTCTGTCTGCCCCAAACTTTTGACGCGGGAACGATGGATGAAAATTGAAAGTGCCGTGGCAATGATGCCGCCGCTGCCAAAGTGAATGTTGTCCGGCGATAACCTAAGCGCACTGACCGCCGCGACCCGGCCCAGCAGAATGAGCGCGATATTCCATTTGTACCAGCGAGTGTTCAAATGGGAAAAACCTGCGCCAATCAGAAACATCATCAGATTTGTCGCCTGCTTTGGCTCTTTGGTCAGGTACAAATGCAGAATACAGTTGATAAAAATCAAGGCAGTAATCAAGGTCGCAAAATGATTGGCGAAAATAATTGTTGCCGGTTTGGTTTTGAGCACCTACCGCATGAAATAGAACAACAACGCGGTTGTTAATGCCAGTGGCACCAGGATTTTGGCGAGTGCCGGAGGCAGCAGCGCCAGATGCATGAGCGCCAAAAGCAAATACAACCTGCACAGAAAGCCGCCTAAAAAAATCGCGTTTGTGTAAGTAAAGCCATCCAGCAAAGCTTGGATTTCTGTTTCACTGATGGCAATTGTTGTGTCCTGACGGTCAGTCACAAAGCCTTGTGTGGCAGATAAATTATTGGATGACAACTCTGATTGTTGATAGTGAGAATCTGGCAGCAAAATCGGGTCTCATTTCAAGGTGGGGCGGTTTTTTGCGGGAACTGAATGAGAAAACCATTCAGTCATTGCGAAACTGGGAGGAAGGGTAACAATATACTCACTACAGGTTAAGCATATTGTTACTGCTTCTTATTGTGGTTGAACAACTTATCTGAATTTTACGACTATTTTGGCTTCTTGATTTCCTTCAATAGCCGCTCCGCATGATTGCGGGCAATCAGCGGCACACTTTCGTCGGTTTTGATTTCTAAAAGTAATGGCGTGAAGCGTTCAGGGTCGGCGATAGTTCTGGATTTCAATTCGCCTTCGAGATAGCGCAATTGCGCCGGCGTCGAAATCGGATCGCTCTGACGAACGGTTTCGATTTCAAAGATGCGGGTTTCCTGCGTCGCAATATTGCGGAAGATATTTGCCAGTTTGTTCAGCGCGGCATTTTCGGTGTAATTGAAACTGACTTTACGATGTTTGCCACCGTTGGAATAACTGATTGTCATGGTTCCAAGATGTGAGAAATCCTTTTTATATTGGTAATTTTCGTTGCTCGCAAGGAAGTTCAACTCAGTCAGCAAAAAATTGATTTGTGTCAGGACAGTTTGGGTAACGGCGAGCTTATTAATGATTTCATCGCTTCCTTTTTTCTTGAAGCGAAACTCACCTTTGCCATCGGCTCCGAATTCGAGTTCGATCAGCGGAGTCGTGAATTTTTAATTATCGAAAAGGTAATGAAATTTTGTTTCTGTACTGGCTTCAGCGTTTTGGCGATCAACCGGAACAAGCTGTATTTGTGCCCGGACAGCAGAAATACAAAACACAAGAGCGAAAAAAACTGCAATGAATTGACGCATAGTTTAGCTTGATTAATTTGCCGCGACAGATTTCTGTGCTTTTGGATCGAATTTCTGCTCAATGAATTTTTGCGCGATGGCCTGGGCATTGTCGTAGTTGTTACCGTTGCTGATCGCTTTGTTGTACTCGGCTAAGGCGCGTTCGCGCTGATCAATCGCATCCCACGCGTTGCCGCGATAAATGTAACACCATACCTCAATCCAGTCGGGGCGCAGATTGCCATTTAAACCCTGATCGAAAGCATCGAGCGCTTTTTGATAATTGCGCTGTAGCATGCACAGGAGGCCGAGGTTATACCACGCCCAGGAATTGCCGCGATTGATCTTGATGGCCGCATTGAATTGTTGTTCGGCTTCGAGATATTCATTTTCTTTGACGTGCTCGATGCCGCGCCGCACGACGACAGATTGCCGTAACTCTTCCGAGCTACGCATAATTTTTGAATCAGGATCAATAATAATATCCAGGGGTTTGCTCTTGGATTGAATGTCGAAATCCGCCGAAGTTCCTTTCATCACTAACACCTGCTTTTCGGCTCCGGCTTCAGTTTTGAGTAAAACTTCGATGGGCATTTCAAAAGCTTCAATTTCCTGTTTGACTGTGCCGGGAACGCGGAAACCTTCTTTATTTCTGAGCATACGATAATCGGCATGAAATTCAGGGACGCCGGTTGAATCCACCCATTGCCCGAAAAATGAACGCATATTACGTCCGGCCACAGTTGAGGTCAGCGTCTCAAATTCATCAATACTAAAATTTTTACCGGCATATTTGGTGTAATAATCGCGGATCATCGCATCAAATTTTTGTTCGCCTAATAACTGGCGCAACATATTGAAAACAACTGCGCCTTTATAAAAAATGACCGAGCGATAAGCTGAGGTCTGGTCATCCAATTGCTTCGGAGCATTACGAATCGAAGCTGATTGCTCGAACGCTAATGCTTTTTCCAACTCTGCCTGAATCGCCTGCTGGAATTGCGTTTCATTGTTGTTGTCCCGAATGTAAAGCAGGCCGCTGAATTGGGCCAATCCCTGTGACAACCACGCATCATCGAACGATTTGATGCCGACGGTTTGTCCCCACCATTGATACGCCACCTCGCGCGACAATAATTCTTCGTTGCCGGTTGCGAAGGCTTTCGTGGACAAAAAGAGAATGCCTGCGCCAGAATAGGCTTCCAGCGTTTCGTCATCGGTTTCCGCTACAACCAAACGATTGCCATAGGCATAAGCGCCGAATTTCGAGGAGTAATATTCCAGATGTTTGCCCACGACATCAGCCACTCGATCAGCCCATTTTTCATCTCCCACTTTGGCATAAACATCCACGGTTAAGCCGCCGAAATTATAGGGTTTGGCAATGTATTGTGCCGCTACATAATTGCCCGGGAGAATCGGTTTTGTACTGATAAAGGTGTACGCAGTTTTGTTTCCGGTTGGAATTCCCGTCGTCGGTTGTTCGCTATAACCGGCCACGATGATGCCTTTGGGAACGGTAATAGTAATTTGATAAGTCGCACGATCTGCGGCGTATTCGTGAAAAGGAAACCAGCGCGCCGCATAAAATAAATATGATCCCTGATTGCCGACATAGGCCAAACGCGCATTTTGAATCGGCCCACCCTGCGCGGTTTCGAGGACACCTTCGTATTCAAAAATCAGCGTGAGCGTTCGTTTCGCTGGCACGACTGAACCAAGATCAACCCGGACGTTCATGCTTTCACGGCTGTCCTGAATGAATTGCAGTCCCCCTTGTGCACCTGTGGTGGTTGCCGTCGTTGCAGTGGGCATAGCAGGCGCTGGCTTTTTGATGCCTGGGCGAGTGGTTGGCGCTGGTGTCGTTGGTGGAGGTGTTGTAACTTTGGGAATTGCTCCTGCTTTGAGCGTGACTTTAGTAATTGTCAGCGAGCCGTTCATTTCAAAAACCACGGAACGGGTTTCGGACTGCGGGACAAAAGTGACTTCGGCGCGGCCACGTAATTTTTGTTCAGCCGGAGCCAGATCAGCCTCAATTTTGTAATTCTGTACATCGAATTCGACACTGGCTTTTTTATCCTGCGCAATTGCTGCTGCGCCCATCGTTAGAACTGTGACACAAAGTCCGGTTATCAGCTTCTTCATTTTTCCCTCTCAAATTACTTTTACAAAGATTCGTTCCAAACGCCGCGAATTATATCATCAATAATAATCAAATGGCGTTTGATTATCTAACCGCTTATGATGCGGCATGTATGAGCCTTGAGCAGGTATTCAAATTTTATCGCTATGCTTTCGCAAGGGAGAATTATTTGCTCCTCGCCCGCGTGGTCCAAGCCGCTTTGCTGGTTCGTCGAAAAATCAGCGATCAGTCAATTACACCAAAGCTCAAACACGTTTTACCTGTAATTGATACATTTTTTTTGCCACCGCAACTGAACTGGCGCATTTCAGATGCAAAAAAGATTGCCTGGTTTGCCAACGTCGTTATTAATTTTCCCTGGCGGTGGGGAAGATGCCTGCAACGGTCATTAATTGTTTATCGTTTGCTGAATGGTTATGGGATTCCGGCGCGGCTATGCGTTGGCTTTGACCCCCAAAATTCCGCCGCTGAAGGTCACGTTTGGGTGATCAATTTGAGCGCCGGGGAAAAAGCATTTGCGGAATCGTTTGATCCGCTGGAAAAATATATCGTAATTTACACCTCGCCGTTACCTGCATTAAATCACGCGCAGGATAACGCACTTTAGATAATAAGTTTCCGGTACGGTCAGCAGGATCGGATGATCGCGTCCTTGGGTGCGTTTTTCGACCACCTGAATCATCCGTCCGGCGTCATTGGCGGCATCCGCGAGCATGGCTAAAAATAATTCTTCGCCGACGTGATACGAACACGAACAAGTGATCAAAATTCCGCCTGGATTCAGCAATTTCATGGCGCGTAAATTGATTTCGTTGTAACCGCGCACCGCCGCTTTCACTGCGCCACGATTTTTGGCAAACGCCGGCGGGTCAAGCACAATCGTGTCGAAACGCTCCCCACGCGCATCATATTCCGCCAACTGGTCAAAGACATTTGCCTCAATGAATTCGACCTTCTGGATTTTGTTGAGTTCGGCATTACGCGCTGCTCGTTCAATGGCTGGCGCAGAAATATCAAGCGCAATTACCTGGTCACAATTTTTTGCCAGATGCAAAGCAAAGGAGCCATGAAAGCTGAAGCAGTCCAGGCCGCGACCACGAGCATAGCGCATTGTCGCCGCACGATTTTCGCGTTGATCCAAAAATGCTCCGGTCTTTTGCCCGCCAATTAAATCCACCCAATATTTAACGCCGTTTTCGGTAATTTGAAATTCTGTTGCCGGGTCGGTTGCAGGCTTTTGATAAAGCACGCCACTGGTCATTGGCAGCCCTTCAAGCTGGCGCACCTTCACATCATTGCGCTCTACAATCAGGCGCGGATCGAAAAGTTCAAGCAGCAATTCAACCCATAAATTTTTGCTTGCATCCATCCCGCGTGACAATGTCTGGATTGAAAACGCATCGCCATAACGATCAATCACCAGGCCCGGCAACCAGTCACCTTCCGCGTGCACAAGGCGATAGGCGGTGGCATTGCCCACAACTTTTTTGCGCCATTCACTGGCGGCAAGCAAACGCTCACGCCAGAAATCGCGCCAAAATTCCGGCGTCACTTTGCTGGCGGCGTAATCAGTGATGGCAATGACGCGCAACGTGATTTCTGATTCGGCGCCGAATAAAGCCCAGGCGACAAAACGATTGCGTTTGTCCACCACGCGGGTGATCGCGCCGCTGTCCGCCACGTGCGGAGCCTGCAACACATCGCTGCGAAAGACCCACAGGTGACCGGCACGAATGCGGTCAACGCCTTTGGGGGAAATAATTGTCTCGGTGGTGACTTGACTCAAACTCATAAACGATGAACTATGAACGATGAACGCAAAAAAGCAAAATCTATCGCGCTTAAAAAATAAAACCTGATTTATGTCCAGCACAGCTTACCTGAGCCTCAGTTCTTATCACGGAGACCGCGCCGCAAATTTGTTGCGTGCGTTAAGCGCCCTCGTGATGGGTGATATTCGTTTGAGCGGAGCTTCGTCGCTTTACGAAACAGAAATGGCAGGCAAAGAGCCGGATGTATTGAGTCTGGTGATTGCCGTGACGGCACCGCGTTTGGAGCCGTTTTCCCTGCTCAATTATTGTCTCGCAACCGAAACGCGGGTCGGTCGCAAAGGCCTGCTGGAACACGGCATTCGTCCGGTCGAGATTGATTTGCTGTTGCTGGACGAACAGATCGTCGAAGAAACGCGGAACGGGATGGAGTTGATTTTGCCGCATCCCTATTTGCACCGCCGCCGCTCCAACCTGATGCCACTCGCCGAAGTCGCGCCACATTTGAAACACCCCTTGCTGGGCGAGACGATGGAACATTTACTGGGCGCAGTAGAAGATACCAGCGCAGTGCGAGTTTATCGAAGGTAAGTCACCAGATATACTACCGCGAGTCCATAGCGAGCCGGATTTCCACAATATTCGAGAAAAATAAGCCACCCATAGCAGTAGCGCACCCAGCCATGGTTGCGTTGTGTCTGGAGTTACCCACAAGGGATGAGCCAGTACACCGCGCAACCATGGCTGGTTGCGCTACGCCGGCGACGACATTTCTTTACACTCCAAAGATTAGAGCTTGGAAATTTTAGGACTTTCCTTTGAATACACAGGCGACGCCAAACGTGATTTGGAGCAGGTCAGAATCTTCGCTAAAAAACACGGCATCTCGTATGTAGTGCTGCTGGCGGGGACAACAGAAAATGATGAGGTGAAGCAGAAGCTCCCGCCACTGGTAAACCTCAGAGCGTTCCCGACGACAATTTTTATTGGGCGTGATGGCGTAGTGAAAAAGATTCACGCCGGATTTGAAGGCCCCGCCACCGGCGATAGATTTTCACGGCTGAGTGGCGAGCTTGAAAAGACAGTCAAGAGTTTGCTGAAAGGTGAGTAAATATGCGTCTCCATCTTTTGTCCCGCTGCATCAATTTCAGTCAGCATTTTCCCCGTCACAGTACTGTAAATCCGGTAGCGCGTAACGAGGTTAATTTTAGCGTTAATCAGAAAATAGTCAGTCGCAACATTTTTTCTTATTGTTTTTTATCATCCAAATCCGTCCATTAATGGGGCGTACAAGTTTAAAAGCATGGCCGACACTATTATTACGTTCCGACATCCAGAGACAAAAATATTGCGCTATATCCAATTTTGCATTTTGCGTATCAAGAATCATTGTTTGTTTTTGCAATGAAATGCTCCCATCAAGAAATGAGGTGGTTTGAGCGGGAACCAGAATTTTCACTGATAGGCAGTTGCTATCAGGTAAAATATCAGCCTGAAGGTTTTTGATTTCAATGACCTGCGGAATTTTTTTTAAATTGACGGCGAATGCCTCTTTCAATTTTACCCGCTCGGCTTCTGATAACGTCAGCAAAAGCGACCCTGAAACATTGGTCAGGCCGACAGACTCTACATCAAAGATAGAAGAGATATCTACTTTAAAGTCTACTTTTAGCTTTGGTCTAATTGTTACGATAGTTTGCTCAGAATAGGTGGTTATTGCCTGTCTCTTTTTTAGGTTTTTTTTAACCCTGGGTAAGTCAATTTGCGAGGTTACTCCCCAGGGCAAACAAACAAATAAAAAATAAGAAACCCCTACTGATAACATGTGTCTCATATGGCGTACCCTCTTTATTTTCCAAAAAGGTATTTAAACCTTTTTTCACTCTCTGTTAATAACCCCTTTTCACCAGCCGAGAACCCTCTCTTAAAATCAGGCTTACAATCTTGCAAAATATAATCCTCTATAAGGTAACTTGCCTCTGAGTCCGGCGTCAAAATATTCCCCTTTTCACCTTTCTTTAGATACTCTCCCAAGCCTAATGTCATAGCGGATTTAATATGACTTAAATCTCCGAATTCTGATTTTATCGCAACATGTATGAGGGTTTCGTGAACAAAGGTGAAAGCTCTTTGAAATGGCTCACTGTCGCTAAGTTTACCGATGAATACCAAATTCCCTATAGCTAACCCATATATTGCAGGTGCATCTCCCCTTGGAGTTCTGTTTTGAAAGGCTTTATTTCCTTCAGGTGTACTTGCACGCAGACCTAAATCATACAGGGATTTATCGAGCACCCCATTTTCATTTTTCGATGTGGCGATATCAAAGTACTTTGCCTCTTTAAGACTATCGAGCAATAGCTTTTCAAGCTTTTCCTTACAACCTGGACTTCTTTCCAAAAACGTATTGATCGCAACAGTTGCTTCATTTTTTATAATCAGGTCACCGTTAAAGTCTCCCCCGACAATAAGACCACCTTCTTCATTTACGCCATCGCTATCCCACCCAAAACCGCCGCCATAACCCGGTCCCTGAATTGCTCCCGAGCCATGATAAAATCTGATACTGTCTTCATCAATACCACCGTTTCGCTCTACACGAATTAATTTCGCGCAACTGACACTCTTGCCATCCAGTTCACACCCCGTCCCCGGATTGGTCGGGTCTTCGAGGTTCACCTGGGTGCCGGGATAGTGAGCTTTGGATTCGGCGTAGGAGATCTGCGCGCCAATTGCCCCGGTAAAGCGGTCTTTCACCTGCTGCCAGTCAATCGCTGCGTTGGTGACACCGACCGGACTCATGTGCACGTCTTTGTAGGTATTGGTCTGCCGATCCCATTGGTGCGCTCGCGTTCCTTTCGGATCGCCGTACTCCGAGACGATTTGCTCAGGGTAGTTGAATGGCGTTCCGGAGGTTATGATGGAGTAGGCTTTCATTTGCCGATACTCGCCGTCAAGCGCGGAGACGTGCGTTTCTATTTTCTGTCCTGCGGCATCAATTTCGGTCAGCAATTTCCCTGTCACGCTACTGAAAATCCGGTAGCGGGTGACGACTTCATAGCCGCCGGAATAGTAGGGGTTTTCCAACCTTTGCTCAAATTTCACCTGTCGCCCGTCGCCGTCATGCAGGTGATTGCTGTACACATTCGCGTTCGCCAAACTTTGCGTTTTGACTAATTGTCCGGTGACATCGTATTGCTGTGAAGTGCTGCCCTCACGGGCAGACTAGAGCGCAAGCGTCTCGCTTGCCGTTTGCCAGCGTAACCTTGCGCCGGATAATTCACTGGCGATCACGCGCCCGCCTCGCCACGTCAGCGAGCGGCGTGGGAGGCACTCGCGGCAAGCGTCAGGACAAGCAGAGCCGTTTCCGCTCTGACACTAAATTTCTGACACCCTTTTATTTATTTTTCCATGCCCCCCCAGTCGACCGTTTACTATACAAATCGTCATATTGACTTTCAGTAATACCTGCAATTCGTAATAATTCCAGTCTTTCTTCTTTAGTCGCTAATTTCACTTTGTATGAATCATCATCAACAGTAGAGAAAAATTTATTTCCAATACCAAGTTGCCCCATATATTTATCACCGTCATAGAAAATAAAGCCTATAAATGGTGATGAGGGGCTTGGGACTCCATCTACTTCAAATTGCCACTGAGTTTTTTTCGCTAATTGGTCATTAGCGAAATGGACTAACTGACTGATTTGGTCTTCTTTTGTAATTTTCAGAAGAAGATTATCATCTTCATCTGCGACTTTGCCAGGTAATCTAACTTCTATTTTGCTGATTGGTGACTTAATTGTAGTACTTTCTATCGTTTGCGTACCTGATTTGTTGGGGCATTCGCTTAATATGAGAAGCGTAAGAATAAATATTAATATCTTAACCATACTATGTTTCCTCAATTCAACCTAAAGAATATAGGTTGATACCTTTGGTGCTAACAATGACCGAATCATTGAAATGTTAGGTACTTAGAATTCGCACTCAAATTAAGTCATTATCTCTTACCGATAAGGTAAAAAATACCCCCAACTTGGAGTTTTACCACTCAAATCAAACCCCTTCTTATATGCGCGAGTCTCTAGAGTACTCTTAATTGCTGGTGACCACGCAGTTAGTAAGGTATAAGCAAAAGCATTACTATTATTGCTTCCGCCACCAAAAGCAAAATTTTTATAATCCAGTTGTTTTGCATTTATCGCCTGCAATGTCTTATCAAAATTAGACTTAATATCATCACAAGGTACATTTAGCTCTGCCTCTACTTTAAGGGCATCTGATCTCTGTCCGAGTTTAAAGTCACCCGTAGTGTCACTATTATCCCACTTATTAACTCGTCCTGATAATTTACCCTCAACAGAAAAAGCATGGTAGACATTACCTGTAGACTCATTTGATTGTTTGACGACAATAAAAGCATGGTAAAAGCCACTTGCTGGGCCAGAGTTAGGTATTGAAGCATCACTAGAACCAGATACTATTGTGCTTGGAATCACCCTGGCACCAAGTGATACTGTGCAAGTAATTACTTCTACTGGTTTTTGCGTTTGAGTTGGCTCGCGTGGCCCACCTTGCCTGTCAACAATCAATTCTCCATTGAGATCACCCTCAATGACATTGGAAACCTGTTCGATATTTCCTTCGCCATCATCGTGCAGGGTACGTCCACCACCATAGCCGGGGCCATTGAGTGGGGAATCGCCATAAAACTTTACCGAGTCTTCATCTATCCCACCATTTCTTGCCTGTCTGAGCAATTTGCCGCAACTGACGCTCTTGCCATCAAGTTCACAGCCAGTGCCCGGATTGGTCGGGTCTTCGAGCTGTGATCTCGTGCCGGGATAGCGGGATTGCGATTGCGCAAAAGAAATCTGCGCCGCAATATTGTTGACAAACGTGTCTTTCAACTGCGCCCAGTCAATCGCTAAGTTGGCGACACCAACCGGACTCATGTGGACATCTTTGGTCGTGTTCTTCTCACGATCCCATTGTCGGGCGCGGGTTCCTTTCGGATCACTGTATTCCGAGACGATTTGTTCAGCAAAATTATTAGCAGTGGTCAGTGAAGTTTTGATGGAATAGGCTTTCATCTGGCGATATTCCTGCCCGCCGATGGAATACACGTGCGTCTCCATCTTTTGCCCTGCCGCATCAATTTCGGTCAGCATTTTTCCCGTCACCGTGCTGTAAATCCGGTAACGCGTGACCACTTCATAGCCGCCGGAATAATAAACATTGGCCAGTTTTTGCTCGAACTTAATCTGCCTTCCATCGCCGTCGTGCGTGTGATTGCTGTAGGTATTTGGGTCAACAATATTTTGCGTTCTGGTCAATTGTCCCGCGACATCGTATTGCTGCGTCGTGCCACCATCATTGACGATTTCGCCGGAATTGTTGTACGCCCACGTCTGGTTTGTACCGTTGGTCGCGGTGCGTCCTGCGACGCCATCTTTTTTCGCCCGTCCATTTTCATACGTCGTAGCGAACGTCTGGCTTGGATTCCCCGAAGCTGTAAACCCTGACCAATATTGACTACTACGCGAAGTCATATTGCCAAATTCATCGTAGCCGACACTGGCATTAAATGGTTTGATATTGAAGCCGCTGGGCAATCCATTGGGTGGATTGGTTCCGGTGGTCACATACTGGCTTGGGGCAGGGATGTCCGGCGTGGTGACGCCGGTCAGTCTTCCTGCCGGATCATAACTGAAGCTTTGCGTATATGGCTCACTGCCCGTCATGGTGGCAGTGGTCAGTTGGCTGGCATTATCGTATTGATAACTGATCCCGCCAAACCCGCTGTAACTGCTGACGCGCATGCGCGTATCATACGTCCTGCCCTCCTTAATTGCATTAAAGGCGCGATAGCTGACACTGCTCAGATAAGGATAATTGGCCATGCTGGCAAAGGTTGTCCCGCCGATAATACTGGCTAGGCGGCCAGTATTATCGTAGCTGTAATTCACTTCATCATTGAACGGGTCTTTAATGTTCCTGACTTGTCCGGCCAGATTATAGTTGCCGTAAGTAATCGTGAATGGCGTGGTGGGTGCGCCTGCCGTGTCGAACGTCCGGGTTTCTGAAGTCATCTGCCCCAACGTGTTGTAAGCGTAATTGACTATTCCCGGTCCATCGTCCATCACGGTGCGCTGGCCTAATTCATTGTATTGGAACGTCGCCCCATCCGTTGCCGCTGCGCCGGAACCGCCAATCGTATAGCTGACACTCGCCAGTAAGCCGCGATTGTTATAGCCGTAGCTGGTACTGGCCCCACGTGCATCTGTCTTCGTCTGTATTTTATCGTCAGCAAAATACAGATAGGTGTTATCCGCTGTTTCAATCGGCTTGCGGCTGGTCGCTAATCGTCCGTAGCCATCGTAGGTCAACGTGGTATTTTGCGTCGCGCCACTGCTGTTCGCCAGTTCCTGTACCTGCGTGACTTGATCGCGGACATTGAAGGCGCTGGTTTTGGTGGAGTAAACGCTCGCCCCATTCCAGAGTTCGGTTTTGAAAGTTCGGCCCAGGAAATCGGCATAGACTTTTTGCTGGCGTTGCATTTCATCGGTCAGGGTCGTCACTTGTCCGCCCGCGCAACCGCAGCCTGTATACGCAATTTGTCGGGTCGAGAAATCCTGATTCGTCGTCACGAGCGGGCGACTCTTCCAGTCAAAGGTTTGGGTGCTGATTTTGTACCCGCTCGCGTCATCGCCATACGGCAGCCAGCACGCGGTTTGCCCCGCCTGCCCGCAATTCGCCCCGCCATAAATTTCGGTCGGGTTGGACCATTCGGAGACTCGTCCCAGAATGTCGTAGACCTGATAGCTGCCGCGTAATCCGCCCGCGCTGCCGGGATGATCGGCGACGCTCACACGCGTGCGTCCGATGCCGTCAAACACGGAAATTGTGGAGGTTTCTTCGGTCAGGCTATTCACGGTGGTTAAGGCCTGGGCCGAGTTGTGATCTACCGCATAAACATAACGCGTATAGGCGTTGTTCACGAGGCTCTTTGATTTCAATAAGCGTCCGTGGACAGGCTCGTAAATGCTGATTGCCGCCGCGCCTTTCGGGTCAATTGTTTTCGTCGGCGCTCCGGTGTCGTACCAGTATTTCAGGGACGAGGAATTCAGCGCCGGGTCCTGGATTTGCGTCGGGTAGGCATACGTTTTGGTCGCGGGTGTATAGCTGGTTTCTGTATTGCTCGCATCATCGGCATAGGTCGCAAAACTGTCATCATAGAAAAAACTCGTTTCCCGCCCCAGCGCATCGCGCACTTTGGCAACATTGCCGGTCAGGTAATAATCCGTGCTGGTTTCGGTGTAACTGCCCGCGACGCCATTCACGACACTATAGCGCCAGGCTGTCGTGAGGTTGCCGCGCAGGTAAAAGTTAGCGCCATAGCTGGCAAAGTTGTGTTGCACTGCCTGCGAACTGTGCGGGACGGGCGCAGTCCAGTCGTAGTTCAACTCGGTTTGGGCTTGTAACACGCCGCCGCCGTCATATAAGCGTTGCGATGATGGCAACCCGACAATCCAGCGCGTCCAGTAATCGATGTAATCCAGATAGCTTGTTTGCGCCGAACGATACACGGTGGTGGCGTCGGCGGCATACTCTTTGGTTTCGGTCGGCAGGTACACCGTGTACGGCATTGTGGATTGTGCCTGCAATTTTTCAAATTTGGTGTAACTCACCGTCGCACGGCGGCGATTTTCGGGGGTATTATCGCCATTGTCATCATCGTAAATATTCGTTTCTGTGACGCGGGGATACCTCGGCATTGTGGCGCTGTCGCTCTGCCAGGTGGTGGCTGTCCATTTTTTCTTCAGGCCGCCGCTCCAGGCATTGGTGGGCATCCCGACCCACGTTTCCATCCCTGTCGCCAGTCCGCGGGTGCCGCCGCTCGTGTCAAATAATTCTTTTTGCACCAAACCATCCGGCGCTCTGACCTGGGCATAGCCGTTCTCGCCCTGCAAATTAAAATACGTCGAGACGCGGCCAAAGCCTGTGGTCGCATTATAGACCTGACCAGCCCAGCCAAAAATCGCATCATCGCGCTGCCCAAAGCGTGGACAATCCGAGAGCGGCCCCGGCGCAGGAAAGCCGTAATCCAGATAGGCGCGCTGGTTATCGGCTTCGCCATACAGAAAAAAATCTTCGGCAATACCCCAGCCGTTATACACAAACACGTGCCGCGCCCCGTCGCTGGTAATGACGCGGGTCAGCACGGAAAGCTGTGAACCACTTGCCGGAGCAGCAATGCTGTAGCCGGGAAAATTGTAGTTGAGCGTGGTGGTTCCGTAATCGAATTGCGCCAGAACATGTGGTTGCGCCTGCCCCTGCCACGTCTGCGTAATCTGCATCAGGTGATTGCTTGTGTAACTGAAATTCAAAACGCGCCCCAGCGTATCGGTGATCGTCGAGATGAAAGCTGCATTGTAGGCGATGGAAAGATAGTTGCCATTACGGTCTTTGACCTGCGAACAACGCTTGCCGCTCGTGTATACGCTCGTCGCGCCGTAGGTATATTGCGTCCCATCCGGGGTGTAAAGAACTGGCGCGGAATTTGACACCACAAGGTAGAGCGCGGAACCGTCCACCGCTTCAAATTTGGTCGTGCTGCTGAGTTGATAGACGCGGCGCAACGGGACACGATACCCCGAGGGCAGATGCACGACCCAGGCTGGCAAACCATCATAGGTGTAGCCGCTTTCAATTTCAGGAAAGCCCAGATTGAAACCGGTCGTCAATCCCGTCGGTAACGTCGTATCCGAATCGGGATCGAAATACATCGTCGTGCCATATTTCACCCATTGCAGCGCGTTGTAATGCAGCGTCAGATTCAAGTCCAGCCCGTTGCGCCCTGGTAAACTCACCAGCGGCGTACTCCAGTGAATGTTCCCGGAAAACAAATCTTCGCTCCCTGTGCCAATGCGATTGTGCGGATCAAGTTTCGCTTCGTTGAGCGTCGCAAAAGTTGGCAGTGTGACGAGCGCCGCCGCCGGAGCCGGAGCCGCTGGCAAAAACGAATTGCCCGCACTTGATGGATTGGTCAGGGCGCTCATACCGGAAAAAGCGCTGGCAACTTTGCGGCCTGCACGTTGGAACCAGTTGCCGGTATTTTTTGGTGGAGCGCTGGCAATTTGTGGTGTGACTGGTTTGTCAGCGGAGGACAGCTTGGTGCTGATCTGACCGCCATTTTTCTTTTGGTTTTCCAAACAAAGCACATCGCGGAAGCGGCAAAGTGTCGGCGGTTGGAGCGGGGTGTCTTTAGCTTTGGTCTTTTTGCGACCTTTGCCCTCGTCCTGTAAATCGGCCAGGCTGGGCAAATCTTTGTAGGGCATCTCTTTCCGCTGCTGCCCTTTTTCATCATCGTTTGCCACAGGTTTCGTGACCGTTTGCGCCAGGCCATAGATCGGTAGGTTGGTCAGCACTAACACATACATCAAAACGACGGAGAGAATTTTATTGGCACGAGATTTAGGGGAGACAGAAATTGACATGACACCACTCCTGGGAGGTAACAGCAACAAACACCTGTGAGGTCTGTTGTGAAGTTAACATCGCAATGTCCGTTGACGCGGACACAATAAAAAATGAGCGGGTAAAGCCGACCGGACTCCTGGCAGAGAGTGTCA
>JANMKB010000593.1:0-3338 GCA_031371805.1 Blastocatellia bacterium | reverse complement strand
GCGGTTGCGCTTTACACTCGACGATCATTACGCCAATACGGTTCTCCAGGTCTTCATCGATTGGCTGCCGTTCGGCTTCATTCGCACCGATCAAACGACCGGAGCCGATTTTCTGCCCTAACGTCACTATCACATAATGATGATTTTGATCTACGTCCAGCAACAATGCTGCGAGTTTCGTGGCCTGTTCCGGCGTCAAATTGCGGTCAAGCATTTCAAGGCGAGCAAAGGCGCGAGCGAATTGTTCATCCGCCCAATAAACGCCGAGCGAGGCGAATTGCCACTTGAACCAGCCCTGCATTGAGCCACGCACATCTTCGCTGCCGGCGTGGGCGTCTACGATTTTTTGCGCTTCGTCTTTGGACCAGTTCAGGAACGCGACATCGCCTTTTGAGAGCAGCGAATATTTGTCGAGATATTCCGATCGTGAAATTCAAAGAGATAAGCATTTGTCAGTTTGCCGCGCACTTGTTCAGGGCTGGCGTATTAGGGCGTCATCAACCGCATCAGCGTGGCGGTCTTTTCGATGGTTTGCGAAATCTCCGGGTCGCAACTCAACGACGCGGCTCTGTTGTGGAGTGACCGCAGCCAATTGATGCAGCGTATCATCAAGCGCAAGCAAATTGAGATTTTGTTCTTTGACCAGGTTATCAGCCAGGCCGCTGACTTCATCCAGATAAAGTTTTTGCGCATCGCCACCGCGTTTTTCGGCGTGTTTGGCACGCGCGTGCTGAATCAAAATTTGCCGCATCAGATTCGCCGCCGCGCCAAAGAAATGTGCGCGGGTTTGCCAGTTTACCTGCGTTTGATCCACCAGCCGCAAGTACGCTTCATTCACGAGGGCTGTCGCTTGCAAGGTATAACCGGGGCTTTCGCGTCGCAAATATGCTGCCGCCTGTTGCCGAAGTTCATCGTAAATCACCGGCAATAGCTCATTAAGCGCCGTACTATCTCCGTTGCTTCAGGCAGCGAGCATCCGCGTGACATCTTTGGACAGCAAGGTGGGCATAATAGATTTTGGGTTCGTTTAAATTGCGCCGCTTTGGGGAATAGGAAACATTATGGCATCGCGCTGGACAATTATCAGCAGCGCGATATCACAATGCTTCACCCTGACTCAGATTAATCCTCTGGCACAGTGAGAAAATTTGCAGTTGTGCTTTCTCTTCTTCTTAACTATTCGTGAATGGGTCTGGAAATTATTTAGATACCGGGTTTACTTTCTGCATATTCCACATTTTCAGCAAGCTCCGCAGGCGCTTCTACCTTTACGACTTTCCTGCGATTTCTCTTGCGGGGTGGTTGTTTTTCTCGGGCGGCAATTCTGGCCTGGGTGCGCACGATGTCACGCATGGAAATGATGCCTAAAATCTGATGGTGATCTTTTCGGCTAACGACGGGAAGTAAGGAAAGTTCGCGCTCGCCCAATCTCAGCATCACGATGTCCAGCGGGTGATCGGGGTAGGCGGTGACTACATCTTTAATGGCGATTTCTCCCAGCAATGAATTCTCGTGACCCTGCGCCTGAAGATGCCGAAGTTCGCTGCGTGTGCTGAACCCTACCATTTTGAGTGATCCATCAACGACTGGAAAACCATAATGCGGATTGGTGGCGCAATATTCAATTGCTTCGCGCACGGTAAAGTTGGCTGGCAAAGTCGTAACTTCGCGGGTCATCACACTGGCGGTGGTTAATTTGTGCAGCGAAGTTTTTGGTTGTGCCGGAGCCAGGCGAACGCCATCCTGTTCGAGCAGCGCCTCGTAAATCGGGATGGGGTTTAAGCGTTGCGCGACAATATAACTGGTCGCATTGGCAATCATCAGCGGCAGAATCAGCGAATAATTCTGGGTCATCTCAAACACGATCAGCACCGAAGTAATGGGTGCCCGAATCACGCCACAAAAACTTGCGCCCATCCCGACCAGCGCAAAGGCTCCGGGCGCCGTCGCATGACCAGGAAATGCCGCCGCTACAAGATGCCCCATCGCGCCGCCGACCATCGCGCCGATAAACAGCGAAGGCGCAAAAATTCCACCTGAACCGCCGGAACTGTAAGAGATAACCGTCGTAACAATTTTGGCGACTGAAAACGCGAGGAGCAATTTTAGCTCTAACCCGCCGTGCAAAGCTGAAGTCAGTGTTTCATATCCGCCGCCCATCGCCTGGGGCGCGAACAATCCGACAATGCCAACTGCAAAACCACCCATCGCGGGTTTGAGCCAGTTCGGAACTTTACGAAATTGACGAAAAACCATCCGCATTTTCAGCAGGGTATTCGAGAAAAACACCGAGACGCCGCCGACGATTGCGCCCAGCATGATATAGAAAATCAATTCGGCTGGATGCTGAATTCCGTAGGCTGGAACTCCTTCGTAAACAGGTCTTGGGTCAAATGCACGAGCAATTGCCGAGGCAATAACCGCAGCAATGACAATGCCGCCCAGCATCCGTTGATTCAAATCGCCAATGATTTCTTCAAACGCAAAAGTGACGGCTGAAATCGGTGTGTTGAAGGCGGCAGCGACGGCGGCGGCGGCTCCGACGGGCAACAGTTCCATCAGGCGTCGCCGCGACACGCCAAAAAACCTGCCGAGAAAAGAAGATACTGCCGCGCAAATTTGCACGGTTGGGCCTTCGCGTCCGATGGATGCGCCCGTGCCGAGGCTGATGGCGGCGACGACAGCTTTGCCAATTGCCGATTTAAACGGCATCCGCCCATAATTGATGAAGTAGGCAGTTTTGACTTGCGGAATTCCGCTGCCACGCGCATCGGGAACCCAGAATTGCAACAGCAAGCCAACGATCAATCCGCCCAGCGTTGGAATCAGCAGCGTTAACGCCACAAAGCGCCAGGTCAGTCCGTCTTTCGCTGCCTCAAAAACGTGGCGGATGATGTTGCGCTCCATCGCCAGAATCAGGACGTGAAACGACACCGCGACCAGGCCGCAGACAGTGCCGACGATCAAAGTAATGAAAAAAAGTTTTTGATTTTCCGGCAGGCCAAGCCGATCAAAAAAGCGAGTCGCTCGCAATTCAATGCGGTACCATTTGCGCCGGAGTTGTGCGCGTTGCAAGGTAAGACCTCAATCCGATATTCTCAATAGGGGGATCACATCCAAGCGGGGACTTGCCAGGATGAAAGAAAACATCTTAGCATCCGTTGTTGCGCAAGCAAGGGAAAAGTGAATTCGCCGCTGAGCAAACCGGATATTTAAGACGAAATTATCTGAGACGTTGAAGCGCAAAGCTATCTGGCATACGATGAAACGCGAAATCGCAGGCAGTAACATTGAGCTTAATTGCTGCAGCGCGTTACTCCAATTGTGGACTATAGAGT
>JANMKB010000541.1:0-4826 GCA_031371805.1 Blastocatellia bacterium | reverse complement strand
TTTCGTCCGCCAGCTTTGGACGCTGGCACGAACCTTTTGATATACTCCCACTCTCGGTCGGTCTGGTCGCTCGGAAAGAATTGGTAGTTCATTCCGCTATCTTACCAGTTACGACCGAGGGCTTTTAAAACACGCTCTTAGCTATAATCGTCGCATCCATCCAGATGAAACTATTGCACGGGCAGTTTCACACGCATTACAGGAGCATAATGATGTTTTTGATGATCAAAGAATTGCTGTCGGTACGGTTTGGGCCAAAGAGATCGAATCACAGTTGAGCCAGTCGGATTATCTGATTGTCTTTCTATCCGAAGACTCGGTCCGTAGTGAAACAATTAGAGGCGAGATCGAAATGGCTCGACGTTTGGCGCATGAACATGGCAGTAAACCCAAAATTTTGCCCGTCCGTGTCGCGTTTTATGAATCGTTGCAATATCCGCTGAGCGCTTATCTTGACCGTATTCAATGGGCTCTCTGGGAAAGCGATGCCGATACACCGCGTCTCATTGCTGAACTGTTGCAGGTCATTGACGGCGAAGCGCATTTACCCAGCCCAATGACAAATATCCTAGGTCAAGCCGATAGGTTGCTTTCGCCCGCCCCACTTGCCCAAATGCGCAAACTCGATCCTGCTAAAGTGGATTCACCTGAAGGCACGATTGATCCTGAATCTGCTTTTTACATCGTCCGCAACGCTGACGAAGATGCTCACGCCGCTCTTCAGCGCAAAGGTGTCACTGTTACCATCAAAGGCCCGCGTCAGATAGGCAAAAGCTCCCTGCTTATACGTTTGATGGAAGCGGCAGTCAGGGCGGGCAAACGCGCTGTCTTCCTCGATTACCAGTTGATTGAGAACGAAGCCCTGAGCGACGCTAATCGCTTTTACCGGCGCTTTTGCGAATGGGTAACTGACGAGTTGGAGATGGAAAGCCGCGTGGACGAATACTGGGCATCGCCGCTCGGTAACAGCCAGCGTTGTACGCGCTATTTCAGCCGCTACTTACTCAAGGAGTTGAACCAACCATTGGTGCTGGCGATGGATGAAGTCGAGCGGCTGTTTGCGATGAATTTCCGTTCGGACTTTTTCAGTATGCTGCGCAGTTGGCACAACAGCCGCGCAAACATCACGACGCCGATCTGGAAGCAATTGGACTTGGTGCTAGTCACTTCTACCGAGCCTTACCAGTTGATCGAAGACCTAAACCAATCGCCCTTTAACGTTGGCGAAGTCATTAATCTCGACGATTTCACCGCCACACAGGTAGACGATCTGAACGAGCGTCATGGCGTTCCGCTCAACGACGCCGATGTGCAACGCCTGTTGCAACTGCTCGACGGTCACCCCTACCTGACGCGGCGCGCTCTCTATTTGATTGCCACTAATCGCTTATCTGTCGCCGACTTGTTCTCCAACGCCACTGATGACCGTGGCCCGTTTGGCGATCATTTGCGCTATCACCTCTTCCGATTGCATGACGAAGCCGAATTGATTGAAGGAATGTGCTCGGTACTTAAGCATAACACCTGCAATGACAACGCGACCTTTTTCCGGCTGCGCGGCGCAGGTTTGGTCAAACGCGTTGGGACGAAAGTGGAACCGCGCTGCAAGCTTTATGCAGATTTTTTCCGTGAGCATTTGAAATGCTCGTAGGTCATTCATCGGATGCGTTTTCAGCCCGTGAAATCGGGCGGTAGAATAACGTCCTGGGTGAAGCTTGCCGTATGCGTACCCCAAGGCTTTATGTTGCCATTCGCTTCACGCTTTTTTGTTAGTAAAGCTCTTAATAAAACACGACGATCCTTTATGAACGCACAACCCCAAATCACCTTCACTACCGGCGGCACTGTGCAAGTGGGTGGCGGGGTTTACCTCACACGCCGCGCTGATGATGAATTGTTGGAACTCTGCCGCGATGGGCACTTTGCCTACATCCTCACTGCGCGCCAAGTGGGCAAATCCAGCCTAATGGTGCGTACGGCGGAACGACTGACGACGGAGCGAATCCGCTCAGTAATAATTGACTTGACGCAGATTGGCATAAAGGTCACGCCCGAACAGTGGTATCTGGGGCTGTTGGCGATGATCGAAGAGCAACTTCAACTCGAAACCGATGCCGTCGCGTGGTGGCAAGCCAATGCGCACTTGGGAATGACACAACGACTGACTAAGTTCTTGCAGGAGGTTTTGCTGCGCGAGATCACCGACCCCATTATCATCTTCGTAGACGAAATTGACACAACGCTGAGCCTCGATTTCACCGACGATTTCTTTGCGGCGATCCGGTCATATTACAACGCGCGCGCCACTGCGCCGGAATTCCAACGCCTCTCATTCGTGCTGATCGGTGTTGCCACACCGGGCGACCTAATTCGTGATCCGCGGCGCACGCCCTTCAACGTTGGCCAGCGTGTTGACTTGACCGATTTCACCCGCGCTGAAGCCCAGCCCCTGGCCGATGGGTTGAAATTGTCCCCGGCGGAATCGGCGCTAGTGCTAGACCGTGTGCTGCATTGGACAAATGGTCATCCATACCTGACGCAACGGCTCTGTCAGGGGCTGGTAGACGAATGCCGCTCGCGGTGGACAGAAGCCGATGTAGATCGCGCTGTCGAACGCACCTTCTTTGGTACAATGAGCGAGCAAGACAACAACCTGCAATTCGTGCGCGATATGCTGACCAAGCGTGCAGACGATGTGGAAGGCGTGCTGACGACCTACCGCGAAGTGCGCCAGCAAACGTCCCGTGCGCGATGAAGAGCTAGCGCTGGTTAAATCGCACTTGAAATTGTCAGGCATTGTGAGACGCGAAGGTATTAATTTACAAGTGAGGAATCAGATTTATAAGACGGTGTTTGATGAGATCTGGGTGAACAATCATTTGCCTGTGGATTTGCGCAAGCGATTTAGGTTAGCGGCAGTAGGGTTGATTGCTATCATAACGATTCTTTCTTTGCCAGTTGCAATTTACAGTTTGAGCAAAGTTTTGAAACTTACAGAAATAAACAACAAGCTTGAAAGAACATTGATAGAAGTAAGAAAAGAAAATGATCGGGCAAAAGAAGCGCTGGAAGAGGAGAGAAAGGCGCGAGCCCAAGCAGAAGAAATGAAGAAAGTGGCAGAAAAAGCTCGTGCAATGGCTGAGATGCAAAGGCACCTCGCAGAAAAGAAATGCCGCTAAAAAACTATTTCTCACAGTGACCCTATTCTTAGATGCTAAAGGAGTAATGTGAATCCTATAACATTCCGCCGCCGTGAATTTTTGCTGAAGGGGGCTGCTGGCACTCTCGGTTTCGTTCCGTCTGTGCGTACGGCAGCCGAGAAAACTAAAGACCGGGCGAACGATCTGGCCCCTAAACTTGCTGCCGCCATGAACGCGCCTGTCTTGAAAACAGAACTCTTCAAGCAACCTGTCAAAATTGCTGCGATTGACTTGCTGAAAAACGGCAAGAACTTCATCGTCCGCGTGCGTTCGACGGGCGGCGCAGAGGGCATCGGCAGCGCACACGATTCCGTGATGGCGACGACCTATCCGATCTTTCTCAAACGTGTCGCGCCCTTCTTCATCGGCAAAGATGCCCGCGAATTGGAAACGCTGATTCACGAAGTCTACCTGCGCGATTCTAATTACAAATGGCAAGGCTTGCCGTTTTGGGTTTGTGTGTCGAGCTTGGAAGTCGCGGTGCTTGATCTGCTCGGCAAAGTTGCGAACAAACCACTCGGCGATTTGTTCGGCGGCATTGTGCGCCGTGACATTCCTGTCTATCGCGCCAGTGGCAATCGTGGCAATACGCCGGAAGCGGAGATTGCCTACCTGCAAAAAATCGTCGGCGAAACGGGTGCCAAAGCGATCAAGTTTCGCCTCGGCGCGCGGATGCAATATGACGTCGCTTCGACGAAACGCGATCACACGATGATTCCGCTGACGCGCAAAACGTTTGGCGACAAGATGGTGATTTATGCCGATGGAAACGGTTCGTACAATGTCCCGATGGCGATTAAAATTGGGCGGATGATGGAGGAATACAAACTTGCCTTTTTTGAGGAGCCGGTGCCGTTTGATTACTACGACGAAACGAAACAGATTGCCGACACGCTGAAAATTCCCATTGCCCTGGGCGAACAGGAAAGCAGTATGCGCAGCTTTCGCCGCATTATCGAACAGGATGTCGCGCAAGTCATTCAACCCGACTTGTTATATTTCGGCGGGCTGACGCGTTCGATCCGCGTGGCGCGCATGGCGGCAGTTGCAGGCAAGGATTGCACACCGCATATGTCCGGTGGCGGACTCGGATATTTATATGTTGCACATTTCGCATCGTGCGTCCCGAATTGCGGCGCGCATCAGGAATACAAAGGCGAAGAAGATACGTTGCCCGTGAGTTCAGAAACCTCATCTTTGAAAAGTGAAAATGGAATGCTGAAAGTGCCAACCGGGCTAGGCTTGGGTGTGACGATTGATCCTGCGTTTGTGAAGAAGGCACAAGTCGTGACCGCGTAGCGAGACCGTATCGGAAAGAGGCGAGAGGTGGGTCATAGGTGTTAGAGTACCGACTTTAGTCGGGCTTTACGTTGGGTGAGCACGAAACCCCGGCTAAAGTCGGTACTCTAACGCTTGGTTTCAACTCAGTCTTCAGGTCGCAGGCGCAATATTTTGATTCATGCGGAAGAGGTTCTTGGGATCAAACTGTGCTTTCAGCGCCGCCAGTCGCGCGTAGTTTGCGCCGTAGGCATCGCGCACGGAGAGTGTCAGAAATTTTGTGTAAGTGGATTTTGAATAGTTAAGCGACCGTCAAAGAGGATCGCCAGTTGATTGAGTGCACGTGCC
>JANMKB010000536.1:0-4210 GCA_031371805.1 Blastocatellia bacterium | reverse complement strand
CAAAAATTCCGGCGAGCAAAAGCGGTACATTTTCTTCTTCATTAAAAAGAGGAATGACAATAGAAAGCGCAGGGTGGCGCTGGTCGGTTAGGAGAGGCATTTTGAAATCTCCAAAAAAGTGCGCCGAGCAAAAATAATTGTAAACCAATTCCCCGCTTCCTCCGTCTATGTCAAAGCAAGACGGCCAGGCGGACAGATTGCTCAGCAATTTGTCATCAGTGGGGCCAGTTTCGTGTAAGCTTCTCAGGGCAGTTACGAGGCTGGCTCTTTCGTTTAGAAAAACATTCTTCGATCAACAAGTAACAACGGAATCGAAGTGTTACACAGGCCTACCTATTTGTAAATTATGTGCTATTAATCCAGGTAATTTACCCTTGTTATTTTACTTTCCGATCATCTTCACGACGACAAATGTTACATCATCATCCTGCGGTCGGCCCCTGCCCCATTCATCTCCGATCCGAACAAATTCATTGATAATGCCGTTCGCAGATTGTTGCGCAGACTGGAGCAGGAGTTGAGCGGCTCGCTCATAACCAATCATCTCACCTGTCACAGCAAAACGTTCCTCAAACCCATCACTCATGGCAAAAATAACATCATCTGTCGCAAGTAAAAGCGTTTGCTGTTTATACGGATAATTTTTGACGCTGCCCAACGGCATGCCACGCAAAAGGATTTCTTCGATAGAATTTGTCTGCGCCCGATAAATTAACACTGCCGGCATTCCCGCAGAACCCACGGTCAATTCCCGCCCTTTCAATTTCATCATCGTCATCGCCATATACAGTGCCCGCAAATTCATTTGCTTGAGCGCGCGCGATGATTGGGCGAAAATTTCCCGAATGTCAGGCAACACCGCCAGGTTATTGAACAGGCTTTTTGTTGCCGTAACAATCGTTCCCGCCTTCAAGCCATGTCCGGTGGCATCGCCCACCGCAATCGTCAAAGTCCCGTCGCTGGTCAGGTGAAAATCGTAATAATCGCCACCGACTTCGGTCGCGGTTTTCATATAAGCTGCGATGTCCAGATCGGGCAGTTGTGGCACGGTGCGCGGCAACATAGAAAGCTGTAATTGTCGCGCCTCCTCAAATTCTTTGGCGCGGGCTTCGTTTTCGGCTTCGAGTTCCTGCCGATGCCGGGCGTCGGCGACCATTTGCGCAACCAGCCGCGCATTTTCAATCGCCAGCGCCACTGGATTGGCAACACTCATTAACAATTCTTCGTCCTCACGCGCAAACGGCAAATCCCCCAAACGCGGGCCCAGCGAAATGAGTCCCAGCATTTGTTCTTTGCCGAACAACGGTAATAACAGGGCGGATTTTATTTGCGCCAGGATTCGTTGTTCATCGTCGGGAATCGAGAGTTCTGCAACTTCACGACATTTACTCAAACCGCTTAATAAATTCACTACTTCGCTGGATTGTGCTAATTGAAAATTATGCGCACAGGTTTGCACACCACCAGCAGACGGTTTGTATTCGCAATAATACGAACTGACAAAATCTCCACTGCGTTGTTCTTTCAAAAATATCGCGACGGATTCAGTCTGCAAGGCCGATTGAATTTTGGTAGCGACTTCTTCCAGCAATTGCTGTTGCTCTGAGGTGGAGCGCAGTGATTCCGCCAACCCGGTAATGATCTGGTGCGAGTCATACGATTGGCGAAAAAATTGGCGGTCAATAATTGGCGCTAAATATTTTTGATGTAAGCGGCGCGTCACCGACCAGGCAAAGATGCTGAAGATGCCAGAGATAATCCCTATCGTCATGCCAAATGAATCCATACTCTGCGGTTGATAAAAGGCAAAAAGCCATTTAAAGAATAATGTCAGGAAGGCTGTGATGACCGCGGCAAAAATTGCCATTTCAAGTAAGACGGAACCATGCGAAACCAGCAAATAGCGCATCCCGCGCCGAATAATCAGGCTGATCGGAATCACCTGATGTTTGATAATGGCGTAGGCAAACGAAATTGGAATCAGCGGGATGGTGAAATTCGTGGCCGCCTGCAACCAGCCGTAGAAATCCTTGAGTGCTCCTTTCTGACCAATATTTTCGACCGCGACAATCAACAAAACATTAATGATGCCTAGGCTGCAACCGGCCACAATCAAATGCAGCTTACGTTTTTCCTCGCGTCCTGCGCCCCGATAATTGCGCACTAAAGCCACCATCCCCGCAATCAAATAGCCCAGGATAAAAACCATAGAGACACGATTGAGCGTCCGTAAAATCCAGAGCGGAATCGTCTCCAGGAGATTTTTAGTGAGCGGGCCTAAACGGACAAATAGCTCAAACGGCAAAATTAAGATAAAGAAGGGAGCGTACAACCATCGCTCTAACTGCGGGAAGCGCGGCAACAGGAACGAGCGTTTGGGGAAAACCAGAAAAAAATTGAAGAACACCGGGACAAACAATGTTCCCAATCCTCGTGTGACCGCAAATGTAGCACTCAGCCAGCCGGGTAAAGCAGTTGCCCGGCTCCCGAATAAGCCGATAAAAGCGCCTAACATAATCGCCAGCAGCCAGGCTTGCGGTTCGTCAGATTTAAGCAATAAAACAATTAAACCTGTAAAGAAAAATATCCACGGCGTCAGAATGCGGGCAATGGATTGAAGTTTTTTGGAGAAAGGAATCGGTTGTGTGGTGAGCGGAACCTCGTGAATTTGCCCCTGACATTTAATTAAAAATGTTGCGGCGATACCGGGAGGTAAATTGACTGTTCCATCCATCAATGCCTGCGGGGAAATTCCCGGCAGTTCCTTCACGCCCATAATTTCATCGCCCGGATGCAGCACTGGCGAATAATTTTCCAGATTGATTTGCTCGATGAGGACTTTGTTATCTTCTCTGGTGGTGTCTAATCCGCATTCACTGGTCCTGGTAAAGATTAGCCAATCGTACCAGGTGGCAGTGCTCCAATATAAAAACATCAAAGTAAAGAGTGCGCCGCCGAGCAGAAGTTTAGTTGGTCTTGTCATTGCCATGTTTTTGCACTGATTGGTACGAGAAAAATTACCAATTGGTTTTGTTGTTCACATTTCATTGCCTGTGTATGTGATTATGCTAACATTAGCACGATTATCAAGGAGGATTGATTAGTGCCAAACCCATTTAATGTTTCCACGAGCCATGAAAACGGAATCTCGATCATCGCGCTTGATGGTTTTGTTGATGCCCACACCGCCCCCCAATTTGAAGCCGCCATTCAGACTGAACTTGATGCAGGCCACGTTCGGATCGTAGTTGATTGCGCCAAACTAACCTACATTTCTTCCGCCGGCTTAGGCGTATTTATGAGCTTTGTCGAAGAAGTCCGCGATCAAAATGGTGATATTAAAATTTGCGGTCTGGCCCCCAAGGTCAGACACACCTTCGAGATTCTCGGTTTTCCCGATCTGTTTGAGATGACCGATGATTTGGACTCTACGCTCACAGGCTTTTCAACCGCGCACTCAGCGAAGGAGGGATAATGTCTGGCATCGAACAAACTTTCATACTCCACGTTCCTTCCTCCACGGAAAACCTGGCGCTGATTCGTGAATTTGTCGCCACGGTTGGCGCGCAGGCTGGGATGACCGAAGCCGATGTCGCCAAGCTGGAATTAGCCGTCGACGAAGCCTGCGCCAATGTCATCGAACACGCCTATGGTCACGATGCTTCAAAGGAAGTCATCATCCGCGCGAATTACGATGGCGAATCTATTTCGTTTGAAATCGTCGACACAGGCAAAGGTTTCGATCCTACCAAAATCACCCAGGAAGCATTAGAAAAATTAGTCCTGCAACGCAAATCCGGCGGGCTGGGTATGCGCCTCATCAAAACCCTGATGGATGAAGTGCATTACGAAATTGTCCCAGGCCTGAAAAACGAATTACGCATGATGAAAAGAATTAAGAAATCTTAGGATTCAGGAATTAGGATTTTGAGCAGAACTTCGTGCTGCTTCCCTTATTCCTAATTCCTGAATCCTAATTCCTGAATCCTGAATCCCCCCTTCCGCTTATGTCCCAACAACTTGGTGCCTCAAATTTAGAAGCCCTGCACGAATCCGCGCAACTGCTCCACGCTTCACTCAATCTTGATGATCTGCTCAAACATTTATTGCGCACGGTCATGGGACGACTTGTCGTTGGAAAAGGGCTGATTGCAGTTGCCAAAGATGCGGAGCTTCGCCTTGCCTTAGTCCGCGGTTTACCCAAAATGAG
>JANMKB010000521.1:0-9790 GCA_031371805.1 Blastocatellia bacterium | reverse complement strand
GCTCTTCAGCAGCTTTCTGAATATCAGAATAGAAAGGCGAGCAAAAAATGATTTTAAAAGGTTGGTTGCTCATTGGAACCTCATCTAAATAACTAATTGATTCATTCACCAATCAGCTTGTGATAGCGCCCCATCCAATATGGCAGCAAAAAATATGCGCCATCATCTTCGCGGCGTCCGCCGTTGCCGCCGTCTAAATTGAACGGATTGCCGTTCCATTTAGACATCGGCAATTCATCATACGGCAGCACGATGAGCGATTGTTTTTGCTTGAAGCGATCACTCAACGGATCAAGCACCACATCCAAACGATGAGAATTTTTCACTGCCCATTCAATCAAATCCATTGGAATTTCCTGCAATGTACGAAGTGATTTTTCCTGGTCGAAATCCTTTGCTCCGCAGCCCACCGCATAAATAAAATTCCATAACGGATTGCGTTCGGGGCGCTCGACCTGCCAGCTTCGTTCGAGGCTTTCTTTGTACACTGCCAACAGTTTCGCATCCGTTTCATATTGCAATAATGGGTAGTACGAAAGAAACGCGAGTTCATCATCCGAGTGATTGACGCGTCCGGGAATATTGATTTTTTGATTGCGCGTCAGCAAATGATATTTGTGATTTTTGATGAGGTCATCGTATACCGCCTGATATTTTGTGCGATTAGCGTCACTCGCTGTTAAGTGCAAAGCTACGCGTAAATGCGCGAGGATATGCAACGCTCTGATTCCGGTTTCATCAGGATCATCCCAAATTTGATCCGGCCCCCAGAATCCCCAGCGTGTGCGCTTGCCGTCTGTGTCAACCAATTGGTAGTTGTGATCCAGAATGTGATTCGTGATGCGATCAACCAGCGCACGAATTTTTAGTTTTTCCTGATCATCCGCGACCAGGTCAAAATAAATCGGGTAGACGAAATAATGTCCAACGATTTCATCAGAACTCGTATCACCTTTCCAGCGCCAGATTTTATCCGGTGTGTCATGCCATTCGCCGTCGCCAGGCTGAACATCCGTGCCAACTTTGATGAAGGAGCGAGCCGGGAAGCCGGGAATGCCGGAAATTTCTTCGAGGCGCAGCAACGCGTTCATCCCCACGCGAGCATTTTCGCGGGCATCTTTTTCGCCTGTGACTTTGTAACGGAAACACTCCGCCGCTACATACATCGCCGTCCACAAACCATCGTTGTCGCTCGACACCATTTGATTCGTCGTCAAATCGCCAGGAACTTTGAGATTGGAATCTGCCGTCAGGCCCCAACGATTATGACGTTTCTGTACACGTTCGATGAAACTGCGCGATTTTTCCACGAGCGTCATGGATTTGTATTCAATGCGCGAAAACCCTTTGGGCGTTTCGATCCAGGCCACATCACTATTCTCTACACCAATGCCCGTAACGTGATCGTCGGGCAGCCAGCGCTTGCCTGCAAAGAAATATGTAAAATACTCTATTCCCCTTGTGGTTTGATAAATCAAGCCCTGTTTTGTCCCAATCCAAAAAGCGCCAGATGTTCTTGCAATGACAGTAGTATCTGCGTGGATGGGAAAGCGTTCGATTACTGAGTTACCGAACTCTCCCTTTTTGCTACGCAAATAAACGCCGCCTTTTTGCCCAATTAAGAAATCCCCTTCAGGAGTGCGATAATTGGGCGAACGGACTAGCTTGACCTTGCCTTTTGTTAGTTGCCTGAATTCTTCTGCGGTGTGAAACATTCGTACTTTTTGATAGTAAGAATTTTTTTGTTCCGGTGTTTGCGCCTGGACAATGACACTTGAAAAAAGCAAAGCAACACAGACAGAAAATAATTGCGCACCGCCAGTTTGGGGCGCAGCCCCGAAGAATTGAGGATGCGATGTTTCGGTTGGGCAGAGCCGCAACCGCACATCAGGCGGCACAGCCGCGAAATTGAGATCGGTCGTGCTTACACGCTCTGTATGATTCCGTTTCAGCAGGCGAGCTATCTGTGTTTTCAGACCCATCCAAAATGAAAAAGCCATTCGTTATATCCTCCACATTTTTTTGAATGCTGCGGAGCATACGACGAATGGCCTTTGTGCGCCAAATGGTTGAGCGAGGTTTAGAAAATACAACCGCTCTGTTGCACTTTGATCAGGCTGATGCCAGCGGCGCTGCCAATAAAGAATGCGCTGTGCGTCAGCGTCGCTTCGACGTAATAACCTTTATTGACAAAATCAAAGCGCCAGCTTGGCAGGCAATCGGTAATTGAATTTACCTGATAGCCGTTCGCGCCGGCAAATTTGTTACTGTCAAACGTCAGGCGCACGATTTCAGCTCCTGTCGCCAAATCAACTTCGATCAATTTCGCTACGACCTGAGCGCTTCCCGTGTCCAGATAACGCAATTTCATTTCCACCGCAGGCCGTGTTCCGGCGTCGGGAAAAAGTCCGTCAATGGGTGTGATGTTATAACGCACGACAGCGGATTCCGTCGGAAACGCAATCGTGTTTACGCGGTTCATCGGCGTGGGCGCGGCTTCTGCGGCTTGAGTGCCGGGTTGCAAAATCAAAACCTTGCCCAATTGGACGACGCTTCTGTCGAAGAAAGTTTTGGTGGTGTCCGCTTCGTCAACGATTCCGGCGGAGCCGACCGTCGTCCAAATCTTTTTGTAATCCGGTGTCTGCGCAGTGGCGGTCAAAGTTAAGGTTAATAAGGTTACAGCCAGGAATGCGAGGCTGCAAAAACGAACAATGCTATCACGTGTGTAGTTCATATTTTTTACTCTATGTTAAAGGTGATCGGCGTCGGCAACTTACTATCTTTACCAGACGCTCTGTTTAAAATTACTACGAATCATTGGCAGCAGCGCGAAACTGGCTAAGGTGATTAGGCTCTGTAGGTGTGAAATGGCGGAGACCCGATTTCACCCTGCTGCCAATGATTCGAAGTTTTGAGGTGGGAACTTAAATTAACGGCAACGCTGGTCGCCAGATTAGTGGCAGAGACCAAAACTCTGGCGTGCCAGCGTGTCGTTCGTGTCCGCTTTGCTCCCCAGTAAAGCGGATCGAAAGCAATAACTTGTTAGCAAATGATTGAGCGCTGGTTCATCACGAAGCGATAGGGCAAATTTTGCCAGCCGGGAATCGTCAAATTGGCGGCGGCAAAATCCTGGTAAAAACCGTAACTCTCGATCCAGTCAAACCCGGTTTCCAGTTCATCTGTTTTCAGCAGATTGTCGTCACTGATAAAGCGATCAATGACCCAGCAATTAACATTCGTGCCGGTAAACACAATGGCAGAATTATTCATGGCTCCCCCTCGCTGCATAAAAAAATACCTGAGAGCGAAAACGCTGCTGGTCGGACTTGAGCTGCCAACCAGCGTGATCCCCACTCTCAGGGGCCAAACGTCAACTTCAGGTTTGCCACCATCTGGCTGGCATCCCCTCTTTGGCGTGAAGTTTCAATCATCCGAGGATTACAGCAGCAAAAACTCTCTCCTTGATTTTGAGGTCGTGATTGCTGTCCTCACTTATCTAAGCGAAAAGCCAGGCGGAAAACTGGAGGAGGGCAAAAAAATATTTTTCCGGTGCGAGTGATGCTATAATTTGCGCGTTCCCAAAAAACGACAGGTCTTCTCAAAAAAAATTCGTGCGTTCGATTTGCTTTTGCGCAGTTTGACCTGGACAGATGAAGCGAGATTTATCAAGCTAACTCAGCCGGTGATTGAAGAGCGGTTCAACTCGTTTTCAATAATTTTGAATTCCGCCTGCTTTGATGAATTGAACAATTCGTTGGACATGGCATTTATCGAAGGTCTTTTATGTCTATACGCTCCCCTCATGAAGTAACGCAATTATTAATGGCCTGGAGTGGCGGCGATCAGTCAGCCCTGGATCAATTAGTGCCGATGGTTTATGAAGAATTGCACCGCAAGGCGCATTATTACATGCGGCACGAACGCCCTGACCATAGTTTGCAAACAACGGCGCTGGTCAACGAGGTTTATGTCCGATTGATTGATGCAAAGGCCGTGAGTTTTAATGATCGCTCGCACTTTATGGCGGTTTGCGCCCAGATGATGCGGCGTATTCTGGTGGATCATGCCCGTTCGCGGCAACAACAAAAACGCGGTGGCGAATACCAAAAAGTTTCGCTGGATGACGCGCTGATGGTTCCTGATTCATCTGGTCATAATGATCTTGCCGCGCTGGACGATGCGCTGAATTTGCTGGCGGAGGTCGCACCTCGCAAAGCCCAGGTCGTCGAGTTGCGCTATTTTGGCGGTCTGACCGTTAAAGAGACTGCGCAGGTCGTGAAGGTGAGCGAAGACACTGTGATGGATGACTGGAAATTTGCGAAGGCGTGGTTAATGAAGGAACTGAGCAAGAACTAGCTTGTCTCAGGTCAGAGCTTTTTAACGCAAAGGGACAAGGGGGCAAGGGGACAAAGATTACTGCCTGATTGACTAAAAGATTTCCTTTGCTCCTTTGAGCCTTTGTCCTTTTGCGTTGAGGTATTTTCATAACCCATCTGTTCTTACAGATGGTAATGACATTTTCAAAAATCCTTACCCTTAAATGATCGGCAAAAAACGCTATAGTTAATATGACAAAAGATAAGCTGGAACAAATTGAGCAGCTGTGGCAAAAGGCGCTACAGCTTGCTCCAGCCGAGCGCGAATCGTATGTCAATGAGGCTCCCGTGCCTGATGAATCCATTCGGCACGAAGTCCTTGCCATGCTCAAATATGAAAGCCAGTCAGATGGTTTTCTGGAAACTCCGGCGCTCAATGAAGCGGCGCAAAATCTCGCCCGTGAACAAATTAATGCCCCAACTTTAGAACTAAAAGGCAAACGGCTCGGCGCTTATGAAATCGTTTCGCAAATCGGTGCGGGCGGAATGGGGACAGTTTATCTGGCGCGGGATTTGAATTTGAAACGTGCCGTCGCGCTCAAGGTTTTGCCTGAGCTTTTTGCCACGGATCGAAATCATCTGGATCGGTTCAACCGCGAAGCCGAAATGCTGGCGCGGGTGAATCATCCGAACATTGCGACGTTGTTTGATTATGACCGCGAAAATGGTGACAGCCCACGTTTTCTGGTGATGGAATATGTGGCTGGCGAAACATTGTCAGAACGATTTGGCAGAGGCAAATTAACGGTTGAAGAAATCACGCAAATCTTCCGGCAAATCGCCGAAGCGCTGAAATCCGCCCATGCCCAGAATATTATTCACCGCGACCTCAAACCTGCGAACATCAAAATTACTGACGAAGGCGCAGTCAAAGTTTTAGATTTTGGCCTGGCGAAAGAAACAAAACAGGATTTGACTGTTTCCAGCGTGTTCGCCACCCATCGCGCCGGGGTGGGCACCAATCCTGAATCGTTGACCAAAGCGCAGATGATTATTGGGACGCCGGGGTATATGAGTCCCGAACAAATTCGCGGCGAGGTGGCCGCTCAGTCCGCCGATTGGTGGGCGTTCGGGGTTATTCTTTATGAGGCGCTGACCGGACGGCATCCGTTTCGCAAACTGACGATGCCGGAAACGATGGCGGCAGTGCTCGAACGCGAACCGAATTGGGAAGCATTGCCAAAACAGACGCCGCACAATTTGGTTACGCTGGTGCAGGGTTGTTTACAGAAAAAAGCCGCGCAACGAATTGCCAGCGCGGATGAGGTTTTACAACTACTCAGCGCACCAGTAAATAAATTTACTGAACAGGTCGTAAAAATTTTAAGTCGGCGCACAGCCCTGAAAACATTAGCCGCCACCGCCACTTTAATTTTGGTAACGTTTGGAATTTGGGAAACCAATCTTTTCGGCGCGAAACTGCCAGCCCACAAAACGCTGGCAGTTTTAGCTTTCAAGCCGCAAAACAATTTGGAAAAAGACGGCGCCTTACTGGGCGCAGGGTTTGCCGAATCACTGCGCAAAGGATTGCGTGATTTGTCCGACCTCCACGTCGTGCCTGCCGAAAAAAATGACGCCGAGCCAAACGACTGGCGGTGGCTGGTGAGCAATGCCGGCGCTAATATTATTCTGAGCGGGACAATCCAAACCGAAGGTAATCAGACCAGCATTGCATATTCGATTCAAAATGCGCAGGGGCAAAAAATTATCGCCGACAAAGTGGTAGGAGATAACTTACAAGCTGCGCAGGAAAAAGTTGCGGTTCAGGTTGCCAAAGCATTGGGTAATTCGCTCCAGCCAGCGACGCAGATAGATAGCTTACCAAACACAGAAAAATACAAACTCTACTTAAAAGCACTGGCGCTTTTGCAGAGTGATTTAGATGAGGCGTCCGTGGACAAAGCAATTCTCTGGTTGCAGGAAGTCGGTGATTCCGCGCCAGTTCTGGCGGCGCTGGGACGCGCTTATTTGCTGAAATCAATGATCGGCAAAGATACAATTTTTGTGAATAAAGCGCTGACCACCTGTCTTTTGGCGTTGGAGAAAGATGGCACTTTGCCGGAAATTGATTTGACGATGGGGCAGCTTTATCTGGAGACCGAAAATTATAATTCAGCTATCAAATCCTTAAAAAAAGTAATTGAAAAACAGCCCGATAATATCGAAGCCTCTGTCGCGTTAGCTTCGGCGTATGAGCATGACAAGCAAGCGGAAGAAGCTAAAAAAACTTTCGCCGCAGTCGCAAAAAAAAATCCTGATTACTGGCTGGTGTATCAGGAATTTGGCGGCTATTATTTCGAGCGCGGCGAATATGTGGAAGCTGAAAAAAACTGGCTCCGCGTGCAACAATTGTTGCCAAACGGCATTCGCCCGAAATTGAACCTGGGCAGCGTTTATCTCAAACAGGACAAACTTAACGATGCTTTGTTTGCTTATCAGGAGGCAAACAAATTAAAGGAAAATGCTCCGGCTTTGAACGGGCTGGGAATGGTTTATTTTCAGCAGGGCAATTATATTTATGCGGCGGAGGCCTTCAAAAAAGCGACGACGCTGAGACCTGATGATTATTTGTATTGGGGAAATCTGGGCGATGCTTATCGGCAAATCCCAACCGAGAAAACCGCGCGGCAGGAAGCTTATGAGGCCGCCATTACTTTACTTATTAAACAAACCGAGCTAAACAGAAATAGTTCGGATAAGGATTCTCTGCTGGCGGAATGGCGTGCGAAACAGGGCGGCCACGAAGCTGAAGCTGTCCAACTTATTGGGCAGGCTTTAAAAGTTGAGCCTGCGTCAATCGAAGCTCAGGCCGCAGCGGTCAAGGTTTATTACTTAACCAGAAATCGTGGGGAAGCTTTGCGGTATTTAAAAAAAATAATTGCTGCCGAATATCCGGTTGACGATTTGAAAAGAGATAAGGAGTTGACGGATTTTATGAATGATCCCGAAGTACAGAAAATTATTTCATTAGCCCCCAAACGATAGTTTGCCTGAAGGAACTTACCCCGTCGCTACCGCTCCGGGTACAGTACCGCGAGCCGTTGCGAGCCAGGTTTTGTATATTTCGATCTAACGACCAAAACTACAACTAAAATTAAGGAGGATAAAAAATGCCAGGACCACAAAGAGTTATTGTTTCGATTGAGGACGGCAAAGTCTTGCTTGAAATGATCACGCAGGACAGTCAGGGAAATGATATTAGTGTCCTTGATCCGCCCAACCCACTCCGCTTATTTTTGGAAGACGAGGAAGAAGCGCAATGGGAATGCGGCAATGGCGTTGCCGCAATTGAGGTGATATTCAATAAAAATGGGACACCTTTTACCATCGGAAAGTTCGTGGCTTCCGGTGAAGTTACAGGCTTAGTTCAATCAGGTTTGCCGCTGGACGATGGCCCCAGAGATTTGGGCGCCTTCAGCCAGTTTCGTTATTCGCTGATTATTACGCCGACGCAGGGAGGCATTATTACGATTGATCCCAGGGTCAGAACTTACCGCCGGTTTTCGCGGAATAAAACTATGCACGATGTGAATTAGCGCTGGTTTTTTGCACCGCATGAGCGTTAATTTTTCAGGAGATAATATATGCCAGGTAAGAAAATATTTGATTCAGACCGACCACGCAAAAGAGAAAAAATTACTCCTTCGGGACGTCCCGTACCGCCGCCGCGCGAGGTCAGGCAGGTCAGTTTGAAAGTTACTGTGAGTAAGAAAGATCAGCGCACCAAAGCAATTTTCAAGCTCAAATTAATTGAACTGAATATTGCCGCCCGCGAAGAAATCAAATGGCAGGCGGTGGCCGGCAGCATCAAGATTCGGCTCAATCCGTATGATTCTCCGTTTGCCGGCTTCAGCTTCGGAACCGGCAAAAGCGGGTCTTGCCATTCCGGTATTCCACTCAAAGGAAAAGTGCGAGAATTGCCATACAAATACTCGATAGTCGTTAAAATTGACGAAGATGTTTTGATTGGCGAAGGAGAAATTTTAATTACCAATAGCGCCCCGGCACCAAAAGCGAAAATGAAAAGTTAATGGTGATCGGTGGTCGCTGGTCGGTATTTTTGCAAAGCTTATGATTTATCAATTGAGCTTTTGCCTGCTGCCAGACCGATCACCGGCCACCGACCACCGACCACCATTTATGATAGTAATGAAATTTGGCGGTACTTCCGTTGAAGACGCCACCGCCATGCGTCGCTTAGTCGCCATCGTTCAGGGCCAGCTTGAACGACAACCCATCGTGGTAGTTTCGGCGATGTCGAAAGTCACAAATTCTCTCCTGGAATGTGCCAGGCTCACCGCTGAAGGCAAAGAAGCTGAAATGCGAAAATTGCTGGATCAGATCACAGTGCGGCATTACGCGGTGGCTGACGAACTGGCTTTGCCCGCTGACAAAGAGGATTTGCACGCGGCCTTAAAAAATCGGTTTACGGATTTGTTGCAGACGCTGGATGAAATTCGTCGTTATGGCAAAGTTAGCCCGCGCTTGTCTGACGCGGTTTCTGCGAACGGGGAATTGCTTTCTTCGTTGCTGGTTGCCACTGCATTTCGTCAGGCAGGCGTCAGTAGTGAAGCGCTTGACGTTCGTCCCTTGATGCGGACGAATGATGATTTTATGCGGGCGGCAATTGATTTTGAAATTGCCAATCCGGCGCTTGAAAAAACGTTTACGGCGAAAGTAGCGGCAGGTTTCGTCCCCGTCACACAAGGTTTTATTGGTTCGTCCGCTGATGGCATCACGACTACGATTGGACGCGGCGGCTCTGATTATTCTGCCGCGATTATCGGCGGTGCAGTCAAAGCCGAAGCCATCGAAATCTGGACGGACGTAGACGGGATGATGACGACTGATCCGCGCATCGTCCGGGAAGCCGCCAAGATCAAAACGATTTCATTTGCCGAAGCTTCGGAGCTGGCGTATTTCGGTGCCAGAGTTTTGCATCCTTCGACATTGCGCCCGGCAATGGCGCTGGATATTCCCGTTTACATTTGCAATTCGCGCCGTCCGCACGTCCAGGGCACCGCGATCTTGTCGCACGCGCCTGCTTCTAAATCTCCGATCAAAGCCATTGCCTTCAAACGCGGCATCACAGTCGTTAATGTGAACTCCGTCAGAATGTTGATGGCGCACGGATTTTTGGCGAAGTTATTTGAAGTGTTCAATCGCCACGAAACCGCTGTAGATATGGTGGCTACGTCCGAAGTCAGCGTTTCGATAACGCTGGATGACACGCGTAATTTGGAGAAAGTAGTCGCCGATTTGCAGGAATTCGGCGAAGTCACAGTCGAGCGGGAGCGTGCTTTGATTTGCCTGGTTGGCGAGCAAATGAAATTTACTCCCGGCCTGGCTTCACGGATTTTTACGCCGCTGAATCACATCAATATTTCCATGATTTCACACGGAGCGTCAGCCAT
>JANMKB010000512.1:0-23065 GCA_031371805.1 Blastocatellia bacterium | reverse complement strand
AAATATTCTTATCCTGTACGCTGATGACTGGCGCCATGACACGTTGGGCATTGCCGGAAATCCGATTGTCAAAACGCCAAACATCGACGCTCTGGCGCGGACAGGAATACACTTCACGAATAATCATGTGACGACTTCGATTTGTGGTGTCAGTCGTGCTTCGTTGCTGACGGGGCAATGGATGTCGCGGCATGGCAATCCTGCCTTTGAAATGTTCAAGACGCCGTGGAGCGAAACCTATCCCGGATTACTCCGCGCCAATGGTTATTGGGTTGGACACGTTGGCAAGTGGCACAACGGAAAATTTCCAGCGGATAAATATGATTTTGGACGGTCTTACGCCACGACACATTACCAGAAAAACCTCGATGGTTCGACCATTCATGTGACGCAGAAAAATGAAAATGATGCGCTGGAATTTTTGCAAGCACGCCCAAAAGATAAGCCGTTTTGCCTGACGCTCGCATTTTTCGCTACGCATGCCGAAGACGAAAATCCCAGGCAATATTTGTATCAGCCGCAAAGCGAATCGCTTTATCAAAACGTCACGATTCCAACGCCGAAAACTGCTGGCGATGAATATTTCAAACGCCTGCCACCATTCATCGCCAACGAAAAAAATGAAGGTCGCAATCGCTGGCATTGGCGCTTTGATACGCCGGAAAAATATCAGCAATATATGAAGGCGTATTATCGGCTGGCGACGGAAGTAGACACGACCGTCGGACGCGTGTTGGCAGAATTGAAGGCACAAGGCTTGGATGAAAATACGCTGGTAATTTTTACTACGGATAATGGATATTTTCACGGTGAGCATGGCTTGGCAGACAAATGGTATCCTTACGAAGAATCTATCCGCGTGCCGTTGATTGTGTGTGACCCGCGCATGCCGAAAACAAAGCGCGGCACGACGAATGATGATTTTGTACTGAACGTAGATTTAGCTCCGACAATATTGGCTGCGACGAAGATTGCCGCGCCTGCGAGAATGCAGGGAAGAGATTTTTCTCCGCTGTATTTGTCTCCGAAAAAAACGGCGTGGCGGCAGGAATTCTTTTACGAACACGCGACGATTCGCAACACAGATTTTATCCCTGCGTCCGAAGCGTTGGTGCGCCGCGAGCTGAAATATATTTACTGGCCTGATTTTAAGTACGAAGAGTTGTTTGATTTGAAAAATGACCCGCACGAAGAGCACAATCTGGCGAATGATCTAAAGCAAACAAAAAATTTAGATATGCTGCGTCAACGATTTGCAGAATTGAAAACTGCGGCGAAGTGACATGACGCTTCGCTTGGCGCAAGCGAGCCGCTCGCGCTCCAATCGGCGTTCAAAGCTGCGCCGATCAAATAACACTATGACATCAGCGTCAATAAAAAGAGGTTTCATTCTAACGTGGCTGTGTTGTTTTCTGTGCGCCACGACTGCGTATGCGCTTGATCCGACGAAAGCGATCACGCATTACGTGCATGATGTGTGGACGAATAAGCACGGGCTGCCGCAAAACAGCATTCTTTGCATGACGCAAACACGCGATGGCTATTTGTGGCTCGGCACGTATGAAGGGCTGGTGCGATTTGATGGCGTGCGGTTCACGGTCTTCGACAAATCAAACACGAAAGCGTTACCGAGCAGATGGATTACCACGCTGGCAGAAGATCACGAAGGGAGCTTATGGATTGGAACAGATCGTGGCGGGTTGATTCGCTATAAAGATCGTGAATTTACCAACCTCACCGACCAATACAAATTAGAATTGGGAGATATTACCAAGGTATTGCCAGACGGGGATGGCAGTCTGTGGATCGGTTCTAACAAAGGCCTTCATCACTTCGAGCGCGGGAAAATCTCTACTTGGACGACGCAGGAAGGCTTATCGCATAACGAGATTCTCGCTCTCCTTAAAGACAAAAGCGGCAAATTGTGGGTAGGAACTAATACCGGAGTTGATGTCTTTGAGAACGGACGCTTCACACATTTCTCGACACGAGATGGTTTGGCGGCTGGACGAGTTATGGCAATCTACGAAGACCGCCATAGCACGATCTGGTTTGGAGCAAGTGATTCTGATGACAGCTCCAAGGGCGGGCTTACTTCATTCAAAGAAGGGACATTCAAAAGTCATGCGTCGAAAGGCAACGCCCCTTTTGGCGCAGTTGCCTCGATATTAGAAGATAGAGATGGCAGTCTTTGGATAGGAACAGTTTTCCGAGGGCTTTACCGCTTTCGGAATGGCAAACTCGACGCTTATACAAACAAAGATTCCCTCTCAGATGATGATGTTCGGTCCTTATACGAAGACCGTGAAGGAAGCTTATGGGTCGGAAGTTATATAGGCTTAAACCGTCTGCGAGATGCCAGTTTCATTGTCTATGACAAAGGAGATGGCCTTCCGCATAACTTTGTCGGGGGCATGTATGAAGATCGCGCAGGTGCGCTCTGGATTGCCTCAAATGGGGGGCTAACCCGATTCAAGAATGGAGCATTTAGCAACTTCACAACCCAAGACGGATTAGCGAGTAATAACACCATAACTATCAGCGAAGACAACACAGGAACACTTTGGGTAGGAACAAGAAGCGGATTACAACGTTATCAAAACGGTCGGTTCGTCAATCACCTCGCAGGCGAAGCAATAAATAGTAGTGTATATGCACTCCAGGCTACCCCCTCAGGAGACTTTTGGGTTGGCATTCGTGGCCGCCTGCTGCTTATTCGACAAAATAAGGTGGTCTCCTTTTTATCCAGAAAGGAGTTATCTGCTGATGCTGCCGAGGGCCTTTATCTGGATCGAAAGCAATGTCTATGGATTGGAACCGAACGTAGCTTGCTCACACTTCTCAATGGAAAACTGCAAGACCGCACTTCAGAAATTGGCGCTCCGATTAACGTTGAATCATTCTACGAAGATAACGAGAACGTCTTTTGGATTGGGGCAGGCGACGCATTGTATCGCTACAAGGATGGCAAGTTTGTCGGCTGCCGGGAAAAAGACGGGTTATTTGACGACACGGTGTTTTCCATTCTTGAAGATGGTCTTGGCAATTTCTGGATGTCTGGTAACAAAGCCATCTATCGCATACCACGACAAGACTTGATGGATTTTGCAGACGGGAAAATTCCATCCATCAAAACCTTTTCGTATGGGATCGCTGATGGCCTGAAAAATGGCGAGACCAGTGCCGGTGCCTGTAAAACCAGAGATGGCAAGCTTTGGTTTCCGACCATTGCAGGCGCGGCGGTGATTGATCCGGCGAAGATTCATCACAACAAGTTGCCGCCGCCCGTCGTCCTCGAACAAGCCATCGCCGACGGTGCAAACTTCTCGCTCGCGCAATCGCAACGACTCGCCGTAGGCACGCAGAATCTCGAATTTCAATATGCTGGCTTAAGCCTTGTCGCCGCCGAGAAGAATCAATACAAATACCAACTCGCAGGCTACGACAAAGCCTGGATTGACGCGGACAATCGGCGCACGGCGTATTACACCAACCTGCCGCCGGGCAACTACACCTTCCGCGTCATCGCCGCCAACAACGACGGCGTGTGGAATGAAACGGGGGCGTCGTATTCGTTTTCGCTCAAGCCCTACTTCTGGCAAACATGGTGGTTTTATGGGCTGTGCATTGGCGGCATTGGGTTGGCAGGATTTGGACTGAACAACTTGCGTACGAAGCGCGTGATGGCGCGCGAACGCGAGAAGACGCAATTGAAGATCGCCGAACTGCGGCTCGAAAAAACGCAGGTACAGGCCAAAGCTCTCGAAGCCGAACACAACCGCAAGACGCAGGAATTGGAAGAAGCGCGCCGCTTGCAACTTTCCATGTTGCCCAAAGGCAATGTACGACTGGATAAGCTGGAAATCACGGGTGCAATGCGGACGGCGACAGAAGTGGGCGGCGATTACTACGATTTTCTCCCGCTTCCCGATGGTCGGTACTGCGTGGTGATTGGCGATGCGACGGGACACGGGATGAGCGCGGGGTTGATTGTCGGGATGGTGAAGATGGGCTTGACCAGCCGCTTGCAAGCGCAGCCCCAAATACAAGCGAAGCTACAACCGATGATCCAAGACTTGAACACGGCGCTGAAACAATCGCTCACGCATCGGGGCGTCGGAATGTGTTTGGGCGCAACAATCATTGATCCGGTGACACTGGCGGTCGAACTCTGCTCGAACGGGATGCCGTTTCCGTATCACTTCAAACGCGCCGATGGCAGTTTGCATCCGATTGTACTGAAGGCACAGCCGCTCGGTTTTCTCAAGCATGTGAACGTGCCAGTCGCTACGTTGCAATTGCAGGCGGGTGATGCGTTGATTTGGGTGAGTGATGGATTTGAAGAACGAATGAATGCGCGCAATGAAGAATGGGGATCGGAGCAAGTCGCCGCCGCGTTGACCGAAATTTGTCGCCGCGAAACTTCGGGCGAAGAAATTGCACGTGAATTGATCGCGGCGTGTGATGGCGCTTCGGATGGGCGCAACAACAATGACGATATGACGGTTGTAATCGTGAAAGTTCTTTCGGATGGTCAGTCAACAAATTCGCTACGCACAGACGCAGAAACGTAAGGAAAGTTGCAATGAAATATTATGACCCTAACAGATCAACTATGACGAATCTTTTAAAAAAGAAAATTTATGATATTTGCATTATTGGTTCCGGTGCAGCGGGCGGATTTATGGCGAAGGAACTGACCGCCGCCGGAGCTGAAACAATCCTGCTGGAAGGTGGACGCAAAGTCGCTGTCGAAGAAATGAATAATCATGCGTGGCCTTACGAATTACCAAAACATGGCATCGGGTTTCGTCATCAGGCGGCCATGTATCCCGATGACATTGAAAACAAAATTGAATATCACGGAGACCGTATCAGCGTTAACCGCGTCCGAAATTTGGGCGGTCGCACGTTTCACTGGAACGCTGCCTGTTATCGTTTTGCACCAGATGATTTTCGTGAATGGTCAGTCAATGGCATTGAAGAAGACTGGCCGGTAAGCTATGAAGAACTCGCTCCGTTTTATGATGAAGTCGAACAGGAAATGCATGTGTTCGGCAGCAAAGAAAATCTACCATTTTTGCCCGATGGAAATTTTGTTGCGCCGCCTCCCCCCTTTCGTTGCGCGGAAAGTTATGCGAAGCCACGCCTCGCAAAAATTGGAATTAATTTAATTGCTTCGCGCAAAGCCGTTTTGCTGAAAGGTCGCAAAGGTCGCGGCGCCTGTCATTATTGCGGTCATTGCATGGACGTGTGTGACATTCGCGCCATCTGGTCAAGCGACATTACCGTGATTCCTGAAGCGCTGGCGACGGGCAAATTAACGATGCGCACGAATGCACTGGTGCGCGAAGTTTTAGTCAATAAAGACGGGCTTGTCAGCGGCGTTTCCTTCGTGGATCGTCAGACTGGAAAACTCGAAGAAGTGTACGCAAAAATTGTTGTCGTCAGTTGCGCTTCGATTGAATCGGCACGGTTGTTGCTGAATTCCAAGAGCCGCCAATTTCCGAATGGTCTGGCGAATAACAACGATGTCGTAGGCCGCTATCTGGGCGGACATTCGCAAACTTCTTTTTACGGATATTTGAAAGATTTAGTGAAAACGGATACGTGGCAGGGCGACGGTGTGACGGATCATTCGTACATTCCAAGGTTTGTAAATCGCTCCAAAGATTTCGTCGGAGGCTACGGCTACCAGATGAATTATGTGACGCGGCGGTTTCCGCATCACGCCAAACGCATAGAAGGGTTTGGAAAAACTTACAAAGATCGTATTCAGGATTTGCATCCCGCCATTTTTCAGATGGGCGGATACGGAAAAGTTGAGCATCGCCCGACCAATCGCGTGACTACAAATCCAGGCAAGGTTGATAATTATGGCATCCCGATTCCGCTGATTAATTTTGAATTCGGCGAAAATGATCGCGCCTTGTTTCGTGACTTAGTGAACAGCGCGGAAAAAATTTATGAAGCTTGCAAGGCTGAGTTGACTCTGAATCAAAATGTCTCCATCGGCGGCTTTGCCAGCCACGAAGTCGGCACGGTACGCATAGGAAAAAATCCAAAAACTTCGGTGTTGAATTCGTATTGCCAGTCGCACGAAATTAAAAATTTATTTGTCGTGGATGCCGGATGTTTCACAACGTTTCCTGAAAAAAATCCAACCTTGACCATAGCTGCACTAGCTGTGCGCAGCGCACGCTATATTGCGGAAGAAAGAAAAAAGGGCAATTTGTAAGAAGCTGGTCTTTGGCGAGGTTGCCAGAATAGTTTTCATTGACCAGAGGTGTATCAAGCGTTGACCTTTGTCGAAGCTGAATTGATTTTGAGGCGAACCCAAGACAAAAACTCAAAGACCCAGGACCTCATCGGTAAAAATACTATGAATGATTTTATTCAATATTTTTCTCACGCACGATTTATCAAAACCGCATTCCTCACTTTGATTTTATTGGCGCTGGCGTACATTCTCGCGCCGTCAAAGGTAACTGCGATTGAGCCTGTGCGGTACGGGCGTGATGTTTTGCCGATTCTCGCTCCGAATTGTTTTTCGTGTCACGGCCCCGATGAAAAAAATCGTAAAGCTGGATTACGTTTGGACATTGAAGCTGACGCCAAAGCCAAACGGCGCAGCGGTTTTCCTCTTGCTCCCGGACAACCAGAAAAAAGTTTACTTCTCACGCGCCTGACCAGCACTGATCCTGATGTTGTGATGCCTCCGCCGAGCGCGCATAAACAAGTCACTGCTGCACAAATTGACATCATTCGCCGCTGGATTTCAGAAGGCGCGAAGTGGGGTTTGCATTGGTCGTTTGAGCCTGTGCTTCGCCCTGTGATTACGAATGGAAAGCAATTGCCGATTGATGTGTTAGTGAGTGCAAATCTTGCGAAAAAAAATCTCCTGCTTCGTGCATCGGCTGTGCCGCAAACGCTGGTACGCAGGCTGTGGCTTGATTTGCTTGGCTTGCCACCAACGCCGGAAATTGCCGATCAATTTGCGAAAAACCCGTCGCCTGCCGCATATGAAAAAATTGTAGACGAATTGTTGGCGAAACCGCAGTTCGGTGAACATTGGGCGCGGATGTGGTTGGATTTGGCGCGGTACGCCGACACGAAAGGTTATGAAAAAGATTTGGGACGCACGATGTGGCCTTATCGTGATTGGGTTGTGAATGCGCTCAACGCTGATATGCCGCTCGACCGTTTCACGACCGAACAAATTGCCGGAGACTTGTTGCCGAATCCAACGGAGCAGCAAATCATTGCGACCGCCTTTCATCGCAATACGATGACGAATGATGAAGGCGGCACGGACAACGAGGAGTTTCGTGTCGCCGCCGTGAAGGATCGCATAGACACTACGGCGCAGGTATGGATGGGGCTGACGCTTGGGTGTGCGAAATGTCACACGCACAAATACGATCCGATTTCGCACAACGAATACTACAGCTTTTTCGCGCTGTTCAATCAGACGGAAGACGCTGATTTATATACCGATGCGCCGACGATGGAATTGCTTTCGCCGCGCGAACAGGAAGAACGCAAGCAGTTACAAGCGAAGATTGAAAGCCTCAGAAGTGCATTGAACGGGCTGGAAAATGCTGCCGAGAAGGGGAGAGCAGCCGAAGAAAAGAAATGGCGCGGAGTGACAGTGCAGGAAATGATTTCCAAAGATGGCGCGACACTAACTGCGCAAAAAGACGGCAGTGTGACGGCGAGTGGAAAGACTCCGCCGGAAGATATATATGTTGTCACGCTCGCGCTTGCGGCGGGTACGCACACGGCGCTGCGGCTGGAAGCGTTGCCTGAAAAAATAAGCAGCGGCGAACTCGTAGTCGGACGCAACAGCGCACATTTTGTGTTGTCTGAATTGACGGCTGAAATTATTGAGGCTGGCAAAACGCAGCCATTAAAGCTAATCAACGCCCGCGCAGATTTTGCCGAAGAGAAAGGTACGATTCAGGCGACAATTGATGGTGACGAAAAAACAGGTTGGTCAGTCAAATTACGCGCACACGAAAGACACGAAGCGATTTTCGATTTTGCTGATCCGTTGCGAATAACGAAAGAAACGATATTGCGCATAACCATTTCACAGCAATTTGGCGAAACGCACACGATGCGCAGCTTTCGCATAGCGACCAGCGAAGCCGATCCTGCAACGCTGCAACCGCACCAGCCGAATGCAGTGATACGCAAGATGCGCGATGGACTAGCGACGGTGTACAAAACGCAAAAAGAGTTCAATGACAACATCGTGCGCTTGCCGTTCATGCGTGAACTCGCCAACGACAAACAACGCACGACAAAAATTCACATTCGCGGCAATTTCCTCGAACAAGGTGAAACCGTTTTGCCAAACGTTCCCGCCGCATTTGGCAAGCTGCCAGCAGGCGCACCGCGCAATCGTCTTGGCGTCGCACAATGGCTTGTCAACCATGACAATCCCCTGACTCCGCGCGTGTGGGTGAATCGCATTTGGGCACGTCTGTTCGGCATCGGCATCGTCGAGACGGAAGAAGATTTTGGCGCACTAGGTTCGGCTCCGACCAATCCTGAATTACTTGATTGGCTAGCGGCGGAATATCGTGATGGCGGTGGGTCAATAAAAAAATTAATCAAGACGATTGTGATGAGTGATGCTTATAAACAAGCCTCCGAAGTCACGCCCAATTTGCGCGAAGCTGATCCGCGTAATGTCATCAACTCGCGTGGTGCACGGTTCCGACTTGGCGCAGAAGCCGTGCGCGATCAGGCGTTGTCTGTGGCCGGATTGCTTTCGACCAAAATGGGCGGCCCACCCGTGATGCCGCCGCAACCTGCGGGGCTGTGGCGCACAACTTACAACACCAAAAATTGGGTAGACGCTGAGGGCGAAGATCGTTTTCGGCGCGGCTTGTACACGTATCTCAAACGCACTACGCCATATCCTTCGATGACGACGTTTGACAGCGGCAGCGGCGAGATTTGTCAGATGCGCCGCATCCGTACGAATACCCCATTGCAGGCACTCGTGACATTGAATGATCCGGTGTATCTGGAAGCCGCCGCCGGATTGGCGCGACGAATGATTGCAGAAGCCGCTACACCAGGTGCCCGTACAGCACGCGGCTTGCGTCTGGCGTTAATTCGCCCTTTGCGAACAGGTGAAGCTGCACCCTTGGTCGCGCTGCAACGAGACGCGCAAAAAGAATTTGTCGCAGCGCCAGCCAAAGCAGACGCGTTGCTCAAATCCGCCCGCGCAAACGTGCCGAATGGAATTAGCAAAGCTTCGTTTGCGGCGTGGGTTGTCACAGCGAATGCGATTCTAAATTTGGATGAATTTCTTACGCGTAACTAAGCACCGTAAGTCGAAGAAAGAATGAGATAGAATTTACAAGATAGACAAGATGATTTTGCGAATCCGGTTAATCCTGAAACCCCTGTTCATCCTGTCAAAAAAACGATATGAATAACGACGAACTTTCACCTGCAATGGTCAGTACACGCGAAATTACACGCAGGCATTTTTTCAAAAGTGGCGGCCTCGGCCTCGGTGCAATCGCCCTGCAATCATTGCTCGCACGCGAAGCTTTTGCCAATCCGCAATCCGCAATCCAAAATCTGCTTGCGCCAAAAGCTCCCATGATTGCGCCGAAAGCGAAGCGCGTGATTTATTTGCACATGCCGGGATCGCCTTCGCAGCTTGAACTTTTTGATTACAAACCTGAGTTGGAAAAGTTGCATTTGAAAGATGCGCCGCCTTCGTTTTTGGCAGGCAAGCGTTTTGCTTTCATCAAAGGCGTACCCAAAATTCTCGCCGGACAATTCAAGTTTCAGCAGCACGGACAAAGTGGTCAATGGGTTAGCGAACTGCTCCCACATTTCGCCAAAATCGTAGACAAAACCTGCATCATTCGCACTGTAAATACTGACCAATTCAATCACGCGCCGGCGCAGCTTTTTGTCCAAACAGGTTCACCGCGTTTAGGCAATCCTGCGATGGGAGCCTGGGTCACTTACGGGCTTGGCAGTGTGAATGAAAACTTGCCGGGCTTTGTTGTTTTGCTGTCTGGCGGCAAAACTCCCGACGGCGGCAAATCTTTGTGGGGAGCAGGCTTTTTGCCCAGCGTCTATCAAGGCGTGCAATGCCGTACCGCAGGTGATCCGGTGTTGTATTTAAGCAATCCCGCAGGTCTTGATCGCAGCTTGCGACGGCGAACTTTAGATGTGCTCGCCAAAATGAATCAGGCTGAATACGAGCGCAGTGGCGACAGCGAAACGCTCACTCGCATTGCGCAATACGAACTCGCGTATCGGATGCAAACGTCTGTACCCGAAGTGATGGACATTTCCAAAGAAGCCCAACACATTCTGGATTTGTACGGCGCGAAACCCGGTTATGTCTCGCCCGCCGAAAGCGCCGACGATCCGCGCCTTACTTACAAGGGCAATGATCCGACCTTTGCGAATAATTGTTTGCTGGCGCGGCGCCTGATCGAAAACGGCGTGCGCTTTGTGCAGCTTTATGATTGGGGCTGGGATCATCATGGTTCTTCGCTGGGCGAAAGCATTGATGTCACGCTGCCGATCAAAGCCCAACAAATTGATCGCGCGATTGCCGGGTTACTGATAGACCTTGAACAGCGCGGCTTGCTCGACGAAACCTTAGTCGTTTGGGGTGGAGAATTCGGGCGCACGCCGATGATGCAAAACAACGTGCGAACTGAATTAAAGAAGGGGTATATCGGGCGCGATCACCACACGAACGCTTACACTATGTGGCTGGCTGGTGGCGGCATCAAAGCGGGCTTAGCTTACGGGCAAACCGATGAGTTCGGATATTTTCCAACTGAGAATCCAGTGGGCATTCGTGATTTGCAAGCCACGATTCAGCATGTACTGGGGCTTGATCCTTATCGTTTCAGCTACGCCTATCAAGGGCTGAATAATCGGTTGATTGGGCCGACGGATGAAGGCAAGGTTATCAAGGCAATTTTGGCGTGAGTAAGGTAGAATATAAAAAAATAGCTGACACAATTGGACTCAAAATGAAAACTATTCCATCACTCATCTTCGTCGTATTTATTTTCTCAACCACTCTGCTGGCGCAAACTGATTTGCCGAAAGATAAATCAAAGCTTCACCTGTATTTGTTGATCGGGCAATCGAACATGGCAGGACGCGGCGCAATTGAAGAGCAGGATAAAATCACTGATCCGAAAATTTTCGCGTACAATAAATTCGGAAAATGGGTCACGGCTTCGGAGCCATTGCATCAGGATCGAGAAGCAAATTTAGGGATGGGGCCGGGGATTAATTTTGCACGAGAGCTGCGTAAACAGGACTCAAAATTAATTATCGGGTTAATCCCGAGCGCAGTTGGCGGGACTTCGATGAGTCGCTGGGTCAAAGGCAGCGACCTGTATGAACGTGCTGTTCAGCGGACGAAAGAAGCGCTGCAAAACGGGACGCTGAAAGGCATTCTCTGGCATCAGGGCGAAAATGAAACGGATGATGAGGCACGCGCCAAAGCTTACGGAACTACGCTGGCACAAATGATTGCGGATTTACGCGCCGACCTGAATGCGCCTGACGTTCCGTTCATTGCCGGACAGTTGGGAGAGTTTTTATATGCGCGGAAAGATAATAAATTCGTCTTTGCTCGTGCAGTCAATGAAGGCATTGCAACCTTGCCAGCAAAGGGTTTGCTCATCGGTGTAGTCTCTTCGCAAGGGCTGGGACACAAAGGTGATGACCTACATTTTGATGCGGCGGCGCAACGCGAAATGGGGAAGCGATATGCGGCAGAATTTGTTAGATTGAGGAAGATGCAGAAGGCGTCCAAAAATAAGAAAAAATAATTCTATCTCAAATTGCTGACAGAAAAATGAGGGCAGAAAAAAGTCTGATTATTTTTGCCCTCATTTTTTGCCAGCCTGTATTTTAATAGCTATCATGAGTTTGATGAACATTGCCCAAGCCAAAGAAATTCTCAAACATCAATTCGGCTACGATTCATTTCGGATGAATCAGGAAGCGGCGATTGAGACGGTTTTATCCAAAAAAGATTGCGTTGTTCTGATGCCGACGGGTGGAGGCAAATCGCTCTGCTATCAAATTCCGGCATTGATGCTGGAAGGCTTAACACTGGTCGTTTCACCGTTAATTGCCTTGATGAAAGATCAGGTTGACGCGCTCAGAACCAACGGTGTCGAAGCTGCGTTTTTAAATTCTACACAGTCAGGACAACAACAGGCTGAAGTTTTTAAATCAATTCGTGAAGGCAATTTGAAGCTGCTGTACGTCGCGCCTGAAAGGCTGTTGCAAAGCGGCGATCAATTTATTGACTACCTCAAAGGTATCAACGTTTCGTTATTTGCGATTGACGAAGCGCATTGTATCTCCAGTTGGGGACACGATTTTCGCCCGGAATATATTCAGCTTGGCAAACTCAAATCTCACTTTCCTGATATTCCTTTAATTGCGCTGACGGCGACGGCGGACAAGTTAGTCCGCAAAGATATTATTGAGCGTTTACAGGTCGAACACGCTGAACTTTTTGTTTCGAGCTTTAATCGTCCGAACATTTTTTATGGCGTCCAGCCGAAGAAAAATCATTATCCGCAACTGTTGGATTACCTCGAAGAACGCAAAGGCGAAAGCGGAATCATTTATTGCCTAAGCCGCAAATCTGTCGAAAGTCTCGCCGCAGATTTACATGATGAAGGCTTCGCAGCGCTCCCGTATCACGCGGGACTCGACAAAGAAACACGCGACAAAAATCAGGAATTATTTTTAAAAGACGAAGCGAAAATCATCGTCGCTACGATTGCGTTTGGAATGGGAATTGATAAATCCAATGTGCGTTTTGTCGTGCATTGCGATTTGCCAAAAAACATCGAAAGTTATTATCAGGAAACAGGGCGCGCCGGACGCGATGGGTTGCAAAGTGAAGCCTTATTATTTTTTAGCTGGGGTGATGTAGCGAAACTTGAAGACTTCGCACGCGTCGAGGGTAATCTCGAACAATCCGAAATAATGCTGAAAAAGCTCAAGATTATGGGCAATTTTGGCGATTTGAAAACTTGCCGTCGAAAATTTCTGCTTAATTATTTTGCCGAAGAAACGATTGAAGTCTGCGGCAACTGCGACAATTGCCAGACAGAATTTGAACGCTTTGACGGGACGATCATCGCGCAAAAAGCGTTGAGCGCAGTCACGCGAACAGGTCAAAAATTTGGGTTGAGTTACCTGATTGATTTCCTGCGCGGTTCACAGGCAAAGGCCATTCGTGATGAACATAAAAATTTGAAAACCTATGGTGTTGGCTCAGATATTTCCAAGGAAAACTGGTTTGATTATTTCCGGGATTTGATGTCGCAGGGCTATTTAAAACAGACCGAAGGGCAATATCCGGTGCTTGTTCTCACCGAAAAAAGTAATGATGTTTTGCGCGGAAATGTGCAGGTAGATTTGTTCAAGGTCAAAGCAAAGACAGAGAAAAAATCATCACTGGTCAATGAAGTCGCGTATCCGTATTTACAGGATTTGCTTGATACTTTGAAGCAACTCCGCCTGTCGTTAGCGAAACGCGAGAACGTTCCCGCGTATGTGATTTTTTCAGATGCGACGTTAGTTGAACTCGCTACCTATTTGCCATTGAATGAAAACGAAATGCAGAAAATCTCCGGCGTCGGCGATTTGAAATTGCAAAAATACGGCGCTGAATTTTTGCAGGAACTAAATAATTACTGCGCAACGAATCAGCTTACTTCGCGGATTCATCTGAAAGCGCCGAAGCGCGTCCCAAAAACTCGCACGAAGCGCGATGCCGATGGCAACACTACGTTCGGTCTTTCGCTGGACATGTTTTTGTCGGGGCTTGCGGTTGGTGAAATTGCCCGGCAGCGTAGTCTTGCAGTAAGCACAATTGAAGGCCATCTTCTGCGTTATCTTCCCACTGGCGAAATTAATCTGGAAGACCTTGTCACGGATGAGAAAGTTGCAGTGATTCAAAATGCTCTCACCACACATGGAGCAAAAAAATCTATTGCAGAAATTAAAGAAATGCTGGGCGAAGATTTCAGCTACGGCGAAATCAGGGCAGTGCTGACAACGCTTTAGAGAGGCTGGCGCACCTCAAGGCTTCTTCACTGGTGGCGTAATTAGTTTTTCTTTTTCGGTAGCCGTATTGAATTGCTGATAACCTGTGAATTCAAATACTACATCCCAATTCAACCCATAAAATGCGGAACCATCGCCATCCGCATTCAGGCGAATTACGGACGGAAACCATTCACCACTCGGCAATTTTGTTTGTTGGTAAACCAGCTTTGGTTCGGGGCTAAGGCGCAACGGCTTTCCGGCTTTATCGAGTCCGGGAATAATATTTTTGGCTTCGATGCGGACGATGATTTTGTCATTCGCATCAATCCAAATTGTACCAAGTAAATTGGTCGTGAAGGCTTTGGCGATAGGTAACTTTGCTCCGATGCGCGGCGTAAAATCCAGCACAATCATTTCGCGGCCATTCAGGATTTCCGTGCGCGGATCAGTGAAATCGCAGGCCTGCAAAAAGGCTGCCGGATCAATCAACAGCCCGGCATATTTGCCGCGAAAAGAACCGCTCACGGCGGCGGTCAAATAGCTTTTGATTTCTGTGAGTTTGTCGGCATCGGCTCTTTCGAGTTCGCCGCCAGCCTGTTTGCGTTCCTGCTCAATTTCCCAATCTGCCAGCTTTTTTCCGTTGTCGGCAATTTTGATTAAGACGTGACGACCGCGTACTGGATACGCCTCGTAATCCTGAAATTCCTCTTTTGTTGGATGACCTTCATCGTTGAGTGTATGCTGGACTTTGCGAAGCTGATACGTGAAGCCCAACAATTTTTGATGCAGCGCGACCCCATTTTTATTGGCTTCGTTGAGCAGGTCGTTAATGTTCACCGCCGCGCCGCTAAAGCTTTTGTTGTTGCTCAGCACAGCTGTCGCCTTCAGCACGGCAGCGCTAATTCCAATCGTTGAAATTGGAGGAATAATATTTTTTACTTCCTTTGCTTCGGGAAGAACTTCGCTTTCAGCAGGAGTGTTAAAAGCCTTTGTTTGTGCAGTTGCCGTAACGATTGCTTTCGTTGGATTGGGATTTGTCAGCGTAAATTTTGTAAAAGTTTCGGCTGTTGCATTCGCCTGATTGACGATGGCTTTGACTTGGTACTCGCCAGAGGCAAAGCTATCAATCGGGATGCTGAAAATATACTGAATACGTCCGACTTCATCCGGCGCAGGCAAATCCATGGCGGTTTGCGCGACGATTTTTTCGGCTTGTGAAAAAGCCAGAATCAGTTGCGCTTTTTCTTTTGAATTTGTGTACGCGGTCACAAAAAATCCTACGTCTTTGGCAGCTTCGGCGGAGACATTATTTTCAAAATCAGGGACGACGCGACCGTTCGCGGTGAGCAATGGCTTGTCTGCTTCGGATTTGTTTATCCCCGTTGGAGCAAGTCCCCGAATAAGCGTCAGGCTGCTGAGTGCAAGATTTGGGGTTACTTCGGGGACAGTGAATGGGCGGTTGTTTGTACTGGTTTTGTTCGCTTCAAAATCATGCACGACAGTTTGCAATGTATATTTTCCAGGTGCGAGCGAAAATGGTTTCGTGAAATCGAAATTGCCTTTTTTCAGACTCTCTAATCGTTCGAGCTTGCCTTGCAACGGATAATCCTGACTGACACGCGTCACGACTTCACCCTTTTCATTTTTCACGAGCGCCAGTACTGAAAAATGTGTGCTGTATTGTTTTTTTGCTTTGTCCTGCTTAAAGGTAATTTCAGAAAGCGGCACTGCCATCAGCAACACATGTTGCGATTGCGCGCCGGGAGCAAAGCGCAAGATTCCGAATTGATAAGGAAAATCTTTTTTTGGTGAAGCCTCATTCAACGCTGCAAGCATCGGCATTTCGTAACCCATCACTGCCTTGCCGTCCACTGCTGGAATCGCAAAATATCCGCTGCGCGAGGCGACTTTGACATCCGAACGCGTCAGCTTAATTGTGATCTTGCGAAATTTTCCTTCGAGTTCCTGCGCCACAGGTGAATATGAAATTGCGTAATACGAACCAATCTCGTCCGCGACCTGTCGAATCGGTTTGCGCAAATCGTTCGTGTTGGCGATAAGCGCTCCGCCTGTGCCTTCGGCTAATTCTGCCAGCGTCCCTTGTTTGTTTTGGCGAATACTGCTTTCGACAACTTCGCTGGATTTGAATGAACCCGCGAGCGCCGACATGCTGCCGCCTTCGTTGAAGGCATCGTTTCTGCCCTGAATCGCCAGCGCCATTTGCGCACGTGCATTCGCGCTCTCATTATCAATTTGTAAGCCCCGCGCATCAATGGCGTAGATGCTGACGTTGGCGCGATTGGCTTCACTCATAGCAGTGCGCAAGACATCTACTAAATTTGGCGGCACTACCATTCCCGTTGAAAAATACAGCAGCGTTTTGCGTCCGCCTAACAAGCGTTGTTCACGTGCGACGTGCAGGAACGTGTAGAGCGAAGAGCGTGCCTGTTGTTCCGCCTGCGCGGTTTCGACGGCCAATAAAGTATTGAGCGTAATTTGCGCGATGGCTTTATCTAGTCCCGTTCCACCACGCCCAATTCCGGTTGGAGCGATCCCGCTGGGCATCGTCGGAATTGCCGGATTGGAGGTTGAAATCACTGCGGCCTGCGCTTGTGCGGGAGCACCTGCGCCGGGGCCGAAGTCAGCAGCATTCGCTACGATTTCCATTTGCGCCATGATGTTTTTAGAAACTGAAGCGTACTGAACCTCTGCGCGATTCGTTGCCAATTCGATGGCCTGACGAACTTTTTCTTTGTCAGATGTGAATGATTGCAAAACGTAAAAACGATTGCCGACGGTGTAAACCGCAACTAGCACATTTTGCCGCATTCCGGTATTGATAAAATCAAGCGCAGCTTCGCGGGCAAGCTTACGGCTGCTGTTGTCGAGGTTATCAAAAACCATCGTGACCAGATTGATCGGACGCGCAGGATCAACGGGGAAACTGGTCGGATTGGTTTTATCTGCGTTGCCAGTGTTTGTAGTTGTTGGATCAGTTTCAACCAGCCGTAATGAAACAATGGATTGCTTGACGCCATCTTCGTAAACTTCAATTTCTTCAGGCTTGAGGTCACGGACGTTACGACCTTTTTTGTCGCGGGCGATGACATCTAACAAGACTTCTTTCGAGCCAATTTTTACCGACGGCTCAGCAGTTTGCACTTGTGCCAGCAGCGGCGATGAAGTGAAACTTAGAAAAACGAGAATAAAAAAAATCCGACCACACATAAGGACTCACTACCAATGAAATTCTTTCAGAAGATTTGCAGGGAAAGAAGTAGAGCGCAAACGATTATGATGGATGTCACGAAAACTTCAAAATACTTAGACAAAAAACATGTTTGCTGTCTCGCCTTCGCAAGGCAGTTTGCGTTAGTATTCGTCTTCAACTTTTGACATTACGATTCAACTAAAAAATATGACTATGAAAATTACGCTACCCGATGACCGCTATTTTGATTCCGACCCGCAACAAAAAGAAATTGCGCTTCGACTTTATAATTTAGTCAAAGACAAACCGCTGGTCTGCCCGCACGGACACGTAGACCCGGCGATGTTTGCTGATCCGAATTATTCGTTTGGCTCACCTGCCGATTTATTGTTGATTCCTGACCACTACATTTTCAGAATGCTGTATTCACAGGGCATTTCGATGCAAAGTCTGGGCGTCCCGCGCATTGATGGCGGTGCAGTCGAACAGGATCATCGCAAAATCTGGAAAATCTTCGCGGACAATTTTCACCTGTTTCGCGGGACTCCGACGGGGATGTGGTTCGCGCACGAGATGAAAGAAGTCTTCGGCGTCGAAGATAAACTTTGCAGCGAAAACGCTAGTGAAATCTATGATCACATTACAGCGAAATTGGCGACGCCAGAGTTTCGTCCGCGTGCGATGTTCGAGCGTTTCAACATCGAAGTGCTGGCGACTACGGATGCAGCCTCGGATACATTGGAACACCACAAAGCGATTCGTGAATCCGGTTGGAAAGGGCGCGTTGTGCCAACCTTCCGTCCCGACGGCGTAGTCAATATTAATCGCCCTGACTGGCTGGATCAAATTGATGCGCTGGGTGAAACGATGGGACACGACATCAGCAACTACAAAAAATTAATTCAGGCGCTGGAAGATCGTCGCGCGTTTTTCAAATCTATGGGAGCTACGGCAACCGATCACGCAGCACAAACTCCATTCACCGGAGAGCTGACCGACATCGAGGCCAACGCGATTTTTGAACGTGCGCTGGAAGGCGAAACCGATGAAGAAGACGCGATGTTATTTACCGGACACATGCTGATGGAAATGGCGCGGATGAGTATTGAGGACGGCTTGGTCATGCAATTCCATTCCGGTTCGTACCGCAATCACAACGAAATTATTTTTGATAAATTTGGATTCGATAAGGGCTGCGACATTCCGATTGCGGTTGATTTCACCGAAAGCCTTGAGCCGTTGCTCAACCAATATTGCAATGATTCGCGCCTGTCCTTAATTTTGTTTACGCTGGACGAAACGACATATTCACGTGAACTCGCGCCGATTGCGGGGCATTATCCATCGGTCAAGCTCGGGCCGCCCTGGTGGTTTCACGATAGCTGGAACGGCATGAAACACTTCCGCGATCAAGTGATGGAAACCGCAGGCGTTTACAATACGACCGGATTTAATGACGACACGCGAGCGTTCCCTTCGATTCCGGCGCGACACGACCTGGCTCGCAGGTCGGACGCGAATTGGATTGCGAACTTAGTTGTACGCGGCGTGATTGATATGGAAGACGCCGAAGAAATGATCCACGATCTGGCGTATCGGTTAGCGAAGAGGGCGTATAAATTTGAGTAGATGGCTACAAAACCATGATAGCCATTATTTGAGAAATTGAAGGTCTTAGCTTCAGCGGATCGAAATATTTATAGGTATGTGCCATCTGAAATTCCAAGCTCCGTAGGAGCGACCTATTCTGTCGCTCAGCTTGGAAAATTTGTGTGATGCTTTCTATAAATATTTCGCTCCGCTGGAGCTAACTTTCTCCAGGCGCAGAATCAATCACCAGGCGCTATCAACGAAATGAGAGAAGTATGCAGTACAATTTATTTGCACTAATTCTAAGTTTGAATTTCCTGACCACGCCGATACAAATTTTGGCGTGTGCGATTGCTACGCCAACTACAGCAAATGGAAAAGTTAGCAATCCCTTCAACGTAGACGTGGAGCAGGCGGTTATTTTACAACTTATCCGTTGCGCAAATTCCTGACCGCCTGATTGAATTTATTGATGAATCTTCGCCACGGATGGCCACTGATGAATTATATTTTTCAGCAACTGCCGATCAATCCATCGTCAAACCTGCGCCCATTGTGGACGAAGATAACTGACAAATTCCTTTGCCGTTAGATGTAATCGTAGTTGTTTTTTTACTTGTGCCGACAATTTATTTTTGGCGGCAACGGTCACGGCGAAAATTGGCGCAATAGCCTGAATAGTTACCAGACAACAGGGAACTAAATTGCCGGAATCTTTACCAAAGAAGCCGCAAGGATTGAGATCAATCCCGCTTCCGGTTAAATTTCAGGTCTGGACAATATCAATTTATCGGGAGATTAATTCATGACAAACTTAATTACAGCTTTGCTACAAACGACTGACCTTGCCGCACCGTTGCCGGAAACTGAAGCGCACGAGGTAGCCTCCGCGCTCGGCGAACTATGCGGGCTGCAGGTTTATCCGCGCTCAATTACCTGCACGCAAAATACCGTTTTCTTTCTGGGCCGCAAAGATGTCCGGAAATTTCTTGTGCTGCTGACGAATAATCCTGACCTCGGCAATAAATTTCATGGTGTCGCCACGGAAATAAATATTGACACACAAACGCTGACGTTGAAGGTTTGCGAAACTACAGCCGAGAATGCGGCGGCGTTGCGCCTGATCCTGCCGTTCCTGGTGGCGCAAACTTTAGGCCTGCGCAAATCCGCTGGTTGCGGAGATCGTTTAGGTCTGGCGACGCCGGGACATATTCGTGCGATTCGGCATTCGACGATGGTTCCGATTCTGGCGCAACAATCCATCCGCGAAAATGCGCGCACCGGACGCAATCCGCAGGAAGTAATGGATGATGCGTTGTGGGGAATTGTTGAAGAAGGCTGGCGCGAGGGCTTTGGCGCGGATGCGGATCATTTGAAAAATACCGACGACATTGATGTTTGCGTCGCGGCTGGATACACCTTTTACACGATTGATCCCGGTGCGCATGTGGATAACGAAGCGAATACTGCTCCGATTGAAGTGTTGCGGCAAAAAGTGACGACGTTGCCCTGGGCAGAACTGGCTATGAATTGGGAAGCGGTGCAACAACAATTAGGCAGCGCTCCGATTGATCTGGGCGATTTCAGCGTGGCTCTGAGCGAAGAGGATTTGCTGCGCTCGGCGGCAAAATATGGTCACGTTGTCGCGCACACAGTGAAGATGTATCGGTATCTGGAACAGGCCATGAACGGGCGTCCATTTGAATTGGAAATGAGCGTGGACGAAACCGAAACTGTGACAACTTTAGCCGAACATATTTACATCGCGCACGAACTGAAACGGATGGGTGTGAAGTGGGTCAGCCTCGCTCCGCGATATGTCGGTGATTTTGAAAAAGGCGTAGATTACATTGGCGATTTGGGTGAATTTGAGAAGTCTTTCGCGCAACATCTGGCGGTGTCAAAAACTTATGGCCCGTACAAACTCAGCCTGCATTCCGGCTCGGACAAATTCAGTATTTATCCGATTGCCGCACGGATTGGCGGCGAACTGGTGCATCTGAAAACGGCTGGCACAAGTTATCTTGAAGCTTTACGCGCCATTGGCAAAAATAACCCGACGCTCTTTCGTGAAATCGTTGCCTTTGCCAGCGACCGTTATCCAACTGACCGTGCGACGTATCACGTTTCGGCTGAAGTCAGCAAAATGGCGGATGTCGCGGCGCTGACCGATGACAAACTGACGACGCTGCTGGATGATTTTCACGCCCGCGAAGTGTTGCACGTAACGTTTGGTTCCGTGTTGCATCACGCACCTTTTCGGGCGCGGTTTTTCGCTGCGTTGCGCGAAGACGAAGAGACGTATTACCAGATGCTGGAAACGCACTTCGACAAACATTTATTGCCCTTTGGCGCAGCCTCTGCTGCAATGGGCGATTAGCGCAAAACTACCCGGCTCACTACGGCTCGCGGTACAGTACCTGGAGCGGTAGCGACGGGGTAACGCGTGGGTGACGCTTGGTTTACTGCGAACTACTTCAAGAGTAACTACAAATGAATCTAACTGACTTGACGAAAATGTATGACTTCACCGGACGCTCCGTTGTCATCACGGGCGGAACTGGAATTTTGTGCAGCGCGATGGCGCAGGCATTGGTCGGCTGCGGCGCGAATGTCGCCATCATTGCACGTAATCCTGAAAAAGGCGCGGCTGTCGCGGAGCAACTCAAAGGCGCTGGACGGGTCATCGTGGCGCAGGCGGACGTCCTCAACAAAGAGGAACTGCAAACCGCCGTGGCGCAGGTGACATCTGAATTTGGACGCATAGATTGTCTGATTAATGGCGCAGGCGGCAACAGCCCAAACGCGACTACACGACCTGACCAATCATTTTTTGATTTGCCGCAGGAGGCATTCAAATATGTCTTCGAACTGAATTTGATCGGGACAATTTTGCCGACGCAGATATTTGGCAAACAGATGGCAGAGCAGGGCGACGGCGTAATTTTGAACGTCTCGTCAATGAGTGCGTTGCGGCCGCTGACCCGCGTTATCAGCTATTCTGCCGCGAAAGCCGGGATAGATAATTTTACGCGCTGGTTAGCCGTGCATTTTGCCCAGGAGTATTCGCCGCGCATTCGGGTGAACGCCATTGCGCCGGGATTTTTTATTACGGAACAAAATCGTTCGTTGTTAACTGACATAGCAACTGGCGAATTATCTCCGCGTGGCAAGAGCATCATCACGCACACGCCGATGGGACGCTTTGGGCAACCGGAAGATTTGCTGGGCGCGGTTTTGTGGCTGCTGTCCCCGGCTTCGACTTTTGTGACAGGGATTGTTGTGCCGATTGATGGCGGGTTCTCGGCCTTTGCTGGCGTGTAGAGACGCAGGTACAGTGGGCTGCCAGCCCGCGATTGAGGTTTAAGGCGCAAGGTTTTTTTGGGACAGCTTAGCGTTTAGAATTTCAGCTTACGGGCTGGCAGCCCGTGCTACTTCAAATATTTCTCAAACCAATCCAAATTCCGCTGCAAATTATCCACGCGATGTTTCGGTTCGCGGATACCGTGACCTTCGCGGGGATAGCGCACGAGGACAGTGTCTACGCCACGCATTTTCAGGGCGGTGAACATCTCTTCGGCCTGTGTGATGTGTACGTCATTATCGTTTTCGCCGTGGACGAGCATTGTTGGCGTCTTCACATTTTTGATGTGTTTGAGCGGCGACCGCTCCCACAATTTTTCGTAATTGTCCCACGGCATTCCGCCAAATTCGGCGTGAACCAAATCCTGATAGAGCGAAGTCGAATAAAAGCTAATCAGATTTGACAGGCTCGCGGACGCAATTGCGGCTTTGAAACGATCCGTTTGCGTAACAATCCAATTCGTCATATAGCCGCCGTAGCTGCCGCCCATCACGCCCATGCGGTCTTTGTCGAGGAACGGAAATTTTTCAAGTGCCACATCTACGCCGCGCATCAAATCACGGTAATCGCCGCCGCCCCAATCATTCACGCATCCATCCGAAAATTTTTGTCCGTAGCCCGATGAGCCGCGTGGATTGATGAGCAGGACGCCGTAGCCTTTCGCCGCAAGAGCCTGCACCGTCGGATTAAAACTGTACCCGTGCATCCCGTGCGGCCCGCCGTGAATGTAAAGAATCACCGGATATTTTTTCTTTTCGTCGAGATTAATTGGTGGCACGAGCCAGCCTTGAATTTCAAAGCCTTCGTTGGTG
>JANMKB010000486.1:0-11062 GCA_031371805.1 Blastocatellia bacterium | reverse complement strand
GCATGATTTTACCGCGTTTACGGTTTCCTCATGTGAGACCAGAACGCATGTGCGGACGCTGACGGATTTTCGTTTGGAACAAAATGGTTCGCTGCTCCAGCTTTATTTTTCGGGGACAGGATTTTTGCGTTATCAGGTGCGAACGATGGTGACGGCTCTAGTGGAAATAAATCGTGCGCGCATTGGTTTATCAATGTCGGAACTGATCCGCAGTCAGCAGCGCGAAAATATTCGCGGCTCCGCACCAGCCAAAGGGTTGACGCTGATGTCCATCGAATATTAGTATGAATTGTTAATTCGCAGTGGTCTCTCACCTCATAGATTTTATTTTTCGTCACCAAGCTTTGTTGTGTTTATCCATTCGAGTGAGAGTCGCGCTTTATTTCCTTGCCCTGTGACTGGAATTTTAATGTCGGATTTTACCGCAATCATCAAACCGGGATCGCACGAGGAGCAATTGCTGGCGCAGATAGATTTGTCACGTCTGCCGCGTCACGTGGCTGTGATTATGGATGGTAACGGGCGCTGGGCTAAACGACGCCTTTTGCCACGTGTGGCGGGACATCGCGCTGGTGTTGAGGCCGTGCGATCAGCAGTTGATACCGGAGCCAGATTAGGTTTGGAAGTCCTGACGCTGTACGCGTTTTCGGTTGAGAACTGGAAACGTCCGGCCTATGAAATTGAAGCGTTGATGACTTTTCTCAAAGAATATTTACGCAAAGAAATTGATCAACTGGATCGCAATAATATTTGCTTTCAAACGATTGGGCGCACGCATGACTTGGATGAATCAGTACAGGTTGAATTGCGGAGCGCGATTGAGCAAACCAAAAATAATACGGGCATGATTTTGAATGTCGCGCTGAATTATGGCGGACGCGTCGAGATTATCGATGCTGTGCGCAAGCTGGTAGCAGAAGGCAGGCAGGCGGAAGAAATTACCGAAGCCGCTATTTCACAGCATCTGTATACCAAAGATTTACCTGACCCGGATTTGATGATTCGCACCAGCGGAGAAATGCGCATCAGTAATTTTTTGTTGTGGCAACTGGCTTATTCCGAAATTTATATTACGGATATTTTGTGGCCCGATTTTCGTCGTCCGCATTTTTTTGAAGCAATTATTGATTATCAAAAACGTGAACGCCGGTACGGCGGCTTGGTTGAGTCGCCGCAAAAATTGTCGGTCATAGCTTCCTGATTACTGTCAATCTCAAAATTCAAAATTGAATTCTTTCTGACATGGCTCGTGTACTCTCAGCGCTCATTTTTATCCCAATTTTACTGCTCATTATTTGGCGCGGCGAGCCGCTTTATTTTTTCTGGCTCATCTTCATTGCGGCAATGCTGGCTTTGTTTGAATACAAAAATATTGCGGCACACGTTGGCCTGAAAGCCGGAATCACACCGAGCCTTTTGGCCGCCGGCGCAATTTTATCCGCCGCTTATTTTTCGCAGCCTGAATTAGTGGTGGTGGCTTTAGCTGCTTTGGTGATAGTTGAATTAGCGGTGCAGTTATTCACGGCACAGGATTTAGCCAAAGCTTTACCGGCGGTCGCAGGAGCGGTTTTTGGCGTTGTTTACATTGCAATTTTAGGCAGCTATTTAATTTCTTTGCGCCTGGTTCCTGACGGCGGCATACATTTGTCAGCTAAATTGATTTCGCTCTTTTTCCTGATAGTTTTTGCGGGTGACACCGGCGCTTATTACACGGGACGTTCGTTCGGGAAAAACAAACTCGCCCCCCGTATCAGTCCGGGCAAAACGGTGGAAGGAATGATGGGTGGGTTAGCCGCAAATGTGTTAGCTGTCGTAATTGCGCATTACACTTTTTTCCCCCAGTTGAATTTACTGACCGCAATTCCCCTCGCTCTGCTTATGGGTGGGCTGGGCGTTGTTGGCGATTTATGTGAATCCATGCTCAAGCGCGGCTCGCACGTCAAAGATGCGGCGCAGATTATTCCCGGTCACGGCGGCGTGCTGGATCGGCTGGACAGCATTTTATTCAATGCTCCTGTGCTTTATTATTACTACGTTTTATTTATGAAGTAAGTGGCCTGAGTTCGGCTGATCGCCAACTACTTATGAAACAGCTTGCAATTCTTGGCTCGACCGGATCAATCGGATGCAATACGTTGCGTGTCGTTGAGCATCTCCACGATGAATTTACGGTAGCGGCGCTGGGAGCCGGATCAAACATTGCGTTATTGGCTGAGCAGATTATCAAATTCCGTCCGCGTGTGGTGGCTGTTGCGGATGAGGACTGCGCTGAAAAACTCGCCCATAAATTAAAGCAAAGCGGACTCACGCAACTTCCTGCTATCAGCGTTGGAGTTGGGGGATTATGCGATGTTGCCTTGTGCGATGGAGTTGAAATTGTGATTGGCGCAGTGGTCGGTGCGCTTGGATTATTGCCGACTTATCGGGCGCTTGAAGCGGGCCGCCGCGTCGCACTGGCGAACAAAGAAACACTGGTGATTGCGGGTGAATTGATGACGCGCACAGCGGAAAAATCAGGCGCGGAATTATTGCCGGTGGACAGTGAGCATAACGCTTTACATCAATGTTTGCGCGGCGAACATCACTCTGAAGTCAAGCGCCTGATTTTAACTGCTTCTGGTGGGCCATTCCGAACTGCGAGTAAAACAGCAATTGAAAACGCGACGCCCGCGCAAGCCTTACAGCATCCCACATGGAGAATGGGCGATAAGATTACGATTGATTCCGCAACGATGATGAACAAAGGTTTGGAAGTTATCGAAGCACGCTGGTTATTCAATCGCACGGCGGATGAAATTGACATTATCGTTCATCCGCAATCTGTCGTGCATTCGATGGTTGAGTTTGTTGATGGTTCGGTCATCGCGCAACTGGGCGTGACTGATATGCGCCATGCAATTCAGTATGCGCTGACTTATCCGGCACGACAGGCGGCGGATTTACCGCCGCTGAATTTAGTAACGGGTGGCAACCTGGAATTTTACGAACCGGATACAGAGCGCTTTCCCTGCATTGCGCTTGCGTATGATGCGTTACGCACAGGCGGCACAATGCCAGCGGTATTGAACGCGGCGAATGAAATTGCAGTCGCGGCATTTTTGGCTGAGCGCATCAGATTCGGACAAATTTCTGCCTTGATTCGTGCGGCTTGTGCGGCTCATACAGCGCAGCCCGTCATTGATCTCGCAACGGTGTTAGAGGCTGATGCCTGGGCGCGTGAATGGGTTACTAACAGCATTAATTCATCCGTCACCAGCGGACAATAGCGCAGTTTGGTCAATGCTCGGTTTGCTCTGTCTATATTGCGGTGTTAGAATCAGGCTTGAAATAAAGAAAGGTTAATAAAGTGATAGAAAAATCAAGAGTTCAACGCGAAAATCCCACTCCACATAACATTGTTAAGACCCCCAATAAGGAGGGAGCAATTGTGACATTTAAAATCGGGCAAAAAGTGGTTTACCCCAACCATGGCATTGCTATGATTGAGCAAATTGACAGTCGTCAAATCAATGGCGAACTCAATGAGTTCTATCTTTTACGCTTCCTCGCAACTAATTCAACCGTCATGGTTCCGGTGCGCAACGCGCTGGAAGTTGGCCTGCGTTCGCCCATTGCGAACAAGCAGTGCAACGAATTACTGAAAGTATTAGCTGAAGATTTGACCATGCCGGATATGGATTGGAAAAACCGCTTCAAGGATTTTTCTGATCGGATGCGCAGCGGTGATTTGTTTTTAATTGCCGAAGTCTTAAAAACGTTAACGTATCTGAATCAGCTCAAACCGCTGTCGTTCCGCGAAAAACGCATGCTCGAAAAAGCGCGTCAACTGATTATCAGCGAACTGGCCTCTGTAGGCGGCGTTGCTGAAACCAAAATTGAACCTAAGGTTGATGCTGCTCTGGATGGAGCCTGTAATCGGCATCGCTCGGCTTTTGCGACTGGCGCCGGACACTAATTTTTTTAGTCAGTCAGAAAATTAAAGCTGCCTTACGTTTGATCGCGTAAGGCAGCTTTTTCATTGTCTGCTGCAGATAAAAATTCTTTGGCCGGATTCGTTGTTCCTTCTGTCCAGCGCGGATCATAAGGGCAATGGCGACAGCCAGAGCCACAGCATTTTCCTTTTTTCAGATGAGCCTGTGCGGTAAAAACCAGGTAAGGCCCTTCCCAATAAAAATCCTCGCCTTCACTTAAATCAGCCATAAAATTTTTGTTTGCAGCAACAATTTTGCGTAGTTATACTATTGTCTCTTTCAGACGGCAACTTTTTCGCAAAGAATGGAATCCAAAGTCCCACGTGGTTGATTTTCACCACACCATTCCACTTTCAACCGAGGTATTAAGATGAACAAAAAACTGATCATGCGTTTATGCGTTTTTGCGCTGCTTTGCCAAAACATCCCCGCTCAAACCCAACCTGCTCCACCTGCAAATAACAACCAGACGCAGACTCAGCCAAAAGCTGTGGTCATTCCTGAAGGAACGGTCATTCAACTTAAAATCCACGAGCCAGTCAGCTCCAAACTCAATGATGTCGGTGATGAAGTTATTGCCACGATCAAAAAAGATGTCGAAGTTGATGGCACGGTTTTGTTGCGTGCGGGAACCGAAGTCATTGGCCGCGTCACGGTTGCGAAAGCTGCCAAACGTCCGCTCAAAGGTGGCATGCTGCACATCAGTTTTGATCGCGTTCGGTTCGATGATGGAATGCAAAAAAAGCTGACTGCGATAGTGCAATCCGCCTCAGATTTCGGGCGTGACGAAAAAATCAAAAGTACGACCGAAGGCACGCTCAAAGGTGGCAAGGCCGGAGGTGATGCCATGCGAAATATTGGCACTGGTGCTGGCATCGGCAGCGCCGCCGCGACGATCATTGTGCTGGCCGGACGAAGTGGAAGTTCTTCGCCCTTCGGCATAGGTGGCATCGGTGGCGGCAGTGCAGCAGCAGCGGCTGGCGTTTTGGGTGCGGGAGTCATTGCCGGTATTCTGTTCACCAAAGGGAAAGAGGTGCGGCTTGATGCTGGTAGCCTGGTTCGGCTGCGGCTTGAACGTCCGTTGTCCATTGAGTAACGAAAATACATTGCTGGTGGGGCGCAGCCTGATTAAAAATTACTGCGCCTCATTCACACTATTTCAACGGCCTGGCTGGCCTTTGCCTTATTCAGGATGTGATGGATTTGGCTGACGACCTGCCGAATTGTTTGTTTCGCTTCCGGCAAAATTCCCACCATAATCGGCCAGACGTGCGGTTGCCGATCCGCAATATGTAACTCAGCCGACACGCCACATTCCTGCGCCCGCGCTACTAATTTTCTGGCATCATCCAGCAAAACTTCAGTGCTGCCTGCATAAACATAAAGTGGTGGCAGTCCCGTCAGGTCGGCAAAAATCGGCGAGGCCAGTGGATTAGAAGGTGCGGCCTCACCCAGATAAATTGGCGCTAAAAGTTTTGTGCTGTCGCCATAAAACATCGGATCATTTTTGTGATTGGTGCGATATGAGTCACCACTGGCGGTCATATCCGCCCAGGGGGAAAAACAAAATCCCAACGCGGGTAAGGGCATTCCCAAATCGCGTAATTTGATGAGTGTCGCCATCGTCAATCCACCGCCTGCCGAATCGCCTCCCAGGACTATGTTATAAGGCTCAAACCCCTGCTGCAAAAGCCAGCGATAGGCAGTCACAGCGTCTTCGATCTGAGCCGGAAAACGATGCTCAGGTGCAAGCCGATAATCCAGCGCAAAGACGCGCATGCCTGCCTGTTGTGACAGCTCTGCGGTGAAAGGACGATGCGTCACGGGCGAACAGGCAATGTATGCGCCACCGTGGAAATATAAAATTACGCGTTGTTGATCCTGTCCATCCCACCCCACCCATTCGCCTTGCAGCCCCTGTTCATTGATCGGCTGTAGCCTGACATCTTTCGGTGTCATTCGTTGTGCGAGGCGCGTGTCCCCAAATCGTGCGCGGGCAAATCTGACGATTTCCTGTTCGCCGCCCGTGATTCGACGTTTGATTCTGAGGCGGATGATTAATTGTGTGAGCCGACTTTGCCAGCCTGGCATAAATTCTCCTTATTGTTTCCCAAGTTTTTTCTCAAACCACGGCCCCATCACGCGCCAATAGTTGACGGGTAAGAATTTTTGGATCACCGCAATCAGGCGCGAATCATAGCCAATCATAATGCGCTTTTCGTTGCGCAAAATGCCACGCACAATCCGCTCTGCCGCCTGCTCTGGAGTCGTCGGTGTCACATCGTCAAATTTGCTGGAAGCATCAACGTACTCCGCCTTGTCCGCAAATGTGCCGAGTCTGGCACTGGCGGCGATTTTAGTTTTGATGCCGCCGGGATGAATGGTAGCGACGTGAATATTCGTGTCCTGCAATTCGTGGCGCAGCGATTCCGTGAAGCCGCGCACCGCGAATTTGCTGGCACAATACGCCGTTTGTCCAACCGGAGCGATGATGCCAAAGATGCTGGAAATATTTAAAATGTAGGCTTGCGATTGTTGTTTGAGCAGCGGCATAAAAAGTTTTGTGCCGTAAACTACGCCCCAGAAATTGATGCTCATCAACCATTCATAGTCTTCAATCGAAAGCTCTTCTGCCTTACCGTAAATCGCTACGCCAGCATTGTTGAGCAGGATGGAAACGCGCCCATGTTCACGCTCAACTTCGGCGGCGAACGCCTGCATTCCTTCTTTGTCGGAAACGTCCACGATGTGCGTCGTGACTTTGACACCAAAGGCGCGTGCGGTGGCGGCGGTTTCTTCCAAGCCTTGCGCGTTGACATCACTGATGGCGAGAGCAGAACCCGCCTGCGCTAAACGAATTGCAGTAGCGCGTCCGATGCCGGAGCCTGCGCCCGTGATGACTGTGACGGTGTTTCGATCAATATTCATAAATTATAAGTCAGGGCTTTGGTTTTTGGCGTTGAAAAGGCAGTTTCATTAAACCACTCCGATACGAAAGGTTTGACGTGGAGCGAACCACTGTCGTTACTCTTCCAAAGACCAAAATCCAAAGATCAAAGACCTTAATAGTTCTTCAGTCCATATCATTGGTTCTACCCCTGGCACTGTCAAGGTTCACAAAAGAATCTTTGCATGAGATAAATACTGTCATCAATCACGCAATAAAATAAAGAGGAAATTACCTTGCAGAAAAAACAAGCCGCGCTTTCATTCATCCTCATCACCATCCTGCTGGATATGCTCGGCATTGGAATTATTATTCCCGTGCTGCCGAAACTGGTGACTACGCTGTACGGCAGCGATCTCAGTCACGGTTCATATATTTTCGGATGGTTCGCCGCTTCATACGCGCTGATGCAATTTATTTTTTCGCCGATTCTGGGAAACCTCAGTGATGCGTATGGACGCCGCCCGATTATCCTGACTTCGTTGTTTGGAGCCGGACTGGATTATCTGGTGATGGCGTTTGCTCCAACGTTGGGCTGGTTATTTGTCGGGCGAGTTTTGTCTGGCATTACCGGCGCGAATATCACGGCGGCGAATGCTTATGTAGCGGATGTCAGTGCGCCGGAAGATCGCGCCAAAAACTATGGAATGATCGGCGCCTGCTTCGGCATCGGCTTTATCATCGGGCCAATTTTAGGTGGTGTGCTGGGTTACTACGGCCTGAAATGGCCATTCATCGCAGCGGCAGTTTTGAATTTGTGCAACGCAATTTACGGGTACTTTATTTTGCCTGAATCACACGCGAAGGAAAATCGTCGCGCCTTCGATTGGAGCCGCGTCAATCCGCTGGCTTCGCTTCAGGCGCTAAAACAATACCCCATCGTTTTAGGATTAGCGGCAACCTTGTTTCTGGAAAGAACGGCGCACGATGTTTTCCCGGCGACGTGGGTGTTGTTCACGACCTATAAATTTAACTGGAACGAAATGGACAACGGACTTTCGCTGGCGGCAGTAGGCGTTGCTTTTGCAGTTGTCTCAGCTTTGTTGACTGGCCCGATTGTAGCGAAATTCGGCGAGCGGAATTGTCTGATTTTTGGCTTAATAATTGGAGCCGTAGCTTTTCTGCTTTACGGCATAGCGACGCATGGCTGGATGCTGTACGCGATCATTGTCTCTTCCAGCATCGGCGGCGTTTCCGGCCCCAGTTTGCAGGCGATTATTTCCAAGCTGATTCCCGCGAACGAACAGGGCGCAGTGCAGGGAGCCTTGAACAGTTTGCAAAGTGTAGCCACAATTATCGGACCGTTGATTGCGACAAATCTATTTGGCTATTTCACGTCAGACGCGGCTCCGGTAAAGATTCCAGGTGCGGCGTTTCTGGCGAGTTCAGCCCTTGTTGCCATCGCAGCGATATTGGCGATTCGGAGTTCGAGGAAACAGGTGTTAGGTGTTGGGTGACAGGTGTCAGTTAAAACCTTTGCCCTGTGCTTTTTTGTGTGAGATAACAATCTGTCGGATAATTCTTTTGTCGTTCTGACGAAAGGTGGCAACTAAAAATTTTGCGTATGTTTATTTTTTGTCAAAGCCAGACTGGTAAGCACTGGCTGAGTTTTTTATTCATCCTTTTTATCAGTGGAATAACTGCTACGTCAGCGCAAAAGCAGACAGCCACACCGCAACCAATTCTTCCAAATGGTCTCGCGCTGGATCGCAGCGGTGAGCTGTATTTTTCTGACATTGGCGCACATCGAATCTTCAAATTGTCACGTACTGGTAAGTTGATCGTTATTGCCGGAACTGGCGAAGTCGGATTCAGCGGCGATGCTGGCTCTGCAATCAAAGCGCAATTAAATGCGCCACAGGATTTGTTATTCGATTCCGAAGGGAATTTGGTGATTGCCGATACGGGCAATAATCGTATTCGCCGGATTGATCGCAGCGGAATTATCACTACGATTGCAGGCGATGGCAAAGCGCTGCAATCAAATTTCAACGGCACAGTTTCGGCTACTTCGCTCAACAATCCACAGGGACTTGCGCTTGATAAAGAAGGAAATTTATTGATTGCGGACACCTACAGTCACGTTGTGCGCAAGCTGGATAAGAGCGGAAAGTTGACAATTTTCGCGGGATCAGTTTCAGGGTTTGGCGGTGATGGTGGCGCGGCTACCAGTGCACAAATTAGTTTGCCACAGGCCGTTGCCGTAGCGCCGGATGGCAGCGTTTATCTCAGCGATAGCGGTTACAGTCGCATTCGTTGCGTGTCGCCTGACGGGATAATTAAAACGATTGCTGGCTACGGCCCGGCGGCGGATACTTATGGTGGTGGATATGGCGGCGACGGAGAAATTTTAGAGAAAGCAAAATTGTTTGCGCCGACTGATTTGAAATTCGATGCAGCGGGGAATTTGTATATTAGTGACAGTGGCAATCATCGCATTCGCGCAGTTCACGGCGGCATCATTTCTACCATCGCCGGAGACGGTACACAGGGTTTTAGCGGTGAAGGGAAGTCTGCCACAGCGGCAACATTGAATGTGCCACAAAAAATTGCGGTTGCCACCGACGGAACAATTTTTATCAGCGACCGCGCCAATCATACGATTCGTAAAATTGATAAGCGCGGAATGTTGCTCACGGTTGTGCGTGGCGCAGGCGTAGAATAGGGATGGCGTGAGATGGTTTATCTGACTCTCAATTCTCAACTCTATCCTCTCAACTTTCTTGCCAAAGAGTGGAAAATTGAGAGTGCAGCGTTGAGAATTTTCGGAATTCAACATTATGAAAATTAAATTGTTGCTCAAACTGACGCTCAGTATTTTTTGCCTCGCTTTATTTTTTGGCGTCGGTTCGATGCACGCGCAGAAGCCGGGAACCGACAAAGCGAAATACGCTGATGAACATGCCGACGATAAATTGAATCCAGCGCGTCCTGACAAGCAGGTTAGTAATTTGACGAACAATGTCGCTGCGAAATTACCGCACACAGGCGGCGATCAGATGCTCGTACTTCGTAATTTAATTGATCAAAATTTATTCAAGGCAATGGAGCGCGATAAGGTTCCGCACGCGCCAATGTCGAATGATTATGAATTCTGTCGGCGCGTGTATTTGGATTTGATTGGACGCATTCCGACGCCGGAACAACTGAAAAATTTTGTTGGCAGTAAAGACGCAAACAAGCGCGACAAATTGATTGATGAGTTGCTGGCTTCTCCGGCCTGGGTAGATCAATGGAGTTATTTTTATGCCGATTTATTTCGTGCCTGTGGCAACCGTTTTGGCAATCCGACGCTCAAGCATTTTGATGCGTGGATTCGCCAATCATTCAGGGAAGAAAAGCCCTACGATAAATTTGTGAGCGAGATGCTGACCGCGAACGCGCCGAATTCAAATTGGATGCCGGATGCGGCGGCAAGCGGCTTTCTCACGCGCTGGCACATCACAGGTGCGACGATGTACGACGACAATTACGAAGACACTGCCGACGAAATTATCGTCAACACTTCGCGCATTTTTCTCGGTATCAACTACCAATGTATTTCGTGCCACAACGGCAAAGGATTTTTAGAAAAAGTTAGTCTCGATTTGGTCAGCAGGAAGCGCAAAGAATTTTGGGCGATGGCCGCATTTTTCGGCAAGATGCGTATGCGCGTCGTGCCTTACCAAGACCGCTACACCTTGACCGAAGACGGCGACGGATATAACACCAAAGGCTGGAGCCAGGTGCGCTTGCAACGCGAAGGCGGCGACGTGCAGCCAACATTTATTTTGACAGGCGAAAAGGCGGATATGACGAAGCCGCTCCGCCCACAATTTGCGCGGATGCTCACGACGAATCCACAATTTGCGCGCGCAACAGTGAATTTAATTTGGAAACAATTTTTCGGTCTCGGCATTGTTGATCCGATAGATTCTTTCGATATGGCGCGCCTTGATCCAAACGCGAAATTGCCTGCGCCGTGGACGTGTCAGCCAACAGATGCAGATTTGCTGAATACGCTCGCCGCCGATTTCGTTAAAAATAAATTCAGCCTGAAAAATCTCATGCGCACGATTGCACGGTCGAGCGCGTATCAATTGTCGGCACGATTTGACAGCGAATGGAAAGAAAACTACACGCCCTATTTTGCGCGGCATTACGT
>JANMKB010000450.1:0-6898 GCA_031371805.1 Blastocatellia bacterium | reverse complement strand
TCCCTGCTGCGCATTCCATTTAATTTTGCGCTCCTGTTTATAGGCCAAATTACCGATGTGCGCGGCGCGGGCGCAATCCACTGCAACGCGAATATTTGCATTCGGAGTGGCGCGACTCTTCACACAGTCCAGGAAATTGCGCACGTGATCAATCGTGCCGTCGTGTGTTGATCGTATTAATATTTCCGGTTCGGCTTCGCCCAGCTTGCCAATCAATTCGCCACCTTCGGGATAAATCGCCAGGCGCGAACGATCCAGTTTCATCGTCCCCTTTGTACCGCGGATTTCCAGCCCGCCATCATCAATGCTGCTCGCCATCATGCCGTGATACGTCACGCTGAAATTCCGGGGATAATCCAGCACACAGGTGATCGTGTCCGGGCATTCCCAACCCAGCACATATTTGTTGCCACTGGTCATCGCGGTCAATGGTACGGGCGATCCCGTATACCAATGCACGACATCAATCCAGTGCGACATCAAATCAGTCAACGCGCCACCGCCAAAATCCCAATACCAGCGCCACCATTGATATTTCATCGCCGTAACTTCCTGGTCAGGAGCGTTGCCCAGCCACGCCTTGCGATCAAGTTTGTCCGTTTGTAATTTGGTGGGCGCAGGTCGCGCCGCGTAATTCTGAAACCACCACGCCCGCACAAAAGTAATTTGCCCAAGCTTGCCGGCATCAACCAGTTGTTTGCCAAGCATGAAATGTTCCCAGCTTCGTTGCTGCGTTCCGGTTTGGACGACACGTTTGGAGGCTTCGACAGCTTTGATCAGCGTCGCGCCTTCTTCAATCGTATGCGTGACAGGCTTTTCAACATAAACATCTTTGCCAGCATTCACGGCATCAATGGTCATCTTCGCGTGCCAGTGATCGGGGCTGCCGATCAGCACCGCATCAATATTTTTATCATCCAGCACAGCGCGATAATCATTATGCCGTTTGGCGCTCGGAGCCATCTCTACGGCTTGCAATAAATTTGGTTCGTAAACATCGCACACGGCAACTATTTCGGTGTCGGGCTGCAATTTGCTGTAAGCCATCAAAGCCTTACGGCAACGGCCTCCCGTGCCCATTGCGCCAAGTCGAATCCGATCATTTGCGCCGAGAACTTTAGAGTAAGAAAGTGCCGTCGAAACAGCGATTCCGGTGGTTGAAGTTTTGAGAAAACTGCGTCTGGTAAGCGAAGAGTTTTTCATAAAATTAGTAGTTCCAGTACAGTACTACGAGCCGTAGCGAGTTTGGTGTTCGATTACAGCTCTGCAAGCCTGACAAGCGGTCTGGTTACTATGAATATCTGTAGTCACGCGATGAACTCGCTCAGGCTCGTAGTACTGCCGGGAGCCGTAGTGAGTGCGCCGGGAACAGTACTACGAGCCGTAGCGAGTCAGTTTCATTACCTCGAATCTTCACAGTAACCAATACACTCGCTACGGCTCGTAGTACTGTTCCAGCATCAAGCCGCAGCACTCCGATCCTACAGTCTTAAATTTGCATCCACGGATAATTTTCCGCCGCCCGTATACAGCAACATAATCGCCATGCACAACATCGCAAAGGGAAATTCGATGCCACGATCCTGTACAAAAAAATTTCCCCAGTGGATGCCTGCAATAACGACGATCATCACGGCGGAAATTGCGGCTGCTCCGATGCGCGTAAATAATCCCAGCAAGACCAGCACACCGCCAATTAATTCTGCAAACGCGGCGGAACCCATCCAAAGCCACGAGGGCCATAATCCAAGCGGCGCAGCGGTCGCAATAAATTTTCCCAGGCCGCTGCCGCCAAATGCGCCAAACACTTTTTGCGCACCGTGCGCAATAAAAATCATGCCCAGCGCGATGCGGATGGGAACTGTCGCCCAGGTCTTGTAAGTAGAGGTGATTCGTCGGAGCATTACGAAATTCCTTTGCTGTCTTTTTCGGTTATTGTTTTCTCTGTCAGCGCATCAGGAGCAATCTAGCATTCGGGAATTCCCTTTGCAATATTGCATTCCGCGCTCCCAACCATTAGCTTTATCCGTATCAAACTTTCACAGAACTTACTGTCCACAACTTAGGAGGAACTTGAACGTGATTACTCGCCGTAACTTTTTACAAACCGCTGCGCTGGCTACGGCTGGCGGAGCAATGATGACTATGCCTGAAACTACTTCCGCAAAACAAAAAATCAAAAGCCCTGGTATTCAGCTTTACACCGTGCGCAATGAACTGGGCAAAGATTTCGAGGGGACGCTGAAATCTGTCGCCGCGCTGGGTTATAAAGAATTTGAATTTTTTGGCAACTACTATGGCAAATCGCCTAAAGAAGTTAGAGCTTTATTGACCACGTTGGGCGTCACCGCGCCAGCCGGACATTTTGCGCTGGCCGCGCTCAATGCCGACGTTAACAAAGTAATTGATACTGCCAAAGCCGTCGGTCATGGAATCGTGATCTGCCCGTTTTTAATGCCGAACGAACGCAAGACGCTGGATGATTACAAAAAGCTTTGCGCCACGCTCAACAAATCTGGTGAAGCCTGTAAAAAGGCTGGCCTGATGTTTGGGTATCACAATCACGATTTTGAATTTAAAGAACTGGAAGGCAAGTTGCCTTACGATCTGATTCTGTCTGAATGTGATAAAAACAACGTCAAAATGGAAATGGATTTAGGCTGGATTTCGTACGCCGGAAAAGACCCGTTGACCTATTTCGCCAAATACCCCGGACGTTTCATCACCGTTCACGTCAAAGACATGGACGCGAGCCAGAAACAAATCACGATGGAACTTGGTCGCGGCAAAGTTGATTTCAAACGCATCCTTGCCAAAAGCAAACAGGCCGGCGTGAAACATTACTTCGTCGAACAGGACAACACATCACTGACCGCACTGGAAAGCATTAAGATCAGCATGGATTATTTGAAGAAGCTGGAATTTTAGCGCGTGTGAGAAAGCCCGGCTGTTAAGCAAGCGCTTGATACAACGAAGCGCAACCCGTTATGGTTGCGCTTCGTCCCTTAGCCTGCTCTCGACCTGCGGATTAAACCACGTGCAAATTATCAAAACTTGATTCACATTCCCGTCGCAGCATCAAGCATACAGCCAATTGATCGGAGGCCTCAGAAATGTCAGACGAACAAATTATTAATCAGCCACAACCACGAAAAAAATGGCCTTACTTTGCAATCGGGGCTGCGGTACTGCTTGTTGTAATTTGGGTCATTTATTAGGTACCACAATATCAGGTAAAACTGTTGCGCTAGCGAATTGAGAAGGGTCAGGTAATTGAGAACAAAGATCGCCTTCAGCTTGAGAAGGACTACGTTGATTATGCCAACACCAGGCTTAGAGGCCAAATGGGATGAAGAGAATAAGCGGCGCGATGAACTGAAGGCAGAAGATACTCCTGACAAAACCGCATAGAACATTACAAATCTCATTCCTCAGCAGCGCGCCATAGCGCAGGTCTTGCCACAGTGTTTGCATAAACAATTCCTTGCCGGGTTTGGAAAACTTCGTTTGCGAGCGGCAAGGTGAGCAGCCACCTGCGCCCTCTCCTCACCGGTTCTTACAATTTCTATAGTCAATTTGCCCGTATTTACAAATTGCTACCGATAATGAACTTGTCAACTGGAATAAAGCTGAAAGATCGTTCGATTGTGGGATTAGCTTTTCCCAAAATCGAACCAGAATCATGAGGCAGCAATTTGACACCCACCCAGGCTTCCCCTAACATGGGGCATTCTTCTCAGAAGAAATTAGTCTCACCCTAAAATATTTGAAGATTCAAGACTGACAAAACCGAAGCAAGGGTTTGCCAGGTCTTAATTGGTTTGAGCGGTAACGCTCCCCTGCGTGTTAATCTCAGACATCCAAACAAGTGTTGAAATCAGCACGAGGCTAAGCTTTGTGCTGACAGCTACAGGAGTAAAACTATGCAAATGAGCAACCGAATTTATGAAAGAGCAGTGAGCTTAATGCTTGCGTTTCTGATGGTCATCGTCATCCCGGTAAGCCTGCGAGCGGATGGTGGCAATGCAGAATCCTGGACGGCAGTTGGTTCGACCGGAACCGTAGACGAATCCAATCTTGGACAGGTCGGGTTTTATCAAGGGGTGGCTTTCAATGGCGGCTCTGGTACGGCCACGCTGCGATACAATGTGACGGCAACCGATGATCTTTTTGGTAGCGGTCCGACAAGCTTCACTATGCGGTACCTTGACACGGGCAGTTGCACCAAGGTCGAGGCCTGCCTCTTTCGCTATAGCTTTACAGGAACGAATGACTTGTTGATGACGATCAACAGCGATTCTTTCACTCAAGCTACTGCGTTCCAAACTAAATCTATTAGTGCTTCCTTGCCCGCTTTCGACTTCAAAAATAATGCTTATTATATTGAAGTGTATCTCACAGATAATTGCGGCAGTGGTAATGCGCGTATCGGACTACTCAGGCTGGAACGTCCCTAACCATAAAAACAATCGGCTCAAGTTGCAACAAGCAATTGTTCAACTTGAGCCGATTTTAATTATACAGGAAGGATTGTCTACTTCCGTCAGAACTTAGGAGGAACGCGATGAAGAAGATCAAATTCCGGGTAGGCTTCTGCTGTTTACTCGCGCTCATCACATTCGCGAGGGTTTCCAGCGCACAGAGTGAAACCACCGAGGTCGCCGCGCTCAAGCAGCAGTTTAAAGCCGAGCTAAGGAGCCTGCGAGCAGAGCTGCTTCAGCAAGGCATCGAATTCCAGGCATGGAAGATCAACCAGCTTGAGCGCGAGCTTCAGCGCCTTAAGCTCGAACGAGAGCGGTTGGAAGAAACAGAGCAAAACATCCGCCGCCAATTAGCGAATGTCGAGCAAAGCATTGCGGCGGGCGCTTCAGGCGAACAGGAAGGGATGAAAGCAGAATTGAACGGCACGCACTTGCCCGGCGTGCGAAGCAAGACACAGCCGCTCGTCGAGCAAGAGACGGAGCTGCAAAGACAACTAGAGCAGGAGCAACAGCAATTACAGTCTTTGCAAACAAAGCTGAAGCAATTGAAGGTTGAAAGCGGAGTTGAGCCGAGACGCTAACCCAAACTCTTCAGCTTTGAAACAGATCACTCTCAACATATATATTGCGCCCCAACGATCTTCGACCACCAGCCATCGTTTTACTATTCACAACGAAGCGCAATCATCGGATCAACTTTTGTCGCCTGCCGCGCCGTGCCTTCGTTTTCGCGGGTGAGTTTCAGCCCTAATTATTGATCAGTTTGTGTTTTAAAATCTGCGGCGTCTTTCCAGAGTTGGTCAGTGTCAAAGGCTTCGGTGTGATGCAACCGCACGACCAGCGTAGCGTACACTTCGTCAATCGGCCCGCTGAAACGATAAGTCACAAGCACGTTTGGATGACCGGGTTGCTCTTTACGTTCGCGGCGAAAATAACCTGGAAACGTCAGCAATGCTGTACTCCCGTGAGGCTGACGTAAACACCAGGCGCGGCTGATTCTCTAGCGCTCCCCGGCTTGCTGTGGCAGGGGCAATATACGCTTCGGTCACAAGCACTGACAAGCTGGTCATTGCATTCACGCGCAATTAAGAGTAAAGAGTTGGTTGTCTTGCAGATCATAGAATGATGCTTATTAATATGGCTGCGTTCGGCTCCGCTCGCTGCGGAACGACGCTTTCCCAGAGAGGTTGTAATTATGACGAGGTTTCCGAAATATACGATTGCCGGCCTGTCGTTGCTGGCGTTCGCTCTGACTCTCAGTTGCTCTTCGCCTGCACCCCAGGCACCGGCCAACTCGAAGAAAAAAGTTGCACTCATCGCCAACACAGCTTCGGATTATTGGCAGATGGTGCGCAAAGGTTCCGAAAAGGCTGATGCTGAATTGGACAATGTTGAGGTCATTTTCAAAACGCCTTACACCGGCACCGCAAAAGATCAGGATGCGATGATGATGGAAGCCGCGACGAAGGATCGCGTGGCAGCGATGGCTGTCAGTCCGATTGATCCCGCCGGCCAAAAGAAACGGATCAACGAAACTGCCAAAAACGTGGTGTTTATCACGCAGGATAGCGATGCACCCGATAGTGACCGTGTCGCGTATGTCGGCGTAGATACGCACACGGCGGGGCGCGAAGCCGGAGCATTGGTCAAAAAGGCGCTTCCCCAGGGCGGGAAGATCATGGTGTTTGTCGGGCGCGCTGAATTAGAGAATGCGAAAGAAAAATACGCCGGTCTGAAGGAAGCATTGCAAGGCTCAAAAGTGGAAATCCTGGACCTGATGGCGGATGAATCCAGCCCCATGAAAGCCGAAGAAAACGCCACCAAAGCGATCACGGAACACCCGGACCTAGCCGGCATGGTGGGCCTTTGGTCGTACAATGGCCCAGCGATCCTGAACGCAGTGAAACGAGCCAAAAAGGTCGGGCAAATCAAGATCGTCTGCTTTGACGAAGAGGCGGATACGCTGAACGGCATTAAGGAAGGCGCAATCTTTGGAACGGTCATCCAGCAGCCTTTTGAAATCGGCTATCAGGCAATTCACGTGCTGGCTAAACTTTTGCAGGGTGACAAATCCGCCATCCCGGAAAACAAACGCGTTTTGATTCCGGCACTGGTCGTGCAGCAAAATAACGTCCAGGACTATATGAACAAAATGAATCAGTTATTGGACAAAGCATCCACCCCACCAACCACCAGTCCGTCGGCCAAAGCTGCAGCACCGGCAAAGAAATAGCCTGAGAGCGAGTGGGCGGTAGTCGGTAGGGAGATGTTTCGAGTTTCGAGTTTCGAGTCTCAAGAATGATGCCGACTACCGTCTACTGTCCTTCCTACTTTTATTTCTCCGGCTCGGCCACGACTTCTTTGGCAATCAGTTCCTGGTGGTAAGTGGCATCGCCGAATATGATTTCCGAGGTCCT
>JANMKB010000446.1:0-10194 GCA_031371805.1 Blastocatellia bacterium | reverse complement strand
TACTCTTGCCGAGGGATTTTTACTTCAACTTTGAGTTCACGATCACGCGGATACAGCACGTTGCGCGAACTGTAAACAAATTCAGGATCTACCGATTCTTCATCAAAAACATTCGCATAAACAGCGATAGTCACATCATCTTTCAGTTCGGATTTATAAGGAATCACCAGAGCAGCGACGCCATCTTTGACTTCGAGCATCTGCGAATAGACGCGCTCTTTCTGGTTGAGAACTTCGATAACGGCACGTACCTGGGGAACGCTGGAACGAATTGCAACTTTGATGGATTCGCTCGCACGATACAAAGTTTTATCGGTGGAAATTGTAATCTTCGGATCGTCATTAATATTGATTTCAGCTTCGACTTTGCCTGTTTTGCCGCTGGAATCACTCGCCTTCACGACTAACTCAACATTGCTGTCGTCTTCGTCACCTGCTTTGACCTGCTGTAAGCCAGTGATCTTTGCGATACCATATTTATTGGTCGAAACGGTCATCAACAAACGTTGCTCATTCTTTTTATCAGGATCATCATTTTTTATTGTCTGAAATATTTTGACTTCGCATTGCGCCGGAGCGCCATCGGCATACGAAGCATTCACATAACAATCTATGGGTTGATTAGGAGCGTACTTTTCGTCCTTGATGACATATAAATGGATCGGCTCTTTGGTGAGACGCAGATCGAATTTTCGCTGTTCGGTGCGTCCGGTAGTCGCATCTGTGACATAAGCGGAAAAATGAACGTCTTCAAATTTCGACCGTTCGCTATCTTTAAACTCTTCGTGCTGTGCCTTCAGGTCAATCTTCGCAATGAATTTACCGCTGGCGTCAATTTCACCGCGATACTTTTCGCCTTCTTCGACATCGTATTGATAAGTTTTATTATTCCAGCACCGCTCGGCTTCGCGGACAACTTTGACTGTACCTTTGGTCACAGACTGACCAAATAAATAATCTGCTTTGACTTCCACTTCGGCATTTTCATCGGATAAATAATAAGGTTTGTTCGGCTTCGCCTTTACTGCAAAAGTTGGCAAATCGTAGCGCGAGATTTTGACATGTGCTTCGCCCCACATACGTGTTGGCGACTTTTTTCCAATTTTGATTGTGTAACCACCTAATTGAGCATTGTCAGGAATCGTCCAATCAAAACTGGCGACTCCGAATTTTGAAGTTTTTAATTTTGTGCGGAAAACATTTTGCTCTTCACTGTCTTCAACCACGGCCTCTATCTCAAGATTGGCGCGCGCTTGTTTTTGCGCATCGAAAAGCAAAACGCGAGTGTGAATTATTTGCTCCGGTTGATACAGCATTTTGTCGGTCGTTACCAGATAAGTGTCGGTTTGCAGCAGGCTAAGCGACATTGCTTGTGTTTTTTTCTGGATGCCTTTGGTGGCGATGAATTCCAAATTGACATGCATGTCATCGTCATCTCCAAAATCTTTTGGCAAGTCGAAAGTGATCTGACCGTACCCATTTTGATCTGTGCTGGTGTTGAGCTTGATTGATTGTTCTTTATCCTTGATCTCGTATTTGGCAACGACATTTATTTTGACACCTTCAACGGGTAATCCGGTGATTGGATGTGCCGTCAAAAGTCGGGCGTGATATTTCATCCCCGCTCGGCAATCGTTCGCGGCAAACACCTGCAAATCAAAAATGTCCGGGGTGATTTCTGACGCTGAAATGATCCCCTCGAGCACCGTGTTGTCTTCTTTGGGAGTGATGACATAGCGCAGCCGATACCACATATTTTCATCGCTGAGCGCGATACCTTTGTAATCAATTTTAGTGAAAGAGTTTTCAACGGCTGAGGAGCCTGAATTGATAATTTCGTCCTGTTCAGCGCGGTAGCGAACGCGTTCGCTGTGGTCAATTAATTCCAGCTTAATGTTCGCGCTCAGTGGGCGGGGAGTATTATTTTTCAGCGCCAGCGAAGCTGTTACCTGCACTTCGCCGAAGTTCAGACGGCAGGCTTTTTCGTCAAGGCGCAGGGTTACGCTCTGGGCAAAATAGCTGGCAACGCAAAGTGATGAGAGCAAAAAAATGAAGCTTGCAATAAAAATCAGGCGGCGTGGGTTAGGGTGAGCCATAAACATTCTCCTTGCATAAACGAAGCCTCGGCGCTTCGGATTTATTGCACCGAAAAGCCGTAAAATCACCGATTCAGGAATGTTCACCCCAAAGCTGTCTGTCTATTTTTTTTCAAATGGGCCGGGTATCAGTTCGTCGCTTCTGCTTCGGGTACTGTACCAGGCTGAGACATAAACGTCTGCCAATAAGATTTTGTGACAGCTCCGGCAAAAATCTTGCGTAAAGATTATCTGGCAAGTAAGATTAGCCGCGTGATTATCCAACCAAACAATGCAATGCCCCGCTGCCTTCCTGCAAGATGTTGTTGCGACACAAAGTGTTGTTGTCGCTGATCACTCCCGCGTCATTTTCCCTTTCAACAACTTTTTCAATTACTTTAAGGAGCTAAATTATGTCTATCAGAATCGGTGATGTAGCACCAGATTTCACCGCAGAAACCACTGAAGGAACCATTAATTTTCACGAATGGCTGAGCGATGGCTGGGGCGTTTTATTTTCGCATCCACGCGATTACACGCCAGTGTGCACAACTGAACTGGGCGCAGCCGCAAAGCTGAAACCTGAATTCGACAAACGCAATGTCAAAGTCATCGGCTTAAGCGTTGACCCACTGGCTGACCACCTCGGCTGGACAAAAGATATTGAGGAAACACAGGGCTGCACGATGAATTTTCCGATGATTGCTGACCCGGATAAAACCGTCGCCAATCTGTACGAAATGATTCATCCGAACGCGAGCGATACATTCACTGTCCGTTCGGTTTTCGTCATCGGGCCGGACAAAAAAATTAAGTTGACGCTCACGTATCCCGCCAGTACGGGACGCAATTTTGCTGAGATTTTGCGCGTGATTGATTCGTTGCAATTGACCGCGAAACATCAGGTCGCTACGCCCGTGAATTGGCAAAGCGGCGATGATGTGATTATTGTTCCGGCACTGTCGGACGAAGCGGCAAAAGAAAAATTCCCGCAAGGCTGGCAAACCGTGAAGCCGTATTTGCGCGTCGTGAAATTATAGTTTCGAGTTTCGGGTTTTGCGTTTCGGGTTTCGAGTCTTTGGCTCACAAATAATTTGTCGGTAACAAGCTACGTTTCTTCCTCGAAACGCGAAACCCGAAACCCGAATCCGAGTGAAACTCATACAGTTTTCGTCACCTTCGACAGTGACCGCGAAACGTCAGGATTGATTCCTTTGGCGACGGACAACAACGCGGCAAAAAGTTGCGCCGGAATAATGTAAGGAATAGGCGAAAGCATCTCTGGGATTTTATTTTTGAGTTGCAGGTTACGCGTGCCGAGCTTCAACGCAGCAGCTTCGCTGGAAATAACTAATGTCTCGGCATGCAGGGCTTTCAGGCGCTCCATTAATTCAATTGTGCCTTTTAAGGTTGGTCCCGGTGGCGCAAAAACAAAGGCCGGGAAGCCTCTTTCAATCATCGCAATCGGCCCGTGCAAAAAATCCGCGCCGGAAAATCTCTCCGCAATCACATAACAGGTTTCCATCAGCTTGATCGCAAATTCGTAAGCGTTGCCATAATTCAAGCCCCGCCCGATGACGACACAATGATCCATAAAAACGTAGCGTTCGACCATCGTTGCGATTTGTGATTGAAGCGTCAATGACTCCGCTGCCAATTCCGGCAATCGTTCGATTTCGTGTCCCTTGATTTTTTTTCCGGCCATGGCTTCCGCCAGCAAATGGAACAGCAGAATTTGTCCGGTATACGTTTTGGTTGCGGCCAGGCTGCGTTCACGTTGCGCATGAATCAAAAAAGTTTCATCGGCAATTTTGGTCATGGACGAAGCAGGTTCGTTGGTGATGCCCAGCGTCAGCGCCCCGCTTCGTTTGGCATTTTCCAGCGTCAGATTGATGTCTACACCTTCGCCGGATTGCGACACACCGATGACCAGCGCATCGCGCAGGTCAAGCTTCGCGCCGTAAAGTGTATGCACCGCAGGCGCAGCGAGTGAGACCGGAATTCCGGTGGTGATTTCGAGCAGGTAACGACCCAGCGACCCGGCGTTATCGGAACTGCCACGCGCAGCAATCACAATTAAACGGATGCCACGTTTTTTGATGGTTGCGGCAAAGCGTTTCACCTTCGCAGCTTCACGTTTGATCGTGCGTTCGAGCGCGGCGGGCTGCTCAGCAATTTCTTTCAACATTAGGGACATAAATAAATTTCCAGAAAATGTGTATTTCTTCCTGCATCATAATTCATGGCCTTCGAGTGATGCCCTCGAACCCGATCAATAACGGCAGGTGAATTCCTATTTCTAATTCGATTTCGTCAGTTCGCTGCAAGGGTAATCGCACTCTGAGTCGTTGCAAAATTGCCACCTGAAAGTGCGCACGAAAATTATTTTCCAGCAGGATACTGTGAACATTATTTTTGAATTGCTGGGTGAATATTTCTTCCGCCAGTTGTTGTATTTCAAACCGGGCAAATTCTTCTGCCTGGGCTGTTCCATCGCCTAATTTGTCCGGCTCAACTTTCAATTGTGCGCGGATATATCCTTCGATTTTGGGACGGACAATTTCGGCATAGCCCCAGTCTTCCAAATACCGCGTCAACAGCAATTCGACGTGGGCGCGTTCGGGGCGGCGCAATTGCTCCGCGTCCAGATTTTTGCGTAAAACTTTTGCCGCGATCAGGCGCATAGAAATATGTGCCAGTGCTTTGCCAAATGCCTCATCCGGTGATTTTGACGCGGCATAGGCTTGCAGCAAATCCAGTTTTTTCCCTGTCCGCAATTTACTTATCAAAGCATCGGCCTGGCCGGACACATCGGCGAGTGCAACGTAATAACCGGAAGCCAAGGTTCTGGCAAGTGCGTCGTTGAAATTTGTGAGTTTGGTTTCGTCAGTATTCGGCGTGTGGATAAAAAGAAAAATGTCGGCTTTGCCAGATGCTACAAACTGTCCGCCCACAGCCGCGATCTGGCGTTTGAGAGCCGTCAGCATTTCCGGCGCATACTCAGCCGAAGCGATGGGCATAATTTTTGGCGGACGCTGATTAATGCGGTTAAGAAAGCGTGCCACCAGCAAATGAGCGACATCAGGATTTTCAGCGTTAAGCAGCAAATCATCAAAAACCAGTTTGCTGATTTCATCATTTGGCTTTTGCACAAACCCGTAAATCGGGAGATCGGCTTTGCGTTGCCGGAGCCAGTTAACAAATTCAAGGCGTGACGTGGCCTGCTCTGGCGTGGCGTTATTCGCAATTCCGGTCAAGCCATCCAGCGAAACGATCACGCCATTGATTTGGTCGTAATCAAGTTTTTTTGCCCAGGCGATAATTCCGTCCGCATCCATTGGTTTGGCAAAATCACCCACCAATTCACGCGGTGGCAAAACGATTTCGTAATCGGCGACGCGGGCCACCAGGCGCGGCAACTGCCACGAAATCGGACGGCCATCACGTGGAAGCAACAAGAGCTTGCCAGCAAATTGCGCGTTCTGTGGCGGAAGTATTTTCGGGCGTCGTTTTTGGGCGTAGCAAAAAGGCGCGCTGATTAAAATAATCGTGACGAAAATTAATCCAGCCTGGATGGCTTTACCGCAACCTTGCTTTAATGCGCTGGAATTCATTTGTATTGTTTGTCCCGCGTGTGTCGCTGCCGCGCAGATTGCTGCGAATTTCAAGGATTGTGTTTTCGGCGCGCTCGCCGGCAGGCGGATGGCTGGCCAGCACATTGCCCAGTAAGTTGGGATTTTGCTTGCCAACTTTTTGCAAAATCTCAAACATCTCCACCATTCCCGCTGTGTTGTAACCTGTCCGTTGCAGGTCATAGAGTCCCAGATAATCGGCCTCGCGTTCGGCGTCCCGGCTATGTTTCATCAACTGTCCGCCAAAAATTAATTGTCCCGCCGCCTTGCCCACATTGGCCCCGCTCCTGCCACCGATTGCTGCGCCCGCAATTCCGGCAATGGCCGCCAGCGTTCCATATTTCTGTGATTGCTTGACGTTTTCCAAGCCATGCCGCCCGACGATGTGACCGATTTCATGACCCATTGCGGCGGCTAGTTCCGCTTCGGTATTCGCCGCATGGATCATTCCGGTATGCACATAAACATAACCGCCCAGCGTCGCAAAGGCGTTGAGCGATTTATCATCCACGACAAAAAAGTGATACCGCAAATTCGGTCGTTTGGAATTTTTCGCCAGGCGTTGCCCCAGCGCATTAATATACGAATTGACCGCCGCATCATTGACCAGCTTCGTTTTTTTCAGCAACTCATTGTGAACCTGCGCCCCCAGATTCACCTCATCTTCCTCGCTGAGATAACCGCGATTTGAATAGCTGCGATTACGAAATTTGTCATAGGCGGTGTCTGCCGCCCAAACGGTCATCACCATGACACACAACAACGCGATGACTCCAAAACGATTTTTGCACGAAACCATATTACTTACTCCTGTGATCTTAAAATATAACAGGCAAGAAAAATATTTTCTCATCCACGAAGGGACACGAAGATTCACCAAGAAGAGCGAAGCGGCGAAAGGGCGAAAGGGGGAAACGGCGCGAAAAAAAGCCTGAGCGCCCGTCGCCCGCTCTCTCCGTCGCATCTTCGTGTCCCTTCGTGTGACTTCGTGGAAAAACATTTTCCTGCACTCGATGGCAGCAGTAACAAAATTATAGGCGACAAACGAAGCCGCTTCAAATTGGGCATTGTTTGTGACAGTCAAAAAACCATCACAAAAACTCCTCCAATCTTTGCCGGGGTCTTTTACGCTATAGCAAATTAAGGCTCTACAGCTACACTGTCGTTATTAGTGAGGAACTAACTATGGAAATCCTGTTTGCGCTGTTTATTGTGCTCGCCATTATTACGGTGATTGGTCACGTTATCTGGATAGCGATAGCCGCCATTTTGCGAGCCATGTCGGGAAGCAGCAATCAGCGAGAAACGACGGAATTAAACCTGCGCCAGCCGGTTGCCCGACAACCACATTTTTGCATTCATTGCGGAGCTTCGTTGCAGGCGGGCGGCAGCATGTGTTTTTCCTGCGGACGTAAGCAGGAAGAAGCCGGCAAAGGGTCTGAGGCGCTGAATGATTTAGCCGCAACGGAGCGACAACTACAAAGATTTCGTGGACAAGGAATTTTGGATGATCTGAAATTCAACTGGCTGAGCCGCCTGATCGAAAACGAACGGCAACGATTGAACAGTATTCCGGCTCCTGAAGCCAGGCCTATAGTGATTGAAGCACCCGTTCAAAGCGAAGCGCCAATTATTCGGGAAGCTGAGATCAACCAACCTGAGCCGACAATTCTATCAGTGCTGTCAGAGCCGATTTTGCAACCGCAAATAGTCCTTGAAGAAGCAGCGCCTTACCAGCCACCTATTATTATTCCTGCACCAAAACCTGAAATTGCGGCAAGAGTCGAGGCTCCTCCGCCTGAACCTCCAGCTCCCAAAAAATCCTTCGCCGAAATGCTCACGTCATATATGGAGGAGAAAAATATTCGCTGGGGCGAATTGCTGGGCGGAATGTTAATTATCGGTTGTTCGCTCGCACTGGTCATCAGTTTGTGGTCACAGATTGAACAAATTCCGTTACTGAAATTTTTTATTTTCACCGCGATGACCGGAGCGTTTGCCGGACTCGGTTTTTATTCTGAACTGCGCTGGAAATTGCCGAACACGAGCCGGGGACTGCTCATCACGGCGACGATGCTTGTGCCGCTGAATTTTTTGGCGATAGCGGCTTTTGCCAAAGATATTTCCGCCAACAGCCCGATGGTGATCATCAGCGAAGTCGTTTCGCTGGCGCTGTTTGTTTTGATGGTCAATCGCGCCGGAAAAATTATTACGCCAACGCTGGAAAACTGGCTGACGATTGGCGCGGTTGGAGCTTCCGCGACACAACTTATTTTGCGTCGGATCGCTGCGCCTGCGTCATCAACGACAGCCCTGTGTTTATTGGCGGCGCTGCCAATTGCCTGTTACGCGGTCGCAATTTTTGGCATGGTCAGAAAGACACGCGAAGCCGAAAATATTGAAGCCAGCAAGGCGAATCAAAATTTCATCTTGCTGGGCGCCAGTTCATTCGCTGTGCTGACCTCGCTGGGATTATTACTTTTCAAAACTGGCAATTATTCCGGCACATTGCAACGCCTGGCACCGATGATCAGCCTGTTGGCGATCCCGGCGCTGTTCGCCAGCTTAACTTTGTGGCAACGAGTCAAAAATGTGGAGCCGCAATACCTGAGTCTGGCGAGTGCGAGCAGCGCCGTTTTCAGCGCAATGGTGATGCTGGCAAGTTTGGTCTTTGCGTGGCCTGACGCAAAAACGATGATGATTGTGGCAGTAATTAATTTCATAGTGATTACGGCTGCTTCCTTTATTTTCAGCCTGCCCAGCGGTCACCTGCTCGCGCTGCCTTGTTTGGTTTTCGCGTATCTGTTGGGCGTAAACCTCACGCTGGGGTGGATCAATAATCTTTCCAACCCGATGGAGCTTTTCAATGCGCTGGCATCTGTCACCAGCGGCTCGGCTCTGGTATTTCTCTTTGTCGCGGTGGGGCTTGCCGCTGAAATGCTGCACAAACGTGAGCGCAAAGACGACGGCAAATTTTATGCGCTGGTCGCTGCCGCGATTGGCGTCGCCAGTTTATTTTTGGTTAGTGTTTTCGGCTTTGGACAGACAGGCGATCCGCATCATATCGCGTGGGTATATGCATTGTTTGCCGCCAGTGCTTTTTATGTGACGTCGCGCATGGATTTTGTTTACGCCAGCTTTGCCGGACTCGGACTGGCCTTTCTCGCGCTCGTACAATTTTTATATTTTGGCTTGAGCCAGAGCTTTAAAATCACCGCGCTGATTTATGCCAGTATAGTTTTAGCAGCTTCGTTCGCCTTGCGACGCGGCACAGAAAAATTGTCAAAACTTTTTGCCGCGCCGTGCCAGCACGCGGCCTTAGCTGCAGCAATTTTATCCGCTGTGATTTTGGTTATTACTGCAACAGTGAACACGGCGTTTGCCCTCGGCTGGCAATCGCTCTGGCTGGCGCTGCTGGTCGTTTTGCTCGCGTGGTTATATCGCTCACCAGTGCTGTTTACAGCGTTCCAGGCCGTTACTTATGCCACGGTATTTCTGGCGGTCACGGCGGCCCTGTATCCCGCCACATTGCTCGCTGATTTGCCCTTTGGGTTAAGCCATTATCGCCCGCAAATGATCACGCTGGCGTTGCTCAGCCCGCTCTGGATTTTGTTGCGTCTCGGCCTGAGAAAATTGAACATCACCCGCGAAGAAGCCGTTTCCCAAAACTCTGCCATTGCCTGGCACAACAGCGCCTCGCGTTTGCTTTATCCTGAATTCCCGACGTGCGATCAGGTCGTGACGTGGTTGCTGATTTTCTGTTTTGTCGCGCTCAGTATCTTTAGAATTTTGCCGGGAGTCATTGAAGATTTGACGCCGACCCTCACGCTTAATCTCAGACCAATTCATCTTTCAGCGTTGAGCGAATGGCTGCTTTTAGGAGCGTTGTTGCTGGTATTAATTGCCAGTTTGTGGGAGCAGTTTACCAAATGGCGCGTGCTGGGAATTTTGTTACTGCTGGCGATGATTTCCCCGTTGTATGCGCTGAGCAGCGGCTCGCCAGCATCAGCTTTGCGCTGGATGGCGGCGGCATATTTACTCGTGACTTCGGGCGCGATTTGGTTCCGCAACGAATTGCGGCGGACGGTGGAGCCGTTGCGATTTCCGCTGCTGAACACTGAAGCGGCGGAATTACCTGGCTATGCCCGCGCTTTGACGTTAGCGTTAGCAGGCCTGCCAATTATTTTCATCACGCTATTTGTGACGACGTTGCGCCTTGCTTCCGGCACAACTTTGACGCCTGTTCATTCGCCTTTTTTCGTGCGTGTTGGCGCAACAATTTCTTACCTTATGCCGGTGGCAATTTTGAGTTTTGTGCTGGTTGGTCATGCGATTCGGGAGCGCAGCGCAGCTTATGCTTTCAGCGGCGCACTCGTCCTGAATTTTTCGGTGACTTCGCTATACATACTGTCGCTGCCTGGGCTAAATGGCGCGTCATTGATGAAGCTGGCGCAGCTAAATTCCATCACGAGCGCAGGCTTTGCGCT
>JANMKB010000619.1:0-4264 GCA_031371805.1 Blastocatellia bacterium | reverse complement strand
ATAAGCGGCGGCAACATCATCTCCACTGATTCTGTTCGTATCTTGCATTTGCGTGAGTTAGCTAAATTATATGACACTTTTGGAACGCCAATTGACTTGATGTATGTGATCTTGAAATCTAATACTATCGCTTGGAAAATTATTATAAATTATGAAACGCCGCCTATATTTTTTAGCGAATTTAACGAAGAAGAGTTTAGAGGATTAATTGAAAGACAACTAGAAGAGCTTCAGCAACAAGGCGGAACTGGCAAGCACGAAGTAAAGCATGCCACAAAGCCTGCATATGTTTCTCTCCAACGCCGTCACGATACAAAAACAGAATTCAAAGGCTACGATTCAACTCGTGTTGATAATGCAAAAATTATCGCGCTCATCAAAGGCGATGAAAGCGTCAACGCCTTGAATTCAGGCGCCGAAGGCGAAGTTGTTTTAGCTCAAACTCCGTTTTATGCCGAGAGCGGCGGACAGGTTGGCGATGTTGGAAATTTAAGCACTACTGACAGTTTTGCAAACGTCACGAATACAATTTCACCCGTGCAGGATTTGCGCATACACAAAGTAAAAATTGAAAAGGGAAGCCTCACTGTTGGCGATACAATTTCAGCGCAAGTGGACGTAGAAAAACGTGATGCGACGCGGCGCAATCATACGGCTACGCACTTGATGCATGCGGCGTTGCGCGAAGTGTTGGGTACGCACGTCAAGCAGGCTGGTTCCGTAGTTGAACCAAATTATTTACGCTTTGATTTTTCGCATTATCAACCGCTGACAAAATCCGAAATCGAAGAAATCGAAAACCTCGTCAATTTTCATGTCCTGCGTAACGAACCAGTGCAAACCGAACTGTTGACGATTGAAGAGGCGATGCGTTCGGGCGCGATGGCTTTATTTGGTGAGAAGTACGGCGAAGAAGTCCGCGTCTTGTCAATCAAAGGAGCCGAAGATATTTTCTCGAAAGAGCTTTGCGGCGGCACGCATGTACGCGCTACGGGCGACATCGGATTATTTAAAATCGTGAGCGATGAAGCGGTCGCGTCCGGCGTCCGGCGCATTCGCGGAGTCACTGGTAAAGCTGCCTTTGAGCGTTTTCAGGCTGCGGAAAATTTGATTGCGGATACGGCGGCGCGATTGAATGCACAACCAAAGCAGTTGCCCGAAACCGTAGACCGTTTGCAGGAACAAATTCGTACGCAGCAAAAAGAAATTGAGCGTCTGAAATTAAAGCTCGCCCAGGGCGGAGGCGGCAGCGAAGATCAAATCACCGAAATCAAAGGATTGAAATTATTGGTGTGCAAAGTCGAAGATTTAGGCAAAGAAGGTCGCCGTCAATTGGGCGATTCTCTGACGCGAAAAATCGCTCCCGGCGTCGTCGTAATCGCCGATGTCGTCGAAGGCAAAGCTTCGTTGCTGGTGATGGTTTCAGATGATGCGACAAGTAAGATTCAAGCCGGAAAAATCATCCGCGAAATCCCTGGCGCAAGAGGTGGCGGGAAGCCTGATTTAGCGGAAGGCGGCGTTGAGTTAGACAAGTTGGATGAAGCCTTGCAATCTGTCGCTGGCGTGATAGAGAAAATGATTTATTAGGGAGCTTATGTCGTATAGCCATTTCAATTTGGAGACGGTAAAAAGCCGTTTCAAGCTGAACTTGATCAGAGATAAGGCTTTATTTTCTAACATAGAACCAATTGACCCAAGTCACTTGCTCAAACAAACGTTGGAAGAAACTGTCCCGTTGGCATTGGCGATTCATACGGAAAAAGCTCGCTCCGAAATGATCGTTGCTCCGATTTTGATTGAAGTCAGACGCCGTCTGGATAATCGCGTCAGTTTGTTTTCGGGGACGGAATTTAATGTTGATAAATCGCAAGACCTCAATGGTGTGTGTGATTTTCTGATTAGTTTGTCGCCTGAACAATTGACGATTACCGCTCCGCTTATCAGCATTGTTGAAGCTAAGAATGACAATATTAAAAGCGGCATCCCACAATGTATTGCCGAAATGGTTGCTGCCAAACGATTCAATGAATTGCAGGCACACCCCGTTTCTGAAATATTTGGCGTGGTAACAACCGGAAGCCTCTGGTTATTTTTGCGCTTAACAGGGAATACGATTGAAGTAGATGTTGATGAGTATTACTTAAATCAGGTAGATAAAATTCTTGGCATTCTTATCAGCGTAATTGAAGATGCCTTAGCTAAGCAAAAGTGAGAAAACTTAATGACTGCCTCGAGCAAACCAAACTTAATTGAGAACCTCGCTACCGAGGAAAAAAAGAAACAGTACACTGCTTATATCTTCGACAAAATTTATCATCGCTACGATTTCATTACGGTGTTTTTGTCTTACGGAATGGACAAGGGCTGGAAGCGGAAATTAATAAAGATGATGAATTTGCGTGGCGATGAAAAAGTCCTGGACCTTGCCTGTGGCACGGGTGACATTACGTTTGCGGAAGCGGCAGAATTAAAATCCGGTTACGCGATTGGCCTGGACATCACGCACGGCATGCTGAAAATTGCTGAGGAAAAACGCCAGGCTACTAATATCGCTAATGTGAGTTACAACCGCGCTGACATTATGCAAATGCCTTATCCTGACAATACGTTTGATGCCGTGACGGGCGGATACGCGTTGCGGAATGTGCCAAATCTGAAAGGCGGAATTGACGAAATCCTGCGCGTTTTAAAACCCGGCGGCAAAATGTATTCGCTGGATTTTGGACATCCTGATAATAAACTTTACGGCTGGGCCTATTTGCAATATTTGACGGTTGTTGGCTCGCTGACCGGAATTCTAATTCATGGCGATGCGGATACTTATCGGTATATCCCGGAGACGCTGAAACGCTATCCCGGCCAGGTCGGAGTCCGCGAACTGATGACGAAAGCGGGCTTTGTGGATTGCGGCTACCACGAATTTATGGGCGGAATTATGGCGATCAACTGGGGAACTAAAAAGTAGTCAGGAGTCAGAATTCGGAAGCCGGTAAGCTTGCTTTTAATTCTGACTTCTGACTTCTGACTCCCGAAATCCTTCTTATGAATAATCTTGTTGTCTCAAACTTAACGCATCACCTCGGACGCACGGCTGCCAGCGTCATCGGGGTTGCTGTTGGTGTCCTTCTTGTCGTCCTTACCGTCGGGCTGGTGCGCGGAATGATGCGGGATCGGGGCGAGCGGGATGCCAATATCGGTGCGGAAATTATGCTGAGTCAGCGCGGGCAAAGTGGAATTTCCATCACTTCGCAACTGCCCACGATGTCGGTGAAAATGTTGGATGAGGTGCGCACTGTTCCGGGCGTCGTTGGGGTAACGGCAGTAGTGCAAAATTTGGAAATGAAAGGCGAGAGTGGCATCGGAATTCGTCAGTTGGACGGGATTGATTACACCAGTTATCTCACCGTCAGCAAAATTCGTATCACGCAGGGTGAGCCGTTACCGCTCTCTGGCAACGTCGCAATTGTTGATGAAGTCGAAGGCGCGAAGAAAAATCGCAAGCTCGGAGATTATGTCGAAAGCCTGGATCGAAAATTTAAAATCGTGGGCGTTTATTCACCGGAAGCGGGCGCACGCATCAAAATCCCTATTGCGACGATGCAGGAAGTACTGAGCGCGGAAGGGAAATGCTCAATGTTTTTAGTCAAGACTAAAAATCCTGCAGACCAGGACGCTGTTGCCAAAGCCATTGACGAAAAGTTTCCCGACCAATTTCGGATTTTGTTTACCCGTGATTTGCCGGAATTATTTGCCTCGGGATTTTCTGCGCTGAATGTCTTCATGAATCTGGTCGCGGCGCTGGCAGCTTTTATCAGCCTGCTGGTGATTTTATTGACGATGTACACCAGCGTTACCGAACGGACGCGGCAAATCGGCATTATGAAATCGCTGGGAGCTTCAAAGGCGACGATTGCCTGGGTGTTTGAAAAGGAAGCCCTGATGATTAGCGGTTTGGGCGTTGCGCTTGGTTTGGCCGTTTCTTTTGCCGCTCGTGCGCTGCTGGTGAATAAAGGGTTGAAAATTGAGATGGAGCCAAAATATATTGCGGCAGCGGTGCTGGCCGGTTTGCTGAGTGGTTTGATCGGAGCTTTATATCCCGCCTTGCGTGCCGCCAGCCAGGACCCGGTTGATGCGTTGAGTTATGAATAAATTTACTTACTGATGAGGGCTTTGGTCTTTGGGCTTTGGCGAGGTTTTGAAACTATAGCATGCAAGAAAAAGAAATGTCGTCGCCAGAGTAGCGCAACCAGCCATGGTTGCGAGG
>JANMKB010000389.1:0-10862 GCA_031371805.1 Blastocatellia bacterium | reverse complement strand
TGAGGCAGGCTGTTGCAGAAAGACGCGCAGGCCTGTGATGCGGTTCAATTTCGGGCGCAAACCGTTAATCACTTCTTCGGCTGAAATCTTGCGTGCCGGCCTGTCTTTCAGACGAATAAAAAATGAGCCGGTATTGCCACCTGTATTGCGAAAGCCTGCGCCGATGCTTGATTGTACGGTCGCTACATTGGGGTCTTTACTGATGATGTCAACAGCTTCAACCTGCTTACGCGCCAGGTCATCAAACGTAATGCCCTGGCTCGCTTCCGTATTGCCCATCAGGAAACCGAGGTCTTCGGATGGAATGAATCCTTTGGGTGTGACACCGAACATATAAACCGTCAGCACAATTGTACCGATGAAGGTGAGTCCCATTACCCAGCGATGCCGCAGCGTGGCACGCAACGTATGCTCATAAGCTGTAAGCAACCATTGAAAACCTTTTTCCGTGGCACGAAAAATGGGGCTGCGGACTTCGCTGTGTGGTTTGAGCATCCGACTGCACAACATCGGCGTCAGCGTCAGCGAGACGAAGCCCGACGCGAGAACAGCGATGCTGATGGTAACAGCAAATTCTTTGAAGAGGCGGCCCAGAATCCCGTCCATAAACAGAATCGGAATGAAAACCGCAACGAGCGAGGTGGTCATCGAAACAATCGTGAAGCCGACCTCACGCGAGCCGCGGAAAGACGCTTCCCTGACGCTGTCGCCAAGCTCCATGCGGCGAATAATGTTTTCGAGCATGACAATTGCATCATCCACCACGAAGCCGACCGACAGCGTGAGCGCCATCAATGAAAGGTTATTGAGTGAAAAGCCGAGCAGTGAAATCACCGCAAAAGTAGCGAGCAGCGAGGCTGGCACTGAAAGGCTCGGAATAATCGTCGCACGCACGTTGCGCAGAAAGACGAAGATCACCATCACCACAAGGCCGATGGCGAGGGAAAGCGTGAATTGCACGTCGCGGAACGATTGGCGAATTGTGACGGTGCGATCAATGTTGACTTCCAGTTTGAGCGCCGCCGGAAGCTGGGCGCGAATCTGCGGCAATAAGGCTTTGACTGCCTCAACAACTTCGATAGTGTTGACGCCGGGCTGCTTTTGCACCGCGAGCGAAATATTCTTATCGCCGTTGAATGTCGAAGACACTTTGTCATTTTCAATCCCGTCCAGCACGTTTGCCACATCCTGCAAGCGAATAGCCGCACCATTCCGAAAAGCGATGATGAGCGAACGATAAGCCGCAGCATTCATCAATTGCCCGTCAGCACGAATTGTCAGCGATTTGTCCGGCCCATACAGCGTTCCGACGGGCAGGTTCGGGTTGCCAGAGCGAATTGCACGCGCCACTTCATCAATACCAATTTGGCGCGTGGCAAGTGCTCCCGGATTGACTCGCACCCGCACGGCATATTTTTGTGCGCCGTGAACCTGAACCTGTGACACACCGGACACCATTGAAATCTGTTGCGCGACAGTTGTTTCGGCGTACTCGTCCACGACCGCGAGCGGAAGCGTCGGCGAACTCATCACCATAAAAAGAATAGGAGAGTCTGCCGGATTAATTTTGCGGAGGCTTGGCGGCGTTGGCATTCCCGGTGGCAATTGACCAAGCACAGCGGAAATAGCCGTTTGCACGTCCTGCGCTGCCGCATCAATGTCGCGTGAAAGATCAAATTGTATGGTAATGCTGGTTGAGCCTTGCGAACTTGATGAGCTGATCGAATCAATGCCAGCGATGGTAGCAAACTGTCGTTCGAGCGGCGTGGCAACAGAGGCTGCCATCGTTTCCGGGTTGGCACCAGGCAGACTCGCACCAACCGAAACAGTGGGGTAATCAATTGTGGGCAGGTCGCTCACTGGCAACAGGGTGTAGCCAATCACGCCAAATAACACAATGCCGAGCATGACCAGCGACGTCATCACCGGACGCTGAATAAAAATATCCGAAATGCCCAGCAAGAGCGTTTCAGTGCGAGTCATTTTGCCAGTTTGTTTCTCAGCCATGATCTGCCTCCGTGACTATCGTTCAGGGCAGCGCCCCAGGCGACACTGCCTGAGTCTACGAATTTTCCAATTCATATTCTAATTCGCCTGCTGCAAACCGCCCTCGCCGACGCACGTTCCAATCCTTTACGTTCTCGAAGGCCACGTAAACAACCGGCGTTAAGTAAAGCGTCAGCACCTGTGAAACGAGCAGTCCGCCGACGACCGCGAGGCCGAGCGGTTGCCGTGATTGTGCGCCTGCGCCCAAACCTAACGCAATTGGTAATGTTCCCATCAGGGCCGCTAAGGTCGTCATCATAATCGGGCGAAAACGCACGAGGCAGGCTTCAAAGATCGCATCATGTGGCTTACGACCACCTTCGCGCTGGGCGTCAAGCGCGAAGTCAATCATCATAATCGCGTTCTTTTTGACGATACCGATCAGCATAATCAGACCAACGAAGCCATACACATTCAGGTCACGATTGAAGAGAATCAGGGTGATCAGCGCACCAAGACCTGCGGAAGGCAAGCCAGACAGAATTGTGAGCGGATGAATGTAGCTTTCATACAAAATCCCCAGCACCAGATAAATTACAAGAATTGCCACCAGCAGCAGCCAGCCAAGCCCTGTGAGCGATGATTGGAAGATTTGCGCCTCGCCCTGAAAGTGCGTCGCAATTTGCGGCGGCAAGGTCTTTTGCGCCAACTCCGCGACCGCATCGGTTGCGTGTCCGAGCGAAGTACCCGGTGCGAGATTGAATGAAATGGTTACTGATGGTAACTGACCAAGATGGTTGATAAGTAACGAGCCGGTGTTTTGCGAAAAGCTTGCAATTGAGCGCAATGGCACCAGAACGCCGCCCGAACCACGCACATAAAGCAAATCCAGCGTGTTCGGCTCGCGCTGATATTCCGGCTTCAACTCAAGAATAACCTGATATTCATTGGTCGAAGTGAAGATTGTTGAGACCTGCCGCGTGCCGAAAGCGTTGTTGAGCGTGTCTTCAATCTGTTGTGCCGAAACGCCCAGCGCCGAAGCTTTGTCGCGGTCAATCTTGATTGAAAGTTGTGGATTACGAATCTGCAAATCGCTGTTCACATCGTGCAGGAGCGGCGAACGGCGCATTTCGGATTCAAGTTTTTGTGCCGCCGGGAAAAGCTGATTGCCGTCCGGCCCGCTCAGCGTGTATTGGTACAGGCTTTTTGTCACCTGTCCGCCAATGGAAACACTCGGTGGATTTTGCAGGTAAATATTGATCCCGGAAACGGCGGCGAGCTTTGACCTGATCTGTGCAATGAATTGCTCGCTGGTGGTTTTACGTTCCGTGTCCGGCTTAAGAAGAACCAGAATCGTACCCGTGTTGGTCGCCGAACTTGCATCGCTCGCGCCGACAGTTGAGGAGACGGCATGGACGTTCGGGTCTTTGCGGATGATGTCCACGAGTTCGCGCTGATGTTCACTCATCTTCTCGAATGAAATGCCCTGCGCGCCTTCCGTGTAGCCGACGACCTGGCCCAGGTCATCGCTGGGCAAAAAGCCTTTCGGAATAATAATGAAAAGATAGCCTGTGATAACTGTCAGAATAAGCGCCAGAATGAGCGTAAGCGCCCCGTGTCGCATGACGACGCGCAAAGTCCTTTCATAACCATGCAGCAGCGCGTCAAAGCCAGCTTCAAACCAATGCAGAATGCCGCGTGAATGACCATGTGTATCTGCCGTTTCTTTCAAAAAGCGGCTGCATAACATCGGCGTGAGGCTCAGCGAGACAAAACCGGAAACGAGAATTGCCACGCTGATGGTGACGGCAAATTCTTTGAAGAGTCGCCCCAGAATCCCACCCATAAAAAGCACGGGAATAAAGACCGCGACAAGCGAAAGCGTCATGGAAAGAATTGTGAAGCCAATTTCGCGTGAGCCGTTGATGGACGCCTCCATGACGCTTTCGCCCAGTTCCATCCGGCGCACGATGTTTTCAAGCATGACAATCGCATCGTCCACCACGAAGCCGACCGAGAGCGTGAGCGCCATGAGCGAGAGATTATTAAGCGAATAACCACGCAGGTACATCACCGCGAAGGTTCCCACCAGCGAGGCCGGAACAGCAAGGCTCGGAATTAATGTCGCACGCCCATTGCGCAGGAACAGGAAAATCACTAACACTACCAGACCGATAGCTCCAAGCAGCGTCAATTGTACGTCGTCAATGGAATTGTGAATCGAGACGGCGCGGTCATACAAAACCTCAAGCGTGACTGACGCAGGTAATTGTTCTTTGAGGCGCGGCAAAAGTTCTTTGATGGATTCGACGACAGCAATTGTGTTCGAGCCGGGTTGGCGCTGAATGGCGAGCGTGACCACCTGTTGATTGTTGTACCAGTTGGCAACACGGTTATTTTCGACACTGTCCACAACATCGCCAAGTTCATCAAGTGAGATGGGCGCACCATTACGATACGCGATGATGAGCGAACGATAAGCTGCCGCATCAAGCAATTGCCCGTTGGCCTGTAACGTGTAGGAGCGCCGCAACCCGTACAGCGTCCCCACAGGCATATTGACGTTGCCGGTTTGCACGGCGGAAGCGACTTCGTCAATGCCAATCCCACGTGTGGCAAGTTGTGTCGGGTCAAGCTGCACGCGCACAGCATATTTTTGCGAGCCGGTGACGACAACCTGCGCGACGCCACTCAGAGTTGAAATACGCTGCGCGATTGAGGTCTGCGCGTATTCATCAACTTTTGAGAGTGGCAGCGTGGTCGAGGTAACGGCGAGATAAAGGACTGGTTGGTCTGCCGGATTGACTTTCTTGAGCGTTGGTGGACTCGGCATTCCCGGGGGCAACTGTCGTGCAGCGGCGGCAACCGCAGATTGCACGTCCTGCGCGGCGGCATCAATGTTACGGTTCAGTTCAAATTGCAGCGTGACCTGGGTGGAGCCAAGCGTGCTGGTCGAGTTCATCGAACTCAGCCCCGCAATTGTCGAGAACTGGCGCTCCAGTGGTGTGGCAACGGCGGCAGCCATAGTTTCCGGGCTGCCGCCTGGCAACAAAGCGGTAACCTGAATCGTTGGAAAGTCCACGTTGGGCAAATCACTGACCGAAAGTGCGCGGTAGCCGACAACACCAAAGAGCAAAATTCCAGCCATCACAAGCGTCGTCATGATGGGCCGCTCAATAAAAATATCAGCGATGTTCATTGCGCCTGTGGCCTCCCACCTGATGGGCGTTCGCGCTGATTGCCGCCGTCGGGACGCCCTTGTGGATTGCTCCCTGGAGCACCTCCGGGATTAGCATTTGTTGACGGATTCCCACCTGGTTGTCCGCCTTCGGGCGCACGTCCCTGTGGTTTACCACCTTGTCCGTTCGGCGCACTCTGATTGTCCTGCGCACCCGGTGCAGCCTGACCACCCTGTTCACCACGTCCGCCTCCGCCCTTGCCACCACGTCCACCTTGCCCACCCTGTCCGCCAAGGGTGATTTTTGCGCCGGGGATTAAGCGCAACTGTCCATCGGTCACAACAGTTTCGCCCGGTTGCAGTCCGCTCGTAATGACGGTCATGCCGTCCACTGTGGAGCCGGTTTTGACTGGTCGAATAGCGACGGCTTGATCCTGCTGTACGACATATACATAGAAACCCTCCTGTCCTGTCTGGACGGCGGCGGCTGGTGCAACAATTGCCGCATCGTCGTTGCCGAGCGTGAGGATCACATTGACGAACTGCCCCGGCCACAGCACGTGGTCAGCATTAGGCATTTTGGCTTTGAGTTTAATCGTGCCAGTGGTCTGATCAACTGTATTATCAATGAAGGTCAATTCGCCGACTGAGCGGTTTGCTTCCGCACTGGCAAGTGCCGCGCTCACACTGAATCCTTTGCGTCCACGATGCGCACGAATTTGTGCAAGCTCCTGTTCGGGCATTGAAAAAGTCACGTACACGGGAGCAATTTGATTGATCGTTACGAGCGGATTCGCGTCATTGGCTTTAATGAGGTTGCCTGCATACACCGCCAGATTGCCGGTGCGTCCGTCAATTGGGGCGCGAATTGTCGCATAGCTCAATTGCACACGTGCATTGTCAATCGCTGCCTGATCGGATTTCATCAGTGACTCAACATTTTTGATGGCAGCGCGGTCAGCCTCAATGGTCGCAGCGGCAGTTTCGGCATTGAGGCGGAACTGCTGCTCCTGATCAAGTGAAACGACACCTTCGGAGAGTAATTGTTTGTAGCGAACAGCCTGTTGCCGGGCATTGCGTTGCAGCGCCAGATCGCGGCTCAGGACGGCTTCAAGTTGTAATTTCTGCGCGGCGTCTTTACCGTAAGAAGCCTGTACCTGCTCCAGCGCCGCCTGGAGCGGACGCTGATCAATCGTGAACAGTACTTGCCCCTTGCGCACGTCCTGTCCCTGCTGAAAATGGACTTTCAGGAGTTCGCCTGAGACGAGTGCACGCACAGCCCCCGTCGAATACGCTTCAACGTTACCGATAGCGCGAATCTGCATTGGTACGCTAAGGTTCGTGACCGTGCCAACGGTGACGGGTACGGCCTCCTGCGGTCTGCCGCCACCTCTGCCGCCAGCCGCCCCGGCAGCCGGAGTAGTGGCGCTGCGCGATTTAAAGTACCAGATGCCAAGCACTGCTCCCAGGACAAGAACAACGAGGCCAATCAGTTTGAATGGAGTAGGGCGACGGCGGCGAGGGGGTATTATTTTTATTTTCTCAGCTTGAGCTTCACGCGTTTCGACGTTTGAAATCACAGGAACGTTTCCTCTCAAAAGATTATTTTAGTCTGCTTACCCGCAGGCTTACATTATAAGCAATCAAATGAGTGGACGGGAATAACGCCCTTGTGGTTTCGCCTTTATTAAAATCACGTCAATTCCGCGCGGCTATCCTGTGACTTAACTCAATGCCTGGAGTGCTGCGTTGATTCGTTGGATAGCAATGCTGGCAACCTCGCCAACGGCTACGTCTTCGGCCTGCTTCGTGGCGCGATCATAAAATTCCACCTGGCCTTCGGCGAGTTTTTTGCCGATCTGAATGCGGAACGGAATACCAATTAAATCAGCGTCGTTGAGTTTGACTCCGGCGCGTTCATCGCGGTCATCAAACAGGACTTCGATCCCGGCCTGCGTCAATTCCTGATACAGATCATCCGCCGTTTGTTTGAGCGTCGCGTCTTTCACATTCATCGGCGTAATCACCAATTGAAACGGCGCAATCGTAATTGGAAAAATGATGCCTTTGTCGTCGTTGTGGAGTTCAATTGCAGCGGCCAGAATGCGCTCTACGCCAATGCCGTAACAGCCCATAATAATTGGTTGCGGTTTGCCATTCGCATTCAAAACAGTCGCGCCCATCGCCGCGCTGTATTTTGTGCCGAGCTTGAAAATATGTCCGACCTCAAGCGCTTTGCCCAGGCGTAAGTTGCCCTCGCAATTCGGGCAGCCTTCGCCTTCGTTCACGGTGCGCAAATCAGACCATTGCGTGGCTTTGATGTCGCGTTCAACGTTGATGCCGCGCAAGTGATGATCGTCTTCGTTCGCCCCTGTCGTCATATTCGCCCGACCACGCAAAGCTTCATCAACGATGATTGGATGATTGGTCACACCGACTGCGCCGAGGCTGCCAGCATTCGCACCCAGCGCCGCTAAAATTTCATCAGCCTGGGCGGCACGAACCTGGAATAATTCGAGCTTGTCTTTGGCTAATGTGTCTTTCAAAACACTCGCCACAGCGTTGTTGAGCTTCGCCTCATTTAACTGATGATCGCCGCGCAATAACGCAAGCACGATGATGTTACGTTTTTCTTTTTCGCTTTCACAGACAGCCACATAAATCAAAGTTTTGATTTGCCGCTCAGCCGTTGCGCCACCGGGAAAATTAATTAAATCATCAATCGTGCGGACGCCGGGAGTGGGAAATTTTTCAACTGCTGCGTCAGGATTTTCGTCCGTGATGACCGCAAGACGAGCCTGCGCTTTTTCCGTATTCGCGGCGTAGCCACATTGCGGACAGCTTGCGACAAGGTCTTCGCCTGCGTTGGTGTACACCATAAATTCATTGGAAGCGGTGCCGCCAATCGCTCCGGTGTCGGCGTCCACGATGACGAAATCCAATCCGCAGCGCGAGTAAATTAGGCTGTACGCTTCACGTTGTTCCGCAAAAGATTTGTCGAGTCCGGCGTTGTCAATGTCGAATGAATACGCGTCCTTCATCGTGAATTGACGCACTCGCAACAAGCCTGATTTCGGGCGCTGTTCATCGCGGAATTTCGTTTGAATCTGATACCAGACCTGTGGCAATTGCTTGTACGAACGCAGGTGCTTGCGCGCTACATCGGTGAAGCATTCTTCGTGCGTCATGCCGAGGCAGTATTCCGCGCCTTTGCGATCTTTCAGGCGAAACATATTATCGCCCATCAGCGCCCAGCGACCGGATTCTTCCCAAAGCTCTTTCGGGTGAATGGCCGGGAAGAAAAATTCCTGTCCGTTAATCGCGTTCATCTCCTCGCGGATAATGTTGCTGATTTTCAGGACTGATCGTTGTGCCAGCGGCAGATACGAATAAATGCCCGCGCTTAGCTGACGGATGAAGCCAGCCCGCAATAAGAGCTTATGACTAACGACTTCGGCGTCTGCCGGTTCTTCACGTAAAGTAGGAATGAAATAATTTGACCAGCGCATAATATAGTTTGCAGTTGTTAGTTCGCGGTTCGCAGGAAGAAGTTCGCAGCAGGATTAGTTCGCCGTTCGCAGTCAACAGCAAACTGTCTTTACTGCGAACGGCGAACTGTCAACCGCGAACGGCGATAGCAATTAATGAAATGCCGAACGGTGGCCCGAAAAGTTTTTCGAGCTTCAGAAGGGGGACGAGTTTATCAGCGAGGCTTACCTGCTGATTGGGCAGATAATCGCGCTGCAACAAGCGTCCATTGATAAACCACGGCAGCGTTGCGGCGGCATTAAAAAACTTGAGGGATTTAACGGTGAATCCTGCTTCAACCAAACGCCCGCGCAAACCGCTTTTATTGTAGCGGCGAAAATGGCCGACAGCTTTGTCAAAGGCGCCGAACAAAAACTGATGGGCCGGAACAAGCAAGGCCAGATGTCCGCCAGGTTTGAGCGATTCGTACATTTGTCGCAGGGCAAAAAGATCATCTTCGATATGTTCGAGGACATTCAGGCAGACCACTGTATCAAACGGCGACGCCACAAATTCACGCGGCGCGGTGCGATCCAGATCGAAGCTTCCGATTTGGATGTTATGATTTCCGGCGAAGCGAATTTGTAATTCTTCATGGTAATTTGGCAGGACATCGGTGGCGAACACTGCGCGGTTTCCCGTCAATAAAAACTGTGTAATGTTGCCCGTGCCGGAACCGACTTCCAGAATTTTGTGCCCGAGGCAGACGGCGAATTGATCATACATCCACCGATTATAACGATTGATGGACGAGAGCTGATTTAACGTTTCCGTCAGCGCCGCGTTCTCCTGTGCGATCCCTTGCAGCGTTTGTTCTGATAAATTATTCATAGAAATTCGGCTCGTTTCAAAATAGTGATAATGCCTTTCTCTGCTGCGTAAAGTCAATGATTGAGTTGCTTTATGTCTAAGGTTCAGTTAATTACCATAACAACATGATTACTCAGGATAAACCGCAACCAAATGTTTTAATTGTGGATGACGATCAGGAATTCGGGCTGGTCGTCCTGAATCTGGTTGAACTTGAAGGTTATGCCGCCAGCCTTGCCACCGATGCGGCAACGGCGCTCGCGCTTTGTCAGAAAAAAAATTGATGTCGTCTTACTTGACCTCAAGCTGGGTTCTGAATCGGGGCTGGATGTCCTGCGAGAAATACGCCAGACCTGGCCGACGATTCCGGTGATTGTCGTGACCGCGCATGGCTCGTTGGAAACCGCCGCCGCCGCTGTCCGCGAAAAAGCTTTCGATTACATTGGCAAGCCATTTCCCGTGGCAGACTTGATTACAGTTTTGCGCCGCGCGCTCGAATGGCGCACGACCAATGCTCGCCCGGTGACCAAGACTGCAAAAATCACGACGCAGCCAACCGCGATTGTGGGCAAGAGTCCGGCCATGGTGGGAGTTTACAGATTGATTGCGCGGGTGGCGGCAACCGATTCCACTGTCTTAATCACGGGCGAAAGTGGAACGGGAAAAGAATTGATTGCCCGTGCCTTGCATGACAATTCACTGCGTGCGGACAAAGCGTTTGTGCCGATCAATTGTGGAGCGTTTACCGAAACATTGCTGGAATCTGAATTGTTCGGACATGTGCGCGGCGCTTTTACGGGCGCGGCAAATTCGCATCGCGGGATTTTTGAAACTGCCACTGGCGGCACGGTATTTTTGGATGAAGTTTCCGAAACATCACTAGCATTCCAAGTCAAACTGCTGCGGGTTTTGCAGGAGCAGGAAGTCAGGCCAGTCGGCGCCAGTGAAGCGCGTCGCGTCAATGTGCGGATTGTCGCCGCGACCAATCGCCCGGTGCAGGATTTGCTGAACTCTGACGATTTTCGCCAGGATTTACTATACCGCCTCAGCGTCATCCATATCCCGCTTCCGCCCTTGCGCGAAAGAGTCGAACACATCCTCCTCCTGGTCGAACATTTTTTGCAACGCACGAATGCCAAATTAAAAAGAAATGTGAGCGTCCCACCGGAAACGATTGAATGGTTGAAATCGCTGCTCTGGGCGGGCAATGTGCGGGAACTGGAAAATGCGGTGGAGCGCGCCATCACACTTAATGCCAGCGGAAGTTTGTTGCCCGAAGATTTCACGCAGTTCAACCCGACACCATTTCTGCGCCTCGCTGATGTGCCAACCGCTACCATCATCCCAGCTCAAACTGACC
>JANMKB010000375.1:0-9108 GCA_031371805.1 Blastocatellia bacterium | reverse complement strand
TAAAATGTTCGACTTTTCAAATCGTGTAGTTGTGATCACCGGAGCCGCCGGCAATTTAGGCGTTGCCACTGCGCACGCTTTCCAAACCGCTGGCGCAAATTTGGTGTTAGTGGATCGTGCGCCGGATCGTTTGCAAAAAGTTTTTCCTGAACTGGTAAATTCACCGCAACATTTTTTAGCACACTCAGTTGATCTCGGCGACGTTACAGCCGTCGAAAAAATGGTAACTGAAGCGGTGCGGCGATTGGGACGAATCGATGTGCTGGTTAATACGGCAGGCGGTTACAAGGCCGGAACTCTGTTGCACGAAACGCCGCTTGCCGACTGGGATTTTTTGCTGAATCTGAATGCGCGTTCGCTCGTGATTTCCTGCCGTTCCGTGATTCCGCAAATGCTGCAACAAGGGAGCGGGAAAATTATCAGTATTGCTTCTCGTGCAGCGTTAGGCGGAGAAGCGAACGCCGCTGCGTACAGTGTCTCAAAAACGGCGGTTGTCCGCTTAACTGAAAGCATGGCGGCTGAATTGAAAGACAAAAATATTAACGTGAATTGTGTGATGCCCGGAATGATTGACACGCCACAAAATCGCCAGGCAATGCCCGACAGCGATTTCAGCCAATGGGTCGCGCCAGAGGCATTGACCGATGTGATTATGTTTCTGGCATCAGACGCCGCACGCGCCATTCATGGTGCGGCTTTGCCTGTGTTTGGGAAAGGGTAAGGAATTATCGCGCAATTATATTGAAGCTGATGACAACTTCGTTTTTCACCTTAACGGTTCCGCCAAAAGCTGAATAAGGTGCAATCCCAAAATCAGTTTGTCGCAGCGTATATTTTCCTGTTGCACGCAATTGTTGCGGCGTCGCAGTGAGCGCAACCGGAATAGCAATTGGTTTGGTTGTTCCATGCAAAGTAAGATTTCCGTTAACGGTCAGGCCCGAACCGGTGAAATTGCTAACGCTGGTGGAACGAAAAGTGATCTTCGGATATTTGCCGGATTCCAGCACAACATCATTCATTGATTTCGTGATTTCGGCCTTGTCTTTGTCGCTGATTTTATCGTAAATCACCAGCGATCTGGCATCCATATCAAGTGCTAAGGAGCCTTGTGCTGCGCCTGCTTCCGGCACGACGACTCGCCCTGATAAAGTCTTGACCGCCATATTGTGATCGTGTGCGACAAAGCTGGCGAATCCGGCTTTCGCGACAAAGACCCCAATACTGCTTTCGCCTGGAACAATCGTATAAGTTTTTTCCTTCACCGCAGACAATAGTGCGGCGGGTTTCTTCGCACTTTTTTGGATCGTGGCCTGGACTCCGGTTACGAGCGGAGTGAGGGCAATGACAAGTGTGAAGGCGAGTACTTGCAGTAAAGATTTTCTTTGCATGATTTTCTCCGATGAATGCTTTTTCGCTGGTGATCTCAAAATCGTAAAACTGTTCCATCAGAAGTTAGCACATTATGCTGATGATTGTTGAGCAGTGGCACATTTTAGAAAACGAACGATTCCCACCATCTTTTTTTGCCCACGAAAATTTATGCTTCACCCACGAAACTTCGTAGCCACGAAGCCCACGAACCACGAACCTGCCACAAAATCATAAGGGCGGTAAGTCCTGTAAAAACTCATTAATAGTCAATAACTTATTATTTACCAATGGCTTACCTGAATAAGTCTGGTGCTTCATAAGAATGGTACTGGCATTGCAATACCTACTGTCGTAAGGCTGAGCAAAAGGAGAAAATTGATGTTAAGGATTTCTGAAAACAACCCCTCATTTGAAAACGTGATTTTGTTACTGGAAGGGCAGGTCGTAAATGGCTGGGTTGATATTCTCAAAGAAAGTTGCGATCAGGCGTTAGCCAAAAATTGTCAACTCATTTTAGATTGTGCCGGAGTGACTTTCGTTGACCGCCAGGGCATCGCGTTGTTTCAGACACTACAAAAACCTCAGGTCCAGCTCATTAACTGCTCGCCATTTCTCAAAGAACAGCTAAAAGAAAACGCATAGATTGCGAGGAAGGAAATTATGCAAGCGACAATGGCCAGTGAAAATTTTGACTCATTTGAAGCAATCGCACTACCTCACCTTAACGATTTGTTCCGTGCGGCTCGTCATACGCTGGGCGATGCTGCCGAGGCCGAAGACATTGTGCAGGAAACATATTTGCAAGCCTGGAAATCCTTTCATCGTTTTGAGACGGGGACGAACATTCGCGGCTGGCTTTTCAAAATTATGTTTCATGTGATTGACCATCAGCGGCGCAAATGGCTGCGCCTGAAATGGAAATCTGACAGCGATGAGATGTTGCTGGAAACATTGACCCGGGAGCCGGAAACACCACAAACTCTGACCGACGAAGATGTTTTAGCCGCCCTGAGTAAATTGCCGCAAAACTTTCGCGCTGTGGTTCTGCTCGCCGATGTCGAAGAATTTTCCTACAAAGAAATCGCCGCGATGTTGAATGTTCCGATGGGTACGGTGATGTCCCGCATCAATCGCGGCAGAAAATTGCTGCGCACGGAACTGGCCGATTACGCCACGTCCTGCGGCATTGGGCATGGCGCACGTTATGGTGAAGCAGGCGCCATGTGAGGTGAATTTGTCGGGAATATTTTTAAGCTGGCAAACAATAAAGAGAACGCACGAACAATTATCGAAGGAGAAAGAAATGGAATTCGCACTACCCCAAATGATTACCCGCAATTTGAATCTTGTCAGTTGGGTTTTGCAACTCATCATTGCCGTCATCCTGCTGCAAACGCTGTTCTTTAAATTCACCGGAGCCGAAGAGTCAGTTTACATTTTCACGCAACTGGGAGCCGAACCCTGGGGGCGCATTGGCTCGGGCGTAATCGAATTAATTGCGGCAGTTTTATTATTGACCCCGCGCACCGTGACCATCGGAGCAATCCTCGCGCTGGGCACGATCAGTGGTGCAATGCTGAGCCACCTGACCCGGCTCGGCATCGTTGTTAAGGATGATGGCGGATTGCTTTTTGTTTTAGCTCTTGTAGTATTTGTTGCCAGCGGGTTGATCCTGTTGATCCATCGCCGCGCCATTCCTGTCATCGGAAATCTGTTTGCGTGAAAAAAACTATTTTCATTTTGCTGCTGATTTTTTCTTCGTCGGTTGCTTTCTCTGCCACCGATGAACGAGACAAACAAGCAGCACTTGAACGAACGCGTGAGCTAGTAGCTGAAATTAAAAAAGCTTCGTTCCCGGAACTCAGCGAGACGATTGTGCAGGTCGAACTTTTTTCGAGCGCGTCAGATTACTTTGTGACACGCCTCAGCCTGGCAAGGTTTTTATCTGGTCGGCGAATCAATTTTTTGCTGAAAGTAAATCCGCAGGTTTTTGCTCTTGCTGCACCGGAAGCAGGTTTGCGGGCAATTATCGCGCACGAGCTTGGGCATGTCGTCTGGCTCAAACAGAAAAACCGCCTGCAACATTTAGGGCTGGTTCGTCTGACTGGGAAAAAATTCACGGCGCGATTTGAAAGATGGACAGATTTACTGACTGTTGTGCGCGGTTATGCGGATGGTCTCAGCGCCTACCGTCAATGGCTTTATCAGCACATCCCGCCAAACAAATTAGCCGAAAAGCGCCGCAATTATTTTTCACCGGAAGAAATTGCCGCGCTGCAAGCCGAACTCAAACAGCATCCTGAAAAGCTTGCCAAATGGTTTAAGAAACCTCCCTTGAACCTTAAAGAAATATCAGCTCCATAATAATTTGCTTTGCCCTGCCTGCTCGGCAACCCTGAAAAGCGAACTTCTATTTCCCTGTCGCCGTATATGACTCGTCGGCTGGAAAAACGAATGCTTGACGCTGTCTGTTCCAGTAAACTAGAATCCCTCATTGCTCTTTCCAGCCCCTGATCTTTATCTTTTGTCCACGAGGCACTTTCCATCATAAGGTATTTACATGAACGCCGTAGAAAAAGCTCTAACTAAAATTTTTGGTTCCGCCAATGAACGCTTACTCAAAAAGCTCTGGCCCGTGGTCGCACAGATCAATGCTTTTGAGCCATCCATCCAGAAACTTTCTGACGATGAATTGCGCGGTAAAACAGCGGAACTCAAAGAACGCTTGGCCAAAAAACTGGAAGGCACAGAAGAACTCGCGCCCGATGCCTACAAGCAGGTCGAGCTGGAAGCACTCGAAGAAATTTTGCCGGAAGCTTTTGCCTGTGTGCGTGAGGCTTCCAAGCGCGTGACCGGGATGCGGCATTTTGATGTGCAATTGATTGGCGGCATGGCGCTCAACAAAGGAATGATCGCGGAAATGCGCACCGGCGAAGGTAAAACGCTGGTGGCGACTTTGCCGACTTATTTGAATGCGCTGTTGGGCAAAGGTGTTCATGTCATTACCGTCAATGATTATCTGGCGAAACGTGACTCGGACTGGATGGGCCGGATTTACAAATTTCTGGGAATGGCGGTTGGTTGCATCCAAAATGACATGGATGATTTCGAGCGGCAGGAAGCCTACAAATCCGACATCACGTATGGCACGAATAACGAATTTGGCTTTGATTATCTGCGCGACAACATGAAATTTGAGTTGTCTACCTGTGTCCAGCGCGGTCATCATTTCGCGGTTGTGGACGAAGTTGACTCGATCCTGATTGACGAAGCACGCACGCCGCTGATTATTTCCGGCGCTTCAGACGACAACACGACAAAATATTACGAAGCCAACGATACAATTCCGAAGCTGACGCGCGAGGTTGATTATCAGGTTGACGAGAAACAGCACAGCGCGACACTGACCGAAGTGGGCATTGAAAAAGCTGAAAAAATGCTGGGCTATGGCAATCTTTATGAACCAGCGAACATGGAAATGCTGCATTGCCTGCAACAGGCTTTGGTCGCCCACACGCTTTATAATCTCGACAAACAATACATCATTAAAGACGGTGAAGTCGTGATCGTGGACGAATTCACCGGACGTGTGATGCCCGGTCGGCGTTGGTCAGATGGATTGCATCAGGCGGTCGAGGCCAAAGAAGGCGTCAAGATTGAGAAAGAAACGCAGACCTACGCGACGATCACGTTGCAAAATTATTTCCGCATGTATCACAAGCTTAGCGGGATGACCGGAACAGCGGAAACCGAATCAATTGAATTCGCCAAGATTTACAATCTGGATGTGACTTCGATTCCGACGCATCGTCCGATGGTGCGCACCGATCATTCCGATATGATTTACCGCACGCTGGATGAAAAATGGGACGCGATCAGCGAAGAGATTAAGGAATTGCACGACAAAGGTCAGCCGGTTTTGGTCGGTACAGCTTCGGTCGAAAATTCCGAAATTATTTCGCGCCGTTTGCAGAAACTCAACATCAAACACAACCTCCTGAACGCCAAGCCTGAAAATGCCGGACGCGAAGCCGAATTTGTCGCCCAGGCCGGACGCAAAGCTGCGGTCACGATTGCGACCAATATGGCGGGTCGTGGAACTGATATTTTGCTGGGCGGCAACGCGGAATTTTTAGGCCGCGAATTATTAAAGCGGCAGGAAATTGACCCGGACGAAGCCACCTCGGAACAAATCGAAGCCGCCATTGAACAGGTCAAACCAGCCATCGAAGTCGAACATAACGAAGTCGTGGAGCTGGGCGGTTTATACATTCTGGGCAGTGAGCGTCACGAATCGCGGCGCATTGATAATCAGCTTCGTGGTCGTGCCGGACGCCAGGGTGATCCCGGCCAATCGCGCTTTTTCCTTTCGCTCGAAGATGATCTGATGCGCATTTTTGCGGGAGATCGGTTGCGCTCAATTATGGAGCGGCTGGGGATGGAAAAAGGTGTTGCGATTGAATCGAAGCTGGTCAGCAAACGCATCGAAGCCGCGCAAAAGAACGTCGAATCGCACAACTTCACTATCCGCGAACACCTCATCAAATACGATGACGTGATGAATAAACAGCGTGGCACGATTTACAGCATGCGCCGTGATCTGCTGGAGCAATCTGATTTCGGAGTGCAAATTCAGGAAATGGCGGAGGCGCAACTGGATGACATTCTCGACCTGCATTTCGGCACCGATGGCGGCAGCGATGTTCACGGTTTGAAAGTGCAGATGCTGGAGCAATACGGCATTGATCTTGATGCCGTCGGTCTCAATCCTGAAACGCTGGATCGTGACAGCCTGCGTGATGCGATTTGGGAAACGCTCAAAAAATCTTACGCGGATAAAGAAGAAATGGTCGGCGTCGAAGCGCTGCGGTATTACGAACGCTTCACGATGCTCAACATTGTGGACGCGCAGTGGAAAGACCATTTGCTGGCGATTGACCATTTGAAAGAGGGTATCAACCTGCGCGGTTATGGACAAAAAGACCCGCTCGTTGAATACAAAAAAGAATCCTTCGCCATGTTTGAAGCGATGCTGGGACGAATTGACAGCGAAACCGTGAAGCGTTTGTTCCGCACACAATTTGTCGTCGAGTCGCAACCGCAGGAACAACTCGCGCCGCGCCGTCCCCGTCGTGGCGAAGTGACTTACACCAAAGCGAATGCGAGCGCGGCGGCGGCGGGCGATGATGCAGGTAAACCAAGAACCTATGTCAGCACCGAGCCAAAGGTCGGACGTAACGATCCCTGCTGGTGCGGTTCAGGCAAGAAATTCAAGAAATGCCATGGTGTTGAGGGGTAATAAATTATGGCTTTCAGCGATTACAAAAACATCTCGCAGGTACAAAAAGAATTTGGGATCAGGTATCAGGAGGAAAATTTTCTGGCGCTACAACGGCTGGAACCACCTGCGCATTTCCGTGAGGAGTTTGACTTTAACCAGCGAAATATTGATGTTTTCACCTCGGAAGCGGCGCGGACAGAACTGGTTATTACGCCGATTTTGCGCGAGGTGTATAAAAATTTTCATGAGCATTATTCGTTTTGGATTCAGAAAGCGATGACCTACAACGACAAGTTGAATGGGACGCCTGATTACCTGATTGCCACGCGCTCCGCCCTCGGCAAGACAGTCCTGGACCTGCCTTTGGTGATAATAGTGGAGGCGAAGAAAAACGATTTCGAACAAGGCTGGGGCCAATGTTTGGCCGAACTGGTAGCTGCTCAGAAAATCAATGATGATTTGCACAAACCGATTTATGGGATTGTGACGGATGGCGAACTCTGGAAATTTGGTAAACTGACAGGCACGACGTTTACCAGTAATCTGGAAGGATATACAGTAGGAAATTTAGCTGAACTTTTTGGAGCTATCAACTTTATCTTCCAGTCAATTTCCCATCATGACTCGCTAATCCCAGCCTAACATTCATTGTATCGAAGTCGCGCCAACGAGGATTGTGGTTGATTTTATGGTTACAGATGCGCTCCAGTGAATGTAATGTCAGGCAACCAGGATTCTCAAATCCCGCACATTATTCCCTGTTGGCCCAATCATAATGGCATCGCCAAGAGCATTGAAAAAATTGAAGGAATCGCTGTTCTGCAAATAGCTTTCGGCTGCGAGTCCTAGGTCAATTGCGCGTTGCATCGTCGTTTCATCGGCGCTTGCGCCGGCGGCTAAGCTCTGACCGTCAATGCCGTCTGTGCCGCCACTCAAAATTGCAAATTGTTCGCCTGCTTCAGTGAAGACTGCACCGCTCTGGATTACCGCACGTAACACAAATTCCTGATTGCGTCCGCCCTGACCGTTACTGCGCACCGGGCAAATGACTTCGCCGCCAGAGAGCAGGCACACAATTTTCCCTGGATTTGCTGTGCGTAAAGCCTGCACACGAGCGAGGTGAATTTGAGCCATTTCTGAAACCTCGCCTTCGATTAAATCTGCTGCAATTTCGACTACACAATTGTAATCCTGCTCAGCGATTTGCTGCGCGGTTTGCAAGGCTTTCCAATTGTCGAGCAACAAATGATGCGAGCGTAATTCAGTGGTTGAAGCAAGCGGCAAATCAGGCAAATTTCCGCCCGCGATTAATTCTGAAATGTGCGCCGGAAACTGCCTGAGCAAATCATATTTTGTCACAATGCGGTCGAAGTCGGTGCGTGTTGCCTGGCTCGGCAACGTCAGCCCAGAAGACACTGCCGACAGGTCATCGCTATTCACATCAGAAATATAAAATGAAATTTGGCGGGCGCGATTTGCCGCTTCCGCGAGGCGTCCGCCTTTGACGGCAGAAAGGAAACGCCGCACCACATTCATTTCGCCAATCACTGCACCACAACCAACCAGTACGCGATTGATGGTTTGCAAATCAGCCAGCGTAATTTCATCCGCAATTGGTTTTTCAAATAAAGCTGAGCCTCCACCGGAAAGCAAAAACAGCACAAGCGTTTTTTCGTTATTTGCTGTGCGTAATAAATTGAGTGCGAATTCAGCCGCTGCCAGACTGCCTTGATTGGGCAAAGGATGACCACCGATGAAATTTTTCAATTGAGTATTGCCAGCTTCCGTCAACTCATTCGTCGCCACCAATCCGTCACTGATGCGATCACCGAGAATACTGGTTGCAGCATGCGCCATCGGCACAGCCGCTTTGCCAATCGCAATCACAAGCAATTGAGAAAACTGCTTCAGGTCGCAAATTGTGTCGCCAGCTTTAAGAATATTGCCATTGATTTGCAAAGCCTGGCGCACGACGGCTTCAACTTCGATAGCGGCGATGGTGCGATGAAAAATATTGGTAGCGATGGTGCGCGGATCAGGGTGCATAGGATTGTTAGTTAACAGACTACTTAATTTTTACTTTCAGCGGATTGGCGGCTTGTCCCTGAATATTAAGGTTGATGTCAACGTCGCCGCGTCCCAATAGCGTGCGCGGAAGCAGCAAATTTAGTTGATCCATCCCGACAAAAAATCCCTGCGGGCCGAGGTAACTAATGGGGGTGTTTACACCTCCGATTTGTGCTATCGCGGTCACGTTGCGAAAGCGCATTCCGGTTCCGTACAATAGCAGAAAAACACGATCTGTCGCGGGGCCAAGATCAATCGGGATAGGCACGATTTTGTTTTGTGCGGGATCATAGACAATTGTATTTTCATCGCTGCGAGAACCATCGGCGCGAACTCTTGTCACGGTTGCCGCCGCCAGTCCCTGACCATCTGCGGTAGCGGAAAATAAT
>JANMKB010000371.1:0-3398 GCA_031371805.1 Blastocatellia bacterium | reverse complement strand
ATCACCGATTAATTGACCTCGCTGATGAAGATCGGCGTATATCTCTGCCGCCTGCATTGCGACAGCTTCGGTCAGCGGTAAAACTTCACTGACAGCGCAGAGGCGATCAAAAGCAGAAAGCTGACTGGCAGCTTTTTTAGCGAGCAGCCCACGCGTTATTTCATACCGTGTGATAATTGAAAAGGTGAAGCGTTGATGTGTATTCAAATATGTACGGGAAGACGCCGTAGCATGCGGTTGTCGGCGCTTAGTCGCCGACAAATTATCAGTATCTAACAAAACAGGTTCGCGCATTGTCACGCTGCTTGCCTTTCATCAAAAAAATCTTCTCTCCGGTGAACGAGCTTTTCAATCTCATCAATCTGATCAGTGGAGAGACCTGCATAAACTTCAGCCGCGAGCGCTAAAATCTCATCGGTTTTTCCCATCGGCTCAACCACAAGGCGCACTTTTTGCCCTTCGCTAAACGGAAGATCAAGCACTGAGGCAGGATGAAAAGCTCCATGCTCAAAGACAGCTTCGATGGTTCTTGTAATACTCATTGATGAACTCCTTTCATTCTAATCAAAACCAAAATAGATCAGATATTAAAAAAGCTTATCACTTTTCATCCTTCTTCTCATCTTTCTTTTCTTTCCCCTCTTTGTCGTCTTTTTCTTCGCTCACCTGCACTTTTGTTCCATCGGGTAACGCATAGCTGCCTTCGGTCACTACTGTTTCGTCGCCGCTCAAGCCTTCAGTGATTTGAATCAAATCGCCTGTGCGGATGCCGATAGTGACTTTCTTTTCATGCGCGACAGAATTTTTGTCTATCACCATCACAGTGCCTTTGTCAGCGTTGCTCGCGTCGAGCGTCACTGCAGTTGCCGGAATGACTACAGCCTCGTTGATATGTTGCGTGGCGAAGGCGACTTCAGCGGCTCCACCGGAACGCAATCGTCCGCCAGGATTTTTCAAATTTACCCATACTTCTACCGTGCGATTGGCGGGATCGCTGGAACGACTGATGAGCGACACGCGTCCCGTCAATGTCACATCTGGGGCATCGGCGGGTTTGACAGTCGCGGCTGCGCCAATTTTAATTTGGGCGGCAACAGTATCGGCGAAAGGCGCTTTAATGATGATTTCGCTGATGTCGGAAATCGTGATGAGTTTCCCTCCGGCGGCGGCGTACTCGCCTTTGAATTGAAATTGCTCAGTGACGATGCCGCTCACAGGCGCACGCACTATGGCATAGCTGAGTTGCGTGTCGAGCGTGGCGATGCGCTGTTCCGCTTCTTTTATTTTTGTTTCCGCAAGCGCCGTATCGTTCGGGTTGACGGCAGAAGTCCGCAGCGTTGCCGTGCGTTCGGCGAGCGTCAGTTGACCTTCCGCCGTTGTGAGCGCGAGCCTGGCGGCTTCTAAATCTTTCGCGGAGATGCCATCATTTTTGTAGAGCGCAGCGCGGCGGTTATAAGTAGCGCGGGCATTTTCGACATTGGCTTTCGCTTCACGAATATCTTTTTCAGTTTGCGCTATGGCTTGCGGGATGGTGCCTGCTTTTAAGCTGCGGGCATTAAGTTTTGCTTCTTCAAGAAAGGCGGCGGCTTCTCTTTTCTGTGCCTGTAAATCGTGGGCTTCAAGTACGGCGATTACTTCTCCGGCGCGGACAGCTTTATTTTTTAGAATCGCCATTTGTGCAATCGGCGCGGAGATTTTTGCGCTGACTGTGGCTTGTTGTGCGGGATTGATTGTGCCAAGCGCGGAAACATTCGACGCGATATTCTGGCGTTCGGCTTTGGCGGCGCGAACGCTGACGACAACGGGCGGCTCAACTTCGGCGGGTTTTGCCTTGCAGCTTGCGAACCAAATTCCAGCGCAGATAATTGCTGCACAGCCTGCTAGGTTGCGGTAATTTACCGCCAATCTTTTTTGGTAATTGCTCATTGTCCTGTTGCTTGTCTAAGGCGAGCGAGCGCCACCTGATAATCGTAAATTGCCTGGACGAGCGCAGTTCGTTGGGCAGTTAAAGTATTTTGCGCGTCAGTCACTTCGATAATTTGCGCTTCGCCTGCTCGATAACGAGCAATGGAAATTTCCACGTTGCGTTCAGCATCGGTGATCGCCGCGCCTGTCAGTCGAATGCGCGTTGTCGCAGAAATTGCCTGGCTCCGCGCCGTCGAGAATTGTTGCGCGAAACCACGCAGGGCTAAAGTTCTGGTTGATTGAATTGTCTGCGCGCGAAATTCAGCCTGTTTCTCGCGGCTTTTGCTCGCGCCCCAGTCAAAGAGCGGGATCGTCAAGCCAACTGTTGCCAGCACGCCTGTATGCTGATGCAAAGGATTCCACTTCAGCGAATCCGTAGCGAAACCGCCACTAATTGAATAAGTGAATTGTGGACGACGTTCAGCCCTCGCAATATTCACATCGAATTTTGCAGCGCGTAACAACGAATCGAATTGTAAATATTCCGGTCGCCGGGCAATTCCTTCCTCGGTGAATTTTTGTAGTTCAGTTGCGTCCGGCAAACTTGTCAGCAAATCGGCGACTGCAACCGGAACCGTCATTTCATAGCCCAGCAGTACGCGCAGGCTGTCTGTCGTGGCGGCTTCGTTGCTGCGAGCCTGTTCAAGTTCATCGCGGCGTGTGCTGCTTTGCAATTTGGAGCGTAACAAATCCACTTGCGCGACTTCGCCACCCGTAACGAGCAAGCTGGTAATGCGCTCGAATTCTTCAGCGGCAGCCAGGCTTTGTTCTGCTGAACGGCGGCGGGCGGTGGTCAAAGCCAGCGCGTAATAGGTTTCTTCGGTTGCTTCGATTAAGGCGCGGCGGGCCACGTCAGTTCCGGCATGCGCGGCTTCGAGCAGCGCACGGTTGCGATTAAGTGTGGCACGTAACCGCTTTGCCACATCCAGCTCGCCTGTGACTCCGACCAGTCCCTGAATTTCCGTGATGGCATTTGCGCCAATAAAACTGGGCGTGTGCGGCACATTCGCGCCAATCGCAGGCGAGTTGTAAATAAGCGTCGGCGTGGCGACAAATTTCGGACGGAACGCGACCTGTGCCTGACTGACATCTTCGGCGGCGCTGCGTTCGTTGAGTTGTGATTGCTGATAATTCGAAGCTTGGGCAAGCGCGAGCCGCACGGCTTCGTCGCGTGTTAGGACAATATTTCCCGGCGGATTGGCAGTTTGTGCATAACCGTTACACCCCAGCAAAAGCAGGAGTGTAATAGTTAGGAGCGGAGTAGTCGTAATCATCCGAGGCAGTTTCTTCAGTGCAGTTAATTTTGTCAGAATGTAGCGCAGGAATTACTTGCTACTCATCGCCGCCCCATCTGGCCCAACTTTTATTTCTGCTACTTTGCCGCGTCGTTTGATTTCTGCTTCGTAATAAACGACAGCATTGTTTTTGGTGAT